>CAZTMG010000196.1:3515-5148 GCA_964614815.1 uncultured Rhizobium sp. | reverse complement strand
GGACCGTCCGCCGAACCGCGTCCTCGCCCGCCGCATCGAGGCCCTGTCGCGCGTCCTCGCCAACCCGCAGCCCGCCATCCGCCGTCTCGCCGCGCGCCTCGCCAGCCTGCCGCCGGAGGTCGTCGCGCGTCCCTACGTCCGCGCCCGCGAGGCCAGCCTCTGGCATCACGGCCGGCCCGAATACGTCAACGCGATCTCGCTGGCCCAGTCCGCCCACCGCGCCTTCCTGCGCGCGCATCCGCGCCGGCGCGATCCGGGATAGACGCACAGGCGCACGCGCGTGTTTCCGAACCCCGCAGCCGCCTGCGGCAACGCACGCGCATGCCTGCAAAAGCGGACCGGCCCGGCGTTCGCACGCCGGGCCGGCCCGAAACTTCCTCGCGTGATCCTACCGGTAGCGCAGCGTGTACGAGAACGCCGCGAAGCGCTCGCGCATCTCGATATCCTGATCGCCTGCGAGATCGTTGAAGCTGAGCTTGCGTTCGACAAGGCCGAGCGACACCTGCGCGCCCTCGCCGGTTGTCCAGGCCACGCCCGCCTGCAGGTCGCCCACCGTCGCCTGGTCGCGAAGGCTGGCGCCGTCCATGGCGCGCTGGTCGGCCACGTTCCAGATGAGCGCCTCATTGTCGGCGCCAATGAAGAAGTACCAGGACGGAGCCTTGGAGAAGCGGCCCTTGCCGCGCAGGTCGCGGTCCGCCAGATTCGTGCCGACCCGGAATTCCGCGCCGGTGCGGGCGACATTGTTGCCCGCGCGGTTGCGCTCGATCTGCGCGCGCGGGGTGAACGACATGTCGAGTCCGAGGCCGGTCGACTCCCCGGAGGCAGAGAACGAAATCTCGCCGCCGAAACGGTCGCCTTCCATCGAGCGAACCGGCATCGGGGTCGCAAGATCCAGCGCCTCGAACCTTGCAGCCGCCAGCGGGCTCGCCATGTTGGAGGGGCTGAAATCGTTTCCGACGCGCAGCGGCGGCCCGAAGGTCGGCGCCGTTGGCGTCTCGATCGTGATGTCGCGGGGCGCATCGCCGGATGCGAAGGATTGTGCGCCGTCAACCGGGCCAATTTCTATTGCGAGGGTGTCGGAATCCGCCGGGGGAGCCGCGCAACCGAGGCACGACATGACGACGACGCTACCTGCCAGACTTGCAATCATTTTAACTGCGCGTCCCAGACAATTGAGGCTCGAAGCCTGATCCTGCCGAATTACCAAACTGATAACGCGTCCGGTAAAACTGCGTTCCTGCCCGCTCCAGCTGTTCGTCTAACCCGTGGTCAGCCTAACCCGGAAAGCCGGGCCCGGCAACCTTTGCGGCTTCGGCGCCACACAGAAAAAAGCCCGCGATTACTGGGAAAAACCAGAATGGCGACCGCGAGGTCGTCATTCCGGAATTGCACCAATTCGAGACATCGCCCCCACGGATGCGTTTTTTCCCGCCTACTGGCAGGCGAGGCATTCCTCGTAGTCGGTCTTGCCCCGGCCCATGTCCATGGCGGATTTCCCGGCCCCCTCGGAGCCCGCGAAGCCGGCCCGCTGGATCGACTTCGAGCGGCAATAATAGAGCGATTTCAGGCCCTTCTCCCACGCCGTCCAGTGCAGCATGTGGAGATCCCACTTGTCGATGTCTGCGGCGAGGAA
>CAZTMG010000196.1:3254-3464 GCA_964614815.1 uncultured Rhizobium sp. | reverse complement strand
GTTCGATGATCCAGCGCTGGTCGATCTCGAAGGCCGTGCGGAACACCATCTTCTCCTGCTCCGTCAGGCAGTCGAGGTGCTGCACCGACCCCTCATTCTCGAGAATCGAGGCCCAGACGCCCGGCGTGTTGTTGCCGGTCTTCTCCAGAACCTGCTCGAGGAAGGGGTTCTTGACCGAGAACGAGCCCGACAGGGTCTTGTGGGTGTAGA
>CAZTMG010000196.1:0-3216 GCA_964614815.1 uncultured Rhizobium sp. | reverse complement strand
GCCGCAGATGATCGAGATCGAGGCCGTCGGCGCGATCGCGAGCTTGTGGGAGAAGCGGGCCATCACGCCGCAGTCCGCCGCATCCGGGCAGGCGCCGCGCTCCCTGGCCAGCTTGACCGACGCAGCGTCGGCCCCGCGCCGGAGGTGCTTGAACATCACATTGTTCCAGGCCTTCGCCGTGGCCGATTCCATCGCCACGCCCTGGCTCTGCAGGAAGGAATGGAAGCCCATCAGGCCAAGGCCGACCGAGCGTTCGCGCTGGGCCGAGTAGACCGCGCGGGCCATTTCCTTCGGCGCCCGCCGGATGAAATCCTCCAGCACATTGTCCAGGAAACGGAACACGTCCTCGAGGAACATCTCGTTCCCCTTCCATTCGAGGAACTTCTCGGCGTTCACCGACGAGAGACAGCACACCGCCGTGCGGTCGACGCCAAGATGGTCGGGGCCGGTGTGGAGCATGATCTCCGAGCACAGGTTCGACTGGCGGACCTTGAAGCCAAGCTGTTTCTGGTGCGCCGGCATGGCGTTGTTCACCGTGTCCGTGAACAGCAGGTAGGGCTCGCCCGTCGCCATGCGCAGCTCGAGAATCTTCTGCCACAGCTTGCGGGCCGAGACTTCCTTGCGCACCTCGCCCGTCTTCGGCGACTTCAGCTGGAACTGCGCGTCCTGCCGCACCGCCTCCATGAACTCGTCGGTGATGTTGACCCCGTGATGGAGATTGAGGGACTTCCGGTTGAAGTCGCCGGCCGCCTTGCGGATCTCCAGGAACTCCTCGATCTCCGGGTGGAAGATGTCGAGATAGCAGGCGGCCGAACCACGGCGCAGCGAGCCCTGCGAAATCGCCAGGGTGAGGGAATCCATCACGCGGATGAACGGGATGATTCCCGAGGTCTGTCCGTTCTGGCCCACCTTCTCGCCGATCGAGCGGACCTCGCCCCAGTAGGTGCCGATGCCGCCGCCATTGGAGGCGAGCCAGACATTCTCGTTCCAGGTCTCGACAATGCCGTCCAGCGAGTCGGAGACGCCGTTCAGGAAGCAGGAGATCGGCAGGCCGCGATCCGCCCCGCCATTCGACAGGATCGGCGTGGCCGGCATGAACCAGAGCCTGGAGATGTAGTCGTAAATCCGTTGCGCGTGGCTGGCATCATCCGAGTAGGCGGTGGCGACCCGGGCAAACATGTCCTGGTACGACTCGCCCGGCAGGACGTAGCGGTCATCCAGCGTCTTCTTGCCGAAGTCCGTCAGAAGCGCGTCGCGGGAGGGGTCGATCCTGACCCCCTCGACCACGCGAAGGCCCGCATGCGCCTTGGGCTTGCCCCGGCGGTCAGCAGTCTGTTTTTCGGCGACAGCGGCGTCTGCGGACATCGAAAATCCTCGTTGGAGGCCCAAAATCGTTAATTCCGGCCAGAACCGGCGAAACCCAACTGCTTGGTATCCCGCGCCAGCCCCGACGCTACATATAGTGTCGCCATAACCCTAATGGACCGTCAACACGCCTCTCGCGGGAATCTTTTTCGTTATCCACCGAAGAGAAATTAGGGGATTTAGACGCCGTTAACCATTGGCGTGCGAGGGCCGCGCCGGCTGGCGATGCGGGCTGCCGGGCCTACCCCCTGAATCAATGGATATCCCCGCCCGCGCGCCCGGGAATCGTTTCACATCCGCCGCGACACTTCGGCGCCATCTGACCCTCCGCCGGCAAACTTTCACGACAGGCGCGCGGCCATCCTGCCAGCACTCCGGGACGACACCGGATAGCTCCAGCAGGAAAGCCTCCCCATGACCCAGATCTTCCACCGCCGGGCCCTCGCCCGCCGCGCCATCATCGTCTCCGCGCTTGGCGCGCTCGCCTTCACCCTCCCCCTCGCCGCCGAGGCGCAGGAAGACGGCCTTCCCTTCATCGGCCCCGTCGCGGAAGAATCGTGGGTGTTCGAGACGTCGCACCTTTCCCCGCGCGGGGATTTCCAGGAGGCGATCCGCGATCTTGAAGCGGTCTCCGTCACCGCCATGCGGTCCTGGCGCTTCGCCAGCGGGTTCGAGGCGCAGCTGGGCGGCGGCCTGTTCCACGCCACCGGCACGACCAGCGAACTGTTCGAGCCAGAGCCGCCGCAGACAAGCGACGCGGATGGCCTGCGGGCGGGCGGACGCATCCGCTACAACTTTCCCGAGATCGGCCCGGTGCAGCCCTTCGTCGACGCCTATGCCGGCGTGCTGTGGACGCCGGGCCAGCCCTTCCCCGCCGGCGGCACGGGCGTGAACGGCATGTATGAATGGGGCGGCGGCATCGAAGCGGCGGTCTCGGACAAATGGTCGGTCGCGGCGGGCTGGCGCAACAACCACATCTCGAACGGCGGCGGGCTGGTGGACCACAATCCGGCGTGGGACAGCGAGGGCGCGTTCATCAGCGTCCGGAAGACAATCGGGCGCAGCTAGGCGGGCGCAGCCAGGCGGGCGCAGCTAGGCAAGAAGTGTCGCTGCGCGCGGAAGAATGTGCCGGGCGCAGCGACGCATGCGCCCGCACGCTTCCGTTGCACGCGCGCGTCGACGCCTGCAGCGCCCTGATTCATCGGCGCGAAATCATCGTTAGCAAGTCGTACACTCGGCCGCGCCATTTTCGTCGGCATGGAACAGCGCAACTACACATGGTCGTCGATCTTTGCCTGGGGACTCACCCTGTCCGGCGCCACCCTGGCCACGGGCGGCGTCGTCGGCATGTTCTGGCCGCAGCTGGACATCGGCTGGCTCTGCGTCGCCGCGTTCGCCGCCATGATGGCGTTCGGCATCGGCCTCGTTAACTGCGCGGCCTCCGGCGCCATGCACGCGATCAAGCATCGCAAGGCTGATGGCGGCAAGGTCGACTGGGCCGTGCTGCTGCCCGCCCTGCTCTGCTGCGCGGGTTTCGCGTTCGCCACCAACATCGGCGTGCACATGGGCTGGGAAATCGTGAAGGCCAACGCGCCAGCCGGCGCTGCGCTGCCGCCGGCGACAACGGTCGACATCGTCTTCTACATCTTCGCCTTCGCCAAGCCGGCCATGGCGTGGATCGTCGAGGGCCGCAAGTCGATGGACGCCGAAGCCTACGCCATGCGTCAGGCCCAGCGCCGCAAGGAAGCCGCCGAGCTGGCGGCAGCCGAAGCGGCTGCGGAAGCGGCCAGGGCCGAGGCCGCGCGTCGCGAGCAGGAACGCGCCGAAGCCGCCCGGGCGGAAGCCGAGGCC
>CAZTMG010000195.1:0-5176 GCA_964614815.1 uncultured Rhizobium sp. | reverse complement strand
ACCTTGCCCGTGTCCGGCTCGAAAGCCCAGACAGAACCCGACTTCTGCCCCGCAAAGAGCAGCTCCTGTCCGTCGCTGGTCCTGGCGAGGATCACCGAGGCCCCAAAATCAACGTCGCGATACACCGTCTCCGGCGCCTTCACGCAGTTCAGCAGCTCCGGCCTGGGGTTGAGCCCACAGCCTGAATTGAAGATGTCGTTCGGCGTTGCGTGGAAGCTCCACCTTTCCTTGCCGGTCTTGAGATCGACGGCGATTACCGCGTTGGTGTTCCTATGCGCCGGCGGCGAATTGCTCTCGCCCGTTGCGAAATAGACGAGGCCGCGCCCCTCATCGACCACGGGGGAATTCCAGATCGGCGCCCCCGAAGGTCCCTTCAGGGGCTTGCCGTCGCCGCGGTCGCGCAGGGGCTGTGCGTCCGGCATGGTGTCGTAGCGCCATTGCTGTTCGCCTGTCCGGGGGTCCAGCGACAGCACATAGCCATGGTTGGTGCAGCAGTCGTGGCTGTTCTCGCGCGCCACCGAAATCTCGAACTGCGCCACCGGAACGATTACGCGGTCTTTAAGGATGCTCGGCGTCCCGGTGGTCATCGAATGCGAGTAGTAGCCCACCGGCTTGGTCCACAGCGCCTTGCCGGTGCGCGGATCCACCGCGTGCACTGTCGAGTCGATGCCGGAGAACGCCAGCAGCGGCGTCCCGTCAGCGAGCACGCCATAGGCCACGCTGGTGCGCAGCGGCGCCTCCCCAGGCGTCGTATAGACCCATTGCACGCACGGCTTCGCCGGATCGCTAAGGTCGAACGCATAGAGCTTCCCGGCCTCCGCTACCGGGTAGAACAGGTTGTCGTGCACGATGGCGCCCTGGCTGCGCATGATGGTCGCATCGGGAAAAGCGATACTCCAGGCCAGCTCCAGGTCGCCCATCTGCGCCGTCGTGAGTCCGGCCTGCTTCGCTGTCAGCTTGCGCGTATTGCGCCAGTCATAGCCGAAATGCGTCGCCGTCGCCGCATCGGGACCCCCGAGGTCCACCGCCGCGCGCGCGCCCGTGCACATCATGCCGGGCGTCCAGTCCACGGTCTTCGTTGTGTCGCGTCCGGTGACATAGCTCACCACGGCTGCGCGCTGCTCCGCGCTCAGGCCGGCCGCCATGTCCCTCATCTTGCCCTGGGTCAGCGCATAGTTGACGAACTGGAAGCTCATGCCTTTCAGGTTGTCGCGAGAAGGCGAGCGCGTCGCTTCCGGATTGTCGTGACAGGCGGCGCAACTCTGCTTGTAGACGATCTCTCCGGGATGAATCGCGGGCGCCGCCGCAACCGGGATCGGGGCAGGGGACGTTGTCGCAACCGGCGCGGCGGGCGCCGTCGCCGTGGCCGCCTCCGGCGTCGTGCACGACAGCAGCGCGACCATCGAGACGGCGCCCAGCGCTCCACCAGCCAGACGTGTGATCATGATGTCCTCCCGGAGCGCGCGTCCTGTGGTTTCCGCTGCGCCTTGCCGGGCGGCAACCTGCCCCAGAGGGCATGCCTTGCCTAGGGCGGCCGGCCGCGCAATCGCGCGGATGTGTTTGACCCCGCCCGTTCTCGCGTCAGAATGCCGCCGCCGGTTTCCGCCGGGCGGAACACGCGGCGCGCCAGAGCGGCGCAGAAAGGGAGCGCCTCGATGGATCGCAGTCGACTGGCCGCCCTTGCGATCCTGCTCGCGTCCGGCGCGTGCGGCGGCGAACCCGCGCCTGCGCCCGTCGTCGCCGAGACTGCGCCGGAGTGGGCCGCAGATCCTGCCGTCCCCGCGGTCACGCCGCTGCGCTATGCCGAGCCGGCCAACTGGCTCTGTCGCCCGGGCGTGGAAGGTCCCTGCCAGCAGGTCGCGACCGCCACTGTCATCGACGCCGACGGCCGACAGCACGCGGACGGTTTCCGCATCTCGGGCGATCCGCCGGTCGACTGCTTCTATGTCTACCCCGCTGTATCGCGCGATCCCGGCGGCAATGCTGACGCCAGCGCGGGACCCGAAGAGCACGAGATCGTTCGCCAGCAGCTTGCGCGGTTCGGCAATGCCTGCCGCCTCTATGCGCCGCTCTATCGCCAGGTCACGCTCACCGCCCTCCAGAAACTCCGCGCCGGCGAAGATGTCGCCACAGATCGCGAGATGGCCTACGCCGATGTCAGGGCTGCCTGGCGTCACTACATCGCCGCGGACAATTCGGGCCGTGGCGTCATTCTCATCGGCCACAGCCAGGGGGCCGGCCTCCTTGCGCGCCTCATCGCGTCCGAGATCGATGGCGAACCCGTGCAGGACCGTCTGGTCTCCGCTCTTCTCATTGGCGCGACGATCGAGATCCCGTTGCGCGGCGGCGTTGGCGATTTCCGCAGCATCCCGCCGTGCGCCGCCGCGGACAGCATCGGTTGCTTCATCGCCTATTCCTCCTTCCGCGCCGACGTCCCGCCTCCCGCCGACTCGCTCTTCGCCGCCGCCCGCACCACGGGCATGAAGGCCGCCTGCGTGAATCCCGCCGGGATCGACGGTTCCGGCGGCGTGCTGAAGCCCTTGCTCCCCGCCGGGTCGATCCTGTTCGACGAACTCGCCGCTCCTATGCCCTGGACCGCCGACGGCTTGCCGCCGGAAACCCCCTTCGTCTCCCTGCCAGGGCTACTCACGGCCCAGTGCATCGATCGCGGCGGCTTCAGCTATCTTGCCGTCACCGTGAACGCCGACCCCGCTGACCCACGCACCGATTCCATCGCCGGCGATGTCGTGGTCGACGGCGCCATTCGCCCGCAGTGGGGCCTGCACCTCGTCGATATGCACCTCGCCATGGGCAATCTGGTCGACATTGTCGCCCGCCAGTCCGCCGCATGGCAGCGCATCCAGCCCGGCGACCGCGCCCTTCCGCCGGAATTCCACGCGGTCCCGAACTGATCGCGCCGTCCGGGCTGCATCGCGGCATCCTCCGCGTGACATGCGCCGCGGATGCCGTATTTTCGACTGCATGAGCGGATGGAGCATCAACGCAGCCGAACTGCGCATTCCCCGGCGGTCGCGTCTTGCGGCGCACCGGATGGTCGTGATCGCCGACGCCTCCGGCAATGTGGTGCGCCAGCTCAACGGCCTTGCCTCCTGGTATGACGCGGAGATCGGCGCCTGGCGCCACAAGCCGATCGGCTATCTCCCGTCGGACCGCCTGCGCGGCTACGACACGCACAGCCATCCGCGCACCTTCATGCCCGTCAACGGCGCCGCCGGCCCGCGCTGGAACATCGCGGATGCGCTCTCGTCCGGCGCCGTGCGCGCGCTCGCCAGAGGTCTTGCGCGGGAGGAGGTCGAGCAGCGTCTCGCCCCCGCGCTGGAGGCGCTTCGCCGGATCAACGCGCTCAGCAAGGGGCCGGAGGGCGGGGCGGGGCTGCCCTATCCCTTCCTCGGCTTCGGCCGCAACTCGAACTCCTTCTTCAACACGTTGTTGGCGGTCATGGGCTTCGATGTTCCGCAGTTCCATGCGCCCGCCATCCTCGTCCCCGGCTCCCGCCATCTGCTTCTCCCGCCCGGCGAGATTGCCGCCCTGCGCCCCGCCGCCAACGTTGTCCCGTTCTCGCGCCGGGGCGCGGCTTGAACGACGCCCTCCGTCTCAGCGACGTCTACCTCACGCTGCCCGCCGCCTCGGGGCCGGTGCATATCCTGAAGGGCGTGAGCTTCCGCGCCAGTCCGGGCGAGAGCGTTGCCATTGTCGGTCCGTCGGGGTCCGGCAAGTCCTCGCTCATCGCTGTCTCCACGGGGATCGAGCGGGCCACCGGGGGCGTCATCTCCCTGCTCGGAGAAAGGCTCGACGGCCGCAGCGAGGATGCGCTCGCCCGCCTGCGCCGCGGCCGCGTCAGCCTGGTCTTCCAGTCCTTCCATCTGCTCGGCACGATGAACGCGTTCGACAATGTCCGCGTCCCGCTCGAGATCGCGGGCCTCGCCAATGTGGACGAACTTGCTCGCTCGGCTCTCGCCGCGGTGGGACTCGCCCACCGGATGGATCACTATCCTGGCCAGCTCTCCGGCGGCGAGCGCCAGCGCGTCGCCGTCGCCCGCGCGCTGGCCAGCAATCCTGCCATCGTCTTCGCCGACGAACCGACCGGGAATCTCGATGGCGTCACAGGCGCCATGGTCGCAGACATGCTATTCGGCATCGCGAAGGAGCGCGGCGCCGCCCTCATTGTGGTCACCCATGACCCGGAAATCGCCGCCCGTGCGGATCGTGTCGTGGAGATGCGCGACGGGACGATCGCGGCATGATGCGTACGCCCCCCTGGCTCCGCATCGCCTGTCGCGAGCTCGCCGGCGCCGCGGCAGGCTTCTGGATCTATCTCGCCTGTCTCGCGCTCGGCGCCTGGGCCATCGCCTCGGCAGGCTCGATCACTGCCGCGCTCGCGGCGGGGCTGGAGCGCCAGTCGCGCGAACTCCTCGGGGGAGACGCCGCCGTTACGCTCTCGCAGCGCGCAGCGAGCGACGAACAACTCGCCTGGCTCAAGGACCGCGGCGTGGTCAGCGAAGCCGCCCAGATCGACCTCATGGCTCGCACAGGATCGGAAGCCATACAGGCCGACGTGCGCGGAATCGACCATCTCTTTCCCTTGGTCGGCGCCTTCGTGTTCGACCGCGGGATTGCGCTTCCCGACATCCTCGCCCGAAAGGGCGATGTCTGGGGCGTCGCCGCCAGCGCCTCGCTCGCCGAACGCCTCCGGGTCAGGGTTGGTGACCGCTTCAGCCTCGGTCCCATACCCGTCGAGCTGCGCGCCACCCTGGTGCGCGAGCCAGACCGCGTTGGCGAGCCAGGCCTGTTCGAGCCGCGTATCGTCATCGACGTGGCCGCGCTGCGCGACAGCGGACAGTTGGCGCCCGGCGCGCTCTTCCGCACCGCCTACCGCCTGCTGCTCAAGCCCGAACACGCCGCAACCTTCGAGGCCGACCTGAATGCGCGCTGGGGCGCCGACGGCCTTCGCTATCGCGGCCCCGAGGACGCCGTCGACGGCCTGCGCGACCTCATCGGAATGCTGGACATCTTCATGACGGTTGTAGGCGTCTCGGCCCTCATCGCCGGCGGCGTCGGCGTCAGCCAGGCCGCCAGCTCCTTCCTCGAGACCCGCATGGACTCCATCGCCGCGCTGAAGGCCCTCGGCTTCACATGATGTCGCCGCCGCATCGCC
>CAZTMG010000194.1:4485-5239 GCA_964614815.1 uncultured Rhizobium sp. | reverse complement strand
TGGATCGAGGAGCGCGTGCTGGAGCGCTACGAACTGCTCTATGAGGCGGGACTGGCGCCCGAGAAGGTCCGCGATCTCGGGCGCAAGGCGGCGCCCTTGCCTGCCTCCGTCCTGGGCGAACCGATGATTTCGGATCACCGGCGGATCCTCGCGACGGCGATTGGCCGGCTGCGCGGCAAGATCAAATATCGTCCTGTCGTTTTCGAACTGATGCCGGAGCGGTTCACGCTGCTGGACCTGCAGAGGGTGGTGGAGTCCCTGCTGGGCCTGCCGCTGCACAAGCAGAATTTCCGCCGGGCGCTGAACAATTCAGGGTTGGTGGTGGGGCTCGGCGTGCAGAGCCAGGCCACTGGCGGACGGCCGGCGGAATTGTTCCGCTTCCGCCGCGAGGCGCTGCGCGAGGGCCATGTCAGCGGCGTGCAGACCCCCCGGGGATAGGGCGCGCCACGCGCCGGGCCATGGGCGAACGGCCGTTGGCCTTGTTATGTGCGGGCGCGGTGCGCGAACCCTCCTGCTCCGGCCTCCAGGTCTCCCGCCATGTGGTCAGCGCGCGCCGACAATGGCGAGTTCCCGCGGGGGGGCGCGGTTCGTCCTGCACGGTCGGGCCGCAAGCTGCGGCGATGAGCATCCAGGCTGCGGGAATCAGATGCTTCATGGCGCGGTCCCCGTCACTGCCCGCGGGCATATCATCCGTGACGGCCGGCGGGAATGCTTCGCCCGGTCCGGGAGCCGGCCCCGGACACCCATCCGGACG
>CAZTMG010000194.1:2621-4475 GCA_964614815.1 uncultured Rhizobium sp. | reverse complement strand
TGAGCCCGGGAGCGCACGATGAACCGCAAGCTCTCCTGCCGCCTGCGCGCGGCTTTTGCGGGGCAATCTGCTAGGATGACGAATCGCCTTGCCCGGGATGGTGTCGTGAAACTGCAATTCTGGTTCGAATTCGCCTCGACCTATTCCTATCCGGCGGCCATGCGAATCGACAAGGCGGCGGCGGGGCGGGGGGTGGAGGTGGAGTGGCGGCCCTTCCTGCTGGGCCCGCTGTTCCATGCCCAGCAGGGCATGAAAGACAGCCCGTTCAATGTCGTGCCGGTGAAGGGCGCGTACATGTGGCGCGACGTGGAGCGGATCTGCGAGAAATACGCCCTGCCCTTTAGGCGCCCGGGACGCTTCCCCCAGAACGGACTTATGGCGGCGCGGATCACGCTCGCCCTGCCCCAGGCGCAGCGGCCCAACTTCGTCAAGGCCGTCTACCAGGCCAATTTCGTGCATGACCGGGACATCTCCGACCCGCAGATTCTCCACGCCGCGGCGCGGCGCGCGGGGCTCGATCCGCTGGAGGTGCTGGCGGCGATGACGTCCGAACCGATCAAGGAGCAGCTGCGCAGCGAGACGGCGCATGCGGCCGATCTCGGCATTTTCGGCGCGCCCAGCTTCGTGACCGAGGATGGCGAGCTGTTCTGGGGCAATGACCGGATCGAGGACGCCCTTGATTGGGCGGTACGCGGAACGCTAAGACCCAACTCGCAAAACTGAAAGGCCGGTATCCGGGGGCAAGGCCCGGCTGGCAGCGAGGGAGTGCCCGATGGCGTTCGTGCTCAGCGAAGAGCAGCAGATGCTGCGCGACAGCGCGATGACCTTCGCGGCGGAGAAGCTGCCGGTGAGCCAGCTACGCGCGCTCAGGAGCGCGGGCGCGGGTCATGACAAGGCGGCCTGGAAGGAGATGGCCGAGCTGGGCTTTGCCGGGGTGATCATCCCGGAGGAATTCGGCGGATCGGGCTTTGGCTATGTGGGGCTGGGCCAGGTGCTCGAGGCGCAGGGGCGCACCATCGCGGCGACGCCGCTGCTCTCGACGGCGCTGGTAGGCGCATCCGCCTTGCTGATCGCGGGAAGCGAGACGCAGAAGGCGGCGTGGCTGCCCAGGATCGCGGGCGGGGAGATCATCACCGCGCTGGCGGTGGACGAGACCCCGCACCACAACCCGGCGCATGTGACGCTCACGGCTGCGCCCGGCGGCGCGGGCCATGTCCTGAACGGCGAGAAACGCTATGTGGTCGATGGCGGCGAGGCGGACCTGCTGATCGTCGCGGCGCGGACCTCGGGCGGCCCGGAAGACAAGGCCGGGATCACGCTGTTCCTGGTTCCAGCCGACGCCAAGGGCGTGACGCGCACCAAGCTGAGCACGCTGGATGCGCATGGCGCGGCGAACATCGCGTTCGCGGACGTCGAGGCGGGCGCGGATGCTGTGCTGGGCGCGGTCGGCGGCGGGTATGCCGTGCTGGAGCAGGTGCTCGATCGGGCCTGCATCGGGCTGGCGGCGGAGGCGCTTGGCGCGGCCGATGCGGCCTTTGCCATGACCAGCGAGTATCTCAAGGTCCGCAAGCAGTTCGGGCAACTGATCGGATCGTTCCAGGCCCTGCAGCATCGCGCGGCCATCATGTTCACGGAGCTGGAGCTGACGCGCAGCTGCGTGGCGGCGGCGCTCGACGCGCTGGACCGGAACGCCAACAACATTGGCGAGCTGGCCTCGCTGGCCAAGGCGCGGGCGGCGGAGACGCTGCATCTCGTCTCCAATGAGACGGTGCAGATGCACGGCGGCATCGGCATGACGGATGCGCATGACGCCGGCCTCTACATGAAGCGCGCGCGCGTTCTCGAAGGTCTCTA
>CAZTMG010000194.1:606-2601 GCA_964614815.1 uncultured Rhizobium sp. | reverse complement strand
CGCTATGCCCGCCTCAACGGGTACTGAGGCTGGCCCGATCCGGGCGACTGGCGTTTGCCGACATGTTCGATAGGCTCTCGTCCGAACGCGCGACGCAATGGGGAGAGCCATGGCCAGCAACTGGACGCCGCAGACCAGCGATCCCAGGATCCGGGGGCTGATGCGAGGCTTTCCACCGCCGCGGGAGCTGACCATCCGGCCCGAGGGCGGAGAACTGTCGGGGAGTTCGTTTCCCAACACGCGCTGGGCCTTCAGTCATCAGCGGGAGCTGAAGCCGACAGCCAATGTGCGCCGCGGCCCCGGCCCGGCCAGCGTTCTCCCGCGTGCGCTGCGCGACGACATCGACGGCATCACGTTCACAACCATGGACGGCGAGACGATGACGTGGGCCCAATCGCTGGAGGCGATGTATGTCGACGGGATCGCGGCGTTGCATCGCGGGGCGATCATCTACGAAACCTATCGCGGCGAAGGCGCGCCGGAGCGTCCGCACATCGCCTTTTCCGTGACCAAATCCTTCGTCGGACTCATTGCAGCAACGCTGGCGCATGAAGGCGTGATCGATACATCAGCCAAAGTCGGATTCTATCTGCCGGAGCTGTCCAGCTCTGCGTTCGGCGACGCGACCGTGAGGCAGGTGATGGATATGACCACAGGCGTCAGGTATTCGGAGGCCTACACCGACCCGCTCGCCGAGGTTCGAACCTATGGCGTCGCCGCTGGCTACAGCAAGCCGCCGGAAGGCCATGACGGACCGGACTGCATCGTGTCCTTCCTGAAGACGCTGCCCAAGCAGGGGAATCACGGCGAAGCTTTCGCCTACAAGACCTGCAACACGGAAGTGTTGGCCTGGCTGCTGCAGCGGGTTACGGAAACCCCGATGGCGCAGCTGATATCGGAACGCATCTGGCAGAAGCTGGGCATGGAGGAGGATGGCTATCTGCACGTCGACCCGGTGGGCATGGCGGCGTGCGGCGGCGGCCTCAACCTTACGCTGCGGGATCTCGCGCGGTTCGGAGAGATGATGCGCAATCGGGGCGCGTTCAACGGGCGGCAGGTGGTTCCGGCCGAGGTCGTGGACGATATCGCCCGGGGCGGCAAGCCCGAGGACTTTGCCAAGGCCGGCTACACGACCATGCCGGGCTGGAGCTATCGCAGCCAGTGGTGGGTGAGCCATGACAACCTCGGCGCCTACACCGCGCGCGGCATTCATGGACAGGTCTGCTGGATCGCGCCGGCGGCGGAGCTGGTGATCGTCCGCTTCGCCTCGCACCCGGTGGCGGCGAACGGAAATTCGATCCTCGACAAGGTCTCCCTCCCCGCCTATGCGGCGCTCGCGGCGCATCTGATGCAGGGATGAGCGCCACGCTCCCCTAGCCTTTCATCGCCGCGTCGCTAGGGTGCGCGCCAGCAAAAGAGCAGGCGCCGGGAGATTTCCGCCATGATGATCGACAATCTTTTCTCGCTGAAGGGGCGCGTGGCTCTGGTGACGGGCGGATCGCGCGGGATCGGGAAGATGATCGCGCAGGGCTTCGTGGAAAGCGGGGCAAAGACCTACATCTCGGCGCGCAAGGCGGATGCATGCGATGCGACGGCGGCGGAACTTACGGCGCTGGGCCATGCGGAATGTATCTCGCTGCCGCAGGACATCTCCACCGTGGCCGGAGCCAGGATGCTGGCCGAGGAAATCTACAGACGCGAGGGCAAGCTCGACATCCTGGTCAACAATGCGGGCGCGGCCTGGGGCGCACCTTTCGAGGAATTCCCCGAGCACGGCTGGGACAAGGTGATGAACCTCAACGTGAAATCGCCCTTCTTCCTGACGCAGGCGCTGCACGCGGCGCTGAAGACGGCGGCGAGCCCGGACAGGCCGGCGAAGGTGATCAACATCTGCTCGATCGACGGCATCCGGCTGAACCCGTGGGAGACATATTCGTACCATGCCTCGAAATCCTCCCTGCTCTACCTGACCAAGCGGATGGCGACGCGACTGGT
>CAZTMG010000194.1:0-581 GCA_964614815.1 uncultured Rhizobium sp. | reverse complement strand
GCCCCCGGACCGTTCGCCTCCGAGATGAACAAGGCGGCGCGCGATCATGCCGACATGGTCGCCGCGCGCACGCCGCTGCGTCGCATCGGCCGCGATGAGGACATGGCCGGAGCCGCGATCTTCCTCGCCTCGAAGGCCGGCGATTATGTCGTGGGCGATTCGATCGCCGTGGATGGCGGCATCGCCTATGCGAGCCTGCCGAGCGACGGACCCAGCTAGGCGCGTCGCAGTTTTCATTGTTACCGGGCGCAGCTGGTTCCCCGCCAGCTGCGCTTTTCTTCGTCTGCATCTTGCGGGGAACCGCCGGCAGGCAGCGCCGTTCAGACTTGACGATCTGAGCGAGGAAAGGCGTTACGTCATGAACACGCATGTTGACGATATGGTCCTTCATCCAAGCCGCCACTTCGGCCGGCCGGAAGACGTGCTGACCCATCCGGATCTTTCCCTTGCTGACCGGCGCCGCATTCTGGAAAGCTGGAAGCTGGATGCCCAGCGCCTGGCCGACAGCACGCATGAAAACATGACGGGCGGCGAGGAGGACGATCTACGCGCAGTCTCGCGCGTGCTTGTTCAACTGAAAG
>CAZTMG010000193.1:0-5280 GCA_964614815.1 uncultured Rhizobium sp. | reverse complement strand
GCAGGCGCCGCCGGCGGATGCGTTCCGCGCCACGGTCTGCGCCGAAGCGCCCTGCATCGCCGTGGAGGCGGGCGGGCTGACCTTCCTGTTCGCCGCCGGCGCCGGCGCGGCCGAGGGCCTGCGCGGGCTGGGCCTCATGCACCCAAATATCGACGCCGTGCTGCTGCCGGACCTTTCGCTGGCCACCGTCGAGGGCCTGCCGGCCGTGGCGGGGGCAAGCGCCCGGGCGGGACGACGGGAAGCGCTGAAAGTGTTCGGGCCTGCCGGACTGTTGCCCGTGATCGACGGGTCCAACCTCATGGCGGCGGGGGCGGGCGTGAGACTGTCGGCGGCGCCCGAGGGCGAGGACCAGGGCGTCGAGGGCCGCGTGGTGTTCGATTCCGGCGTGGTGACGGTGCGCGCCTTCGGCGGGCAGGAGCGCGGGGAAGGCCGGGTCTACCGGGTCGACTTTGACGGGAAATCGCTCGTTCTGGCGGGATGCCTGGCCCAGCCGTCGGATGTGGTCAGGGCGGCCCGGGGCGTTTCCGCAGCGTCTGGCGTGCTGTTTGCGGGATCAAACCTGCTGGCCGGGGGAAACAGCGCCTGCGTGGATGTCAGGGAGGCGGCGCGCGGCGCGACGCAGGCCCGGCTGCAAGCCAGCCTGGTCGTGCCCGTCGATCCGCGCCTCGGCCTGCCGGGGGCGATTCCCGCCTGGTCGCAGGTGCTGGACGACATGAGACTGACGACGGGTCGGCTGGGCGGGCCCGGCGCCCGGGTCGATCTGTCAGGAGATGCACCCCGGACATTGTCAGGGAAATAGCGCCTCTGGAATCAGGAGGTTGGCTGGGCCGCCGGGCGTCTGCAAAAAGCAGGCGGGGGTCCCGGCCCGAGCCAGAACCCCCGCGCTCCCCGTTTTGCCCCCGACGCCCGCACCTGCTTCGCAAAACGAAGCCCCCGAAGGCGGGCGTGCTGGAATGTGGCGATCTAGAGGCAAGACCTGGGCGCATGTCCACTTGGGAAATGCAACGGGTCAGCCAAGACTTCGCGAATGTGACCCAACGTCCACAAAAGCACAGACGCGTTTCCGCTCGTATCGTTGCAAGTGCAGAAAGAATTCAAGTCTCGCGGGATTTGAGGATCGTTTCGCGGGCATGAGCTTGCCGCCGCTCACAATGTGCCGCAGCGTCGCGACGTTCGTGACTTGTCATTCCCGGCGGATACCAACACAACCAAGGGGTGGACGAACCGTCCGCACCTGAGGGGCTGCTCCGGTACAGATGCCTGTTGTTGCGCACATAATGCTGGCGCTGGCCTACATAACTGCGTCGGCTCTCGGCGCGGTCGCGCTGCACGTGAACCAGATCATGCCGCCGATCATGGCGGGCATTGTCGGGGCGACGGCGGCGCTCGCATGCGCCCAGCTGCATCTCGCCGTGTCGCGGCTCGGCGCCGGCGGGAAGATCGAGGCCGAGCTGTTCGCGCTGCGCCAGGAAATCCGCAAGCTGTCCGCCCGCGTGGCGCAGTCCGAACAACAGGCCCAGGACCTGAAGGAGTCGTTCGACCGGGAGGTGACGGCCCGTCGCGAATCGATCGTGCAGGAGATGCGCGGGCTGGAGGGCATGATCCAGACGCTGTCGAAGAAGTTCGAATCGCGCCTCCAGACGGTCCGTTCGGCGGTGACCGACCGTCCCGAGGATGGCGCCTCGATCCTCGATGCCGTCAAGGATGCGCTGCGCGAGAACCGCGTCGACCTGCACCTGCAGCCGATCGTCAACCTGCCGCAGCGCAGGACCTGCTTCTACGAAGGCTTCACGCGCCTGCGCCGGGCGGATGGGCGCGTCATCATGCCGACCGAGTTCCTCGCGGCGGCGGAGCGCGCGAACCTGCTCGGCGTGATCGACAACATCCTGCTGTTCCGCTGCGTGCAGATCGTCCGGCGGCTGTCCGAGCGCGACCGGCGGATCGGCGTGTTCTGCAACATCGCCCTGTCCTCGCTGGAGGATGACGGCTTCTTCTCCTACTTCCTGGACTTCATGCAGGAGAACCGCGACCTCGCGCACGCCATGATCTTCGAGATCGGCGTGCGGGCGTTCAAGCAGCGGTCCGACGTCGTTTCGCGCAACATGGCGCGGCTGAAGGAGCTGGGATTCCGCTTCTCGCTGGACAAGGGCGACGGCCTCAATTTCAACCTGCCGGAGCTGCAGGCCGCGGGCGTCAGATTCCTCAAGATCAACGGCGAGCGCCTGCTGGAAGAGCTGACCCCAGGCGGCGAACGGCCGATCTCGGCAATCACGCGCGACATCGCGCCGGAAGACGTGCCGGCCCTGTTCGTGCGCTATGGCATCGACCTGATCGCCGAGAAGGTCGAGAACGAGAAGTCGGTGATCGAGATCCTGGAATTCGAGATCCCGTATGGGCAGGGCCATGTGTTCGGCCAGCCGCGCCCGATCAAGGGCTCGCTGCAGGACGAGACGGCGCCTCCGCCGGACTTCATCCGCCGCATCGCGCCGCAGGCGATGTAGCAGGTGGGCGTGCAGCAGCTTCAAGGCCTGTCGTCCGTCGCCGGCGACTATGATGCGATCCTCTGCGATGTCTGGGGCGTGATCCACAACGGACGGCAGGCGTTCGTTCCGGCCTGCCGGGCGCTCCAGGCCTTCAGGCGCATGGGCAAGCCGGTGATCCTGGTCACCAATGCACCGGTTCCGAAGGACCGCGTGACGCGCCTGTTTCCGCAGTTCGGCGTTCCGATGGACTGTTTCGACGATGTGGCGGCGTCGGGGGATGCGACGCGCAACGAGCTGAGGCGCGTGGCGCCCGGGCCGGTCTACCGCATCGGACTGAAGGAGGATTTCGGCGTCTATGCCGGCCTGCCGCTCGACTTCTCGGACGATCCGGCCGTGGCGAAGGTGATCTGCTGCACCAGCCTGCGCGACTATCCCGATGGCGCGCCGGAACCCTACAGGCCGGAGCTGAAGCGGCTGTCCGCGCACGGCCTGCCGATGATCTGCGCCAACCCCGACGTGCAGTTCCGGCAGGGCGACCGGCTGATCTGGTCGGCCGGGGCTTTGGCGGCCATCTATGAGCAGGAAGGCGGGACGGTGATCTATCCGGGCAAGCCGGATGAACCGATCTATCGCCTGGCGCTGGCGAAGGCGGCGGCAATCC
Organism: uncultured Rhizobium sp.; assembly: GCA_964614815.1. GTDB lineage: Bacteria > Pseudomonadota > Alphaproteobacteria > Caulobacterales > Hyphomonadaceae > UBA7672. Next base: position 2,136 of record CAZTMG010000193.1, on the reverse strand, counting down.
TCGGGCGCGATGTGGCGCCCGCGCGCGTCCTGGCGATCGGCGACGGGCCGGCGACCGATGTGCGGGGCGCCAACCGGCAGGGATTCGATGCGCTGTTCATCGGCGGCGGCATTCACGGACACGCCATGGCCGCAGGCGATGCGTTCCTTGCGTCGGCGCAGGCCGTGCTGGACGCCGACGGCGTCGTCGCAAGATGGGCGATGCCGGAGCTGGCCTGGTAGGCGCGCGGTCAGCGCACCTTGCCGCCGTTCACCGTGACGCGGCGCATGTGGCGGCGCTGGCCATGATAGTCGTTGAGGGCGTAGTGCCAGACGCAGCGGTTGTCCCACATCGCGACCGAGCCGGGCCGCCAGCGGAAGCGGCAGGTATAGACCTCGCGACGGGAGACCTCGAAGAGATAGTCCAGCAGGGGACGCGATTCCTTTCTCGTCCAGCCGGCGAAGCGCAGCGTGAAGGCCGGATTGATGTAGAGACCCTTGCGACCGGTTTCCGGATGCGTGCGGACGACGGGATGCTCGTATTCCGGCGCATCGTCGCCAACGACTTCCGATTCCATCGACACGCGCTTCCGCGACGAGGCGCCGCCCGACCCGTATTCCTCGGCCGCGGAGTGGATGGCGGCGACGAGGCGCCGCCCGACCCGTATTCCTCGGCCGCGGAGTGGATGGCGCGCAGCCCCTCCAGCGTCGCCTGAAGGCCGGGGGACAGCGCCTCCCAGGCGGCATGCTGGCTCGCGAACAGCGTGTCGCCGCCGACCTCGGGGACCTCTATCGCGTGGAGGATGGAGCCCATCGCGGGCTCTTCGAGGAAGCTCATGTCCGAATGCCAGCCGCCGCCGAAATTGATGCGCTCTGTGGGCTCCTTGATGATTTCGAGGATCTCCGGATAGCCGGGCATGCCCTTCACATACGGATGCACGTTGAGCGCGCCCCAGCGGCGGCCGAAGGCGAGATGCTGTTCCGGCGTCAGCGTCTGGTCGCGGAAGAAGATGACGTGGTGTTTCAGGAAGGCGGCGTGGATGTCGTCGAACTGCGCGTTGGAAAGCGGTTGCGACAGGTCCACGCCCTCGATCTCGGCGCCGAGGAAGGGCGCGAGCGGTTTGACGACGATGGTCTTGTAGGCGGCGGTCTCGGGCATGATCCTGTCCTCGGGTGCTCGCCTGATTGAAGACCTTGCCGCGCCGCGCCGCAAGGCGCCGCCGGCCTGCGGGCAGGATCAGCCCGCCTTCAGCGCGTTGCGGAAGTCAGCCGGCTGCATGGGCCGCGAGAGGAGATAGCCCTGCGCCTCGTCGACGCCGAGGCGGGACATGAAGTCCCACATGTCCTGCGTCTCGATGCCTTCGGCGACCACCTTGAGGCCATGGTCGCGGGCAAGCCGCACGCAGCTGACCAGCGCGGCCCTGGCGTAGGCTTCGTCCATGGCGAGGCGCGTGAAGGCCGGATCGATCTTCACCTCGGTGAAGGGATAGTTCCGCAGGCGGTCGATATTGCTGGGCCCGGCGCCGAAATCGTCGATGGCGAGGCCGAAGCCCTGGGCCCGCAGCGCCGTCATCGTCTCGAAGGCGTTGGCGCCGTATTCGAGGACGCGCGACTCCGTGACTTCAAGCACGAACTGGCTGCAGGCAAGGCCGGCGCCGGCGATCGCGGCAGCGAGGTTGGCGGCGAAGTCGACGCGCTCAAGGGAGAGCGGCGAGATGTTGATCGCGCAGGGCAGGCCGCCGAAGTCCTTCACATGGCCGGCGACGGCGCGCGCCATCACATAGGTGAGGGCGTCGATCCGGTGACTGCGCTCGGCGAGCTCGACATAGGCGGCCGGCGAGGCGAGGCCGGCGCCGGGCGTCGCGATCCGGGCGAGCGCCTCGGCCCCGACAATGCGGCGCGTGGCGAGGGAGACCTTCGCCTGGAAGAAGGGATGAAGCCCGCCCCGCTCGATGGCGGCTTCCAGCAGGCTGGGGTTCGCGGCCGGGGGGCGGGACGCCGGGTCGCCTGCGGTGTCTGCTGCGGAGGGAATCATCGCGCCGGTGGACCTGCCTGCGAGACGGCATGAGGCCGCCCGCCTGTGGCAGGATTACGACACGGAAGAGTCTCAAAACAGCTAACCGGCGCGATGCAAACTGCAGCACCGCGCCGGAAAGGG
>CAZTMG010000192.1:4537-5294 GCA_964614815.1 uncultured Rhizobium sp. | reverse complement strand
AGCTGGTGATGTCGTCGCAGACCAGGCGGGCTTCCTGTTCGCCATCCCACACGCCGCGCACCTTGACGGGATCGCCGTCGCCGGCGTCCGTGCGCAGCGTCTTGCCGAGGCGGCCGGCATTGTTGGCGATCACCGTGGAGGCGGCGGCGAGGATGTGGGCGGTGGAACGGTAGTTTGTCTCGAGGCGGATCACCTTCGCGCCGGGAAAATCCTTCTCGAAGCGCAGGATGTTGTCGACCTCGGCGCCGCGCCAGCCATAGATCGACTGGTCGTCGTCGCCCACGCAGCAGATGTTGCCGCTGCCCTGCGCCAGCAGGCGCAGCCAGAGATACTGCGCGACGTTTGTGTCCTGGTACTCGTCGACGAGGATGTAGCGGAACCTGCTGTGATAGTCCGCCAGCACCTCGGGATGCGCGGTGAAGATGCGGATGGTGTGGAGCAGCAGGTCGCCGAAATCGACGGCGTTCAGCGTGGCGAGCCGGTTCTGGTAGAGCTGGTAGAGCTTCTGTCCCTTGCCTTCGGCGAACTGGCGGGCTTCATCCGGGGGAAGCTTTTCCGGCCAGATGGCGCGGTTCTTCCAGCCATCGATCAGCGAGGCGAGATAGCGCGGCGTCCAGCGTTTCTGGTCGACGCCCTCGGCCTCGATGATCTGCCTGATGAGGCGGAGCTGGTCGTCCGCGTCGAGCACGGTGAAGCCCGATGTCAGCTTCGCCAGCTCCGCATGGCGGCGGAGGATCTGGGCCGAGACGGAGTGAAA
>CAZTMG010000192.1:0-4524 GCA_964614815.1 uncultured Rhizobium sp. | reverse complement strand
CCTTCCGGCCCGATTAGGGCGAGCGTGCGGTCGCGCATCTCGCGCGCAGCCTTGTTGGTGAAGGTGACCACCAGCATCTGCGACGGCCAGGCTTTGCGCTGTGCGAGAATGTGGGCGACGCGGGTGGTGAGAACGCGTGTCTTGCCCGTGCCGGCGCCGGCGAGGACGAGCAGCGGCCCCTCCGTGGCGAGCACGGCCTCGCGCTGTTCGGGGTTGAGACCTTTCAGGTAGTCGGCAGGGGAATCGGCCGGGCGGGGCGGCCGGGCTGCGGCGCGCTGCGAGATGGGGCGCGGGTCCGCGTCTCCAGGCTCCGATGCGGCGCGATGCGGCCGGCCGGGATCGTCATCGCTGTCCTCGGGAAGGAGGATGTCGTCCTCCCCCGGCAGGCGGAAGAAGCCCAGCGCGCCATCCGGCATCGGCGTGTCGTCGTCCTCGCCCGGCTCGCGCCCAAACCCGGGCTGGAGCGGCGCATCGTCATCCGGGAAGGGGATGTCGGCGGAAATTCTGGAAGGCTTGCGGGATTCGGTCATTACGCGCTGATCTGGCGCGTGTTTTTGCCAATCGCAAGGCTGGACCCGTAGCGCGTTGTTTTACGGTTTGTTCTGGAACGCGCCTTTCACTGATACGCGGGCGGCACGGGAAAGAACCTGTCCTCGATACGCTTCATGTAAGGCGCCAGATTCTCGCGTTTCGCCACCAGCATGCCCAGCGGCGTGTCGAAGAAGGGCGTGGCGCAGGAGGCGATCTCGCCATACGCGATGGCGTCGAGCGCGGTCGGCCGGTCGCCCAGCATGAAGGGCTTGTCGCCAAGCAGGGCCGACATTGCAGCGATGTCGCAGTCTGCCAGCTGCATCCGCTCGTGCGGGCTATGGCGCAGGATGCCGTGGCGATGCAGCGCCGTCCTTAGCGTCGTCCGAATTTCGTCGGTCGCCTGCTTGCGAGCAGGCTCCGGCACGTTTGCAAAGAACATGGCGGGACCTTTCTCGAAGTTTGCGTCGACAAGCCAGCGCTCGGCCAGCATGATGAAATGCAGGCGATCTTCCAGCAGGCGCTCCATCCCCCAGGCAATCGCGCGCTCTTCGGCATTGAGGCCGGCATCAAGGTCCTTGCCGAGTTTCCGCTCGAAATGCCAGCGGATGAAAGTGGAATCCTCCACGATCTCGCCTCCGTCATCGACATAGGGAGCCTTGTGCTTGGCGACGGCGTCCAGGTTTGCGATGCGCCGTTCAAACGACACGCCCAGCATCTGCAACTGGATGTCGGTCTTCATCACGAAGGGGCTCGGACTCATGCAGCCGAAGGCTGGAGGAAAACCGTAGAGAATTGTCATCTGGGCGTCCTTCTGGGGGGGAGCGTCTGACGCTCTGCATCCCGACCCCGGTAGCACTCATCTCCTGCCACCATGATGTCAGCAGCCTCGCGACAGTCGGATGAGCGCGCGCGGCGTTCGATCACCACCGGGTGATGTTCGCCGCCCTTGCTCCGGCGTCGCCCGCGCGTCAGTGTGCCGCCGCAAGGGCGATAGCCATCCTGGGGAGAGAGACATGAAGCGGTTTCTGGCGATTGCGGCGATGGCCGTCGCTGCGGGGTTGGGCGCGGGCGTCGCGCAGGCGCAGAAGGTGGCCGACATCGACATGCAGGGGCAGGACCCCGCCTCGGGCGCGGCGCCGAAGCAGGCGGTGATCTTCTTTCATGGCTATACGCAGCGCGGCCTGGCGATGAAGCCGCTGGCGGATGCGCTGGCCAGGCGGCTGCCGGACGCGGCGTTCATCTACAATGACGGGCCGCTGACGGCGAACAATGGCCGGAGCTGGTATGTGCTGCGCGGCGAGGACACGGAAAACACGCGCGCCAAGGCCAAGCAGGTCGCCATCGACACGGTCGACAAGGTGTCCAAGGGGTTGAAGGTGCCGCACGACAGGATTGTCGTGGTGGGATTCAGCCAGGGCGGCGGCGTGGCGTTCGACGCCGGGTCGTGCGTGTCGCCCGACGTGAAGGCGGTGGTGTCGCTGGCGGGCGTCGTCGCCAATGGCGACTGCAAGAACGAAGGCGGGACGATGCCCGTGCTGATCGTTCACAACGCCGGCGATCCGACCGTGGGAGCCGATCGCATCCAGGCCTTCCAGGACGCGCTGAAGGCCGGCGGCTATGATTCGCAGCTGGAACGCGTTGCGGGGGATGGACACTGGCCCGCGCCGGACGGACTGCAGAAGGCGCAGGATTTCATCGTCGCGCAGCTGGGCGGCTAAGGCCAGCCCTGCCGGCTGACCGCTTGCTGGGCGGAGGCTGATCGGAAATCGGGCGTCAGACGGTTTTCCACCGGACGCTATCGACGCGGCCGCGGCACGTCATCGACGCGCCGCTAGTCTCGCCGCCAGCAAAAAGGGGCGATGCGATGGGCCTGTTTTCCTTCCTGTTCGGCGGCAAGAAAAAGGCGAAGGCGGCGGTCGACCGCCCGGCCGGGCCCATTGCTTCGGCGCCGCCGCCCGTGATCGTGACGCAGGCAAGCGCTGTGTCACCGCCGCCCGCGATCGCGGTCGGCGTGAGGCAGGCGAAGCTGCGGCTCAAGCTGGCGGCCTCGTTGCGGACGGGCGAGCATGCTGCGGCCTATGAAGCCGCCAGGGGACTGGCGGATATCCAGATCCGCGCCGGACGCAGGACTGTCGCGCGCATCTGGCAACAGCAGGCCGAGCGCATCCGGGCGAGCATGTCGGCCTGATGCGGCCCCGGTCAGGGACGGAGCCGCGAGGCGGTCGCGCAGCACTGGCAGCAGCCGGACGCCCGGACTGCCAATCTGCTGTTGCGGCGGTTGAACCGTGTTGACCGTTAAGACTTGTCGCGCACGCTTCCTTCGAGATGGACAAGGAGCGTCATCCAGACATGAGCAATGCGATGTGCGGAAAGCTGGTCGGGCCCGAGCCGGAGTCAGGCGAGTTCGAGCGGCGGCTCAAGGGGGCGATGCTGCTGACGGCGGAGGTGCTCTATTACATGCCGGATCATCCCAGCCTGCTGCAGACCTTCATGTGGCAGACGCTGGATCAGGCGCCAACGTTTCCGCGGCTCAACCGGTTCCTCGATCACTGGCGGCGGGAGATCGAGGCGGTGATCCATTCCGTGCGCGTCTCGCATGGGCAGCCGCTGGACGTCCCGCAATGGCGGCATGCGCGCGGGATCATACAGCGGCACTGAACTTCAGTAGCGTTCGCTTTCAATGCCGCGAAGCCTGAGGCGCTCCTGAAGGCTGTCGGGCCCGAGCAAATGGCCGGCGCCGACAGCGATGAAGGTGACCCCGGCGCCTTTCAGCTTGTCCTCGATGAGGGCGGCCCAGGCCTCGTTGCGGTCCTTGAAGAGCGGGTCGAGCGTCATGCCTGTCATGGCCGCGCTCATAGTCTGGTACATCACCATCGCCTCGGCGAGATGGATCTCGCCCCGCACCCAGCTGCCGAAGGCAAGGTCGGCCATCTGCAACGCCCTGGCGCGCGCGCCGGGCGGCATGCGCAGCACGGCGCGGACTTGCGCAACCTGCTGGTCGATCGTTCCAGCAGCGGAGAGCCTGATCTGGGTTTCGAGGGATTCCATGCCGCGCACGGGCTTGCCGCGCTCATTGGCCATGCGGGCGAGCGCGTTGTCGATGCCGTTCTCGGATTTGTATATGCCGCCGGTGAAATACTCGCGGCCGATGGCGTGTAGCGTCACCCATGGCTGCATCCTGTCGAGCATGTCCATCGCGTCTGGCGGGGCGCCGGCCTCGGCCAGGATGTCCGCCAGCAGGCGGTTCTCGTCCTCGTTGAGAATGGAGGAGAGCGGTTCGCCGTCATAGGCGGCGTATGTCTTCATCAGCTCGGCGACGGCGGCGTTCAACGCGGTCTCGTCGGCGATCTCGGCGAGTTCGAGATAGATTTCGGACGACTGATCGAAAGCCGCGTCGAGCTTGGGGCTGCGCCACTCATGCTCGTCACGCAGCACGTGGACTGTGCCGGTGAGGTAGATCGTGGAGTCAGCATCGCGCACCACCCACATGGGCAGGCCGGGTCCGTATTTTCCGGGCTGGGCGTCGGCGGCGGCGGCCAGAAACCCCGCACATGCGGCTGCAGCCGCCGCCGCAAGCGCTGTCAGGCGTCCCATCCTTCCACGTCCCGTCATCGCCTGCTCCCCCCGACGCCTGGACAGGAGAGTGGAGAGGGGGAAGGCGGTTGACAAGGGACTGTGCGGATATCCAGGCGGCTTTCAGGCGCTGCTCAGTTGAGCTTGAGGTTCCTGAGGGCGGCGAAGGGGCTGGAGTCGTCGGAGGATGTCTCTGGGCCGGCGGAATAGGACTGGGGGCCGGACGCCTGCGGCCTGTTCCTGGCGCCGGCTTGCGGCTTGCCATGGGCGCCCTGCGCGCCGGGGACTTCGGCGCCGCGTCCGGGCGTCCTCGCCGTCCTGCAGGAATGTTAACAAGAGCCCCTCTGGGCGGGCGGGGCCGGTTGAGGTACGATGGAAACGCCATGTCCTCGATCGAGCGCGCCGGCGCCCGCCCCCCCG
>CAZTMG010000191.1:1779-5359 GCA_964614815.1 uncultured Rhizobium sp. | reverse complement strand
TTTTCACGACGGGCAGAGCGCAATGGCGGAAGGGGTGGGATTCGAACCCACGGTGGAGTTTCCCCCACGCCGGTTTTCAAGACCGGTGCCTTAAACCGCTCGGCCACCCTTCCATGCGCCGGAGACTTCTAGGCAGGGTTGGCCGCAAAGAAAATGGTTTACGGCGGCGCGGCCCGGGAAAGTCCATTCAGCCCGCGATATTGCGGAATTACGGGAGTTTGGCGCCGCCCGGGATCCGCAATGGCGTGAAAGTCCATCGATCCGGCTAACCATGCCTTCAGGTCCGCCCAAATTGATGAAAATTGCGTCCAGCCGTTTCAGCGGACGGCAGCGCCCCATGGGTAATGTCCCCCCACGTCGCCAGAACAGCGGCGGCGACGGCTGGCTTCACAGGCCGTCGCGACCTCCTGAAGGGATCCAAGATGGCGCGCACGAACGCTGCTTCACTCCGGCCTGCCTCAAGCCCGCCCGCGACGATCCTTGCGCTTGTGCTCGGTTTCGGGTGCGCCGGCCCTGCACTGGCCCAGACAGCTGCGCCAATCGTCTACAAGTCGGCCGTCCCCGGCTCGATCAGCAATGTGCGCCTCGAGCACAGGTCGGATTCCCTGAGCCTGAATGTCGCCCCGCACGCGCCGATCCCGACCTTTGCGACCTCTGCCTCCTTTGGCCCTGCGCCGATGGCGTCTGCGCCGCTGCCGGACGCCATGTCGCTGCGTACAGCCGCCGCGGTCCCGAAGCCGCATGCCGAGCAATTGGCCACGCCTTTTGCCGGTCCGCCCTATCAGGTCGATGGTCGCTGGTATGTGCCGGCGCATGAACCCAACTATGACGAGATCGGAATCGCCTCCTGGTATGGCCCAACCTTCCATGGCAAGGCGTCCGCCTCGGGCGAGGTCTTCAACCAGGACGATCTCACCGCCGCACACCCGACGCTGCCGATCCCCTCGCTCGTGAAGGTCACCAATCTGGAGAATGGCCGCGCGGTCGTCGTCCGTCTCAATGATCGCGGCCCCTTCGTCGATGATCGCATCATCGACCTCTCGAAGGCTGCTGCCGCGGCGCTGGACATGCAGGCCAAGGGGACGGCCAGGGTGCGGGTCCAGTATGTCGGCCCGGCTCCCGCCGAAGGCGGCGGGTCGGTCTCGGCTGCTCCGGCGCCACAACTGGTCAGCCTCGTCCCGGCCCCGATGCCGCCGGGCCGCGCCACGGCTGCGCTGGCGGCCCCTGCGCCGTCCACGCCACAGGCGCAGCCCATCATCACGGGCGGCCGATTCTTCGTTCAGGCCGGCTCGTTTGCAGACCTTGCCAACGCCCACAAGCTGCGCGCGCGCCTAGCTCCCTACGGCCAGGTGTCGGTCGAGGCGGTGACCGTAAATGGCTCCGAGTTCTACCGCGTGATGGTCGGTCCATGGCCGGATCGACCCCGTGCTGACGCGGCCCGCGAGATTCTCGCCAGCGTCGGACTGGACGGTCTTGTGGTCTCCCGCGCCCGGTAGGGGGCGAGGGCAGGGCGCCATCCTGTGGATTTTCCACTGTTTCTGGGGCGTCCCGGCGGTTGACGCGGGCGCCCGAAACGCCGTCTTGTTGGCGGATTCCCGAGGGAGTCTGACGACATGCGTTTCATTGCCGGAACCTTGGCTGGGCTTGCCATGCTGACGGCGTCCGCCAGCGCCCAGCCGGGCCCTGCTCCCGCTCCGGCGCCCGTTCAGGCCGATGCCGCGTTCGCGACCGATCCGTTGAACACGGCTGCGACCTACGCCTACATCATGGATGGCGACACCGGCCTGCCGCTCTACTCCAAGCGTGGCGACGAGCCGATGATCCCGGCTTCAATGTCGAAGCTGATGCTCTACTATCTCGTGTTCGAACGTATTCGCGACGGGCGCCTGCGTCTCGACGAGGAGCTGACGGTCAGCGAGCACGCCTGGCGCACAGGCGGCGCCGGCACCGATGGCTCCACCATGTTCCTGAAACTTGGCTCGAAGGTGTCGGTGGAGAACCTGCTGCGGGGCGCAATCATCGTCTCCGGAAACGACGCCTGCATCGTTCTCGCCGAAGCCATCGCCCGGTCGGAGGAAGGCTTTGCGCGCGAAGCCACGGCTCGCGCCAAGGAGCTCGGCATGACAGCTTCGACCTTCGCCAACGCCACCGGTCTGGATGATCCGAACCACAGGATGAGCGCACATGACATTGCGCTGATCGCCTATCGCATCATCAAGGACTTCCCGGAATACTATCCGATGTTCTCGGAAACGTCTTTCACATGGAACGGGATCACGCAGCCAAACCGCAACCCCCTGCTCAAGGAGCTGCCCGGAGCCGACGGCGTGAAGACCGGCCACCTGGCGGCGTCCGGTTTTGGCCTTGTGGGTTCAGCCGTGCGCGACGGCAAGCGCCGCATCATCGTGCTGCAGGGGCTCAAGAGCGAAGCCGAACGCCGACGCGAGGCGCCGAGCGTCATGCGTTCGGCCTTTGTGGATTTCTCCACCGAAACGCTGGTCGCCAAGGGCGCCAAGGTCGCCACCGCGCCGGTCTGGCTGGGTGAACAGGAAACCGTGCCCCTCGTGGCGGCCGAAGGCTATCAGGCCGGCTTCCACGTGGACGCGCTTAAACGCATCAAGGCGGAGGTTGTCTACAAGTCTCCGCTCATTTCGCCGGTGAAGGAAGGCGACATCGTCGGCGAGCTGATCATCACGGCGCCCGGCGCGCCGGACAGGAGAATTCCCGTCGCCGCGGGCGCGACGGTCAACCAGCTCGGTTTCATCGGCAAGGCCATGGCCGGGCTAAGGGGCGACTAGGTGGCGACGGCGCGTGGCCGGTTCTTGACCCTTGAAGGCGGCGAGGGTGTGGGCAAGTCCACGCTCGCCGCCGCTTTGGCGTCACGGCTCAGTGCGCTCGGCGTGTCCGTCATCCACACGCGCGAACCCGGCGGCTCGCCCGGTGCGGAAGCCCTGCGCCGACTGATCCTCGATCCGCCCGACGGCGTCGGCGGCTGGGGGCCTGCGGCAGAAGCGCTCCTGTTCTACGCTGCCCGCAGCGATCATCTCGACCGCACGATCCGTCCCGCGCTCGCGCGCGGCGACTGGGTGATCTGTGACCGTTTCTCGGATTCCACGCGGGCCTACCAGATCGCGGCCGGAGGCGTTGAGACCGAGCATTTCGATGCGCTGGAACGCCTCGTCGTCGGCGCCGATACGCCGGACCTGACATTCGTGCTCGACCTGCCAATGGATGTCGCCCGCATGAGGATGAGAATCCGGGCCACGGCGAAAGACGCCATTGAATCGCGTGACGCCGCCTATCATGCGGCTGTTCATCGCGCCTTCCTCGATATTGCCCGCGCCAATCCCCAACGCTGCGTTGTCCTCGATGCGTCGATCTCGCCCGATATGCTCGCTGACCTTGCCATGGCCGAGATCCGCCGCCGCTTCGTCGAGGCGTCATGATGGAAGTTCCCGCCAGCGATATCGGTCCGGTCTTTGGTCATGACCTGGCGCGCGAGGAATTCCTGTCAGCGCTCGCCGCCAATCGCATGCATCATGGCTGGCTGGTGCGTGGTCCACGCGGAATCGGCAAGGCG
>CAZTMG010000191.1:0-1769 GCA_964614815.1 uncultured Rhizobium sp. | reverse complement strand
CCTGCTGGGAGACAAGGCCGACTTTTCGTCGGCCCCCGATCCGTCGATTGCATCGCTGGCGGCTGCGGGAAGCCATCCGGATCTGCGCATCGTTCGCCGTCCTGTCGACGACAAGGGCAAGATGAAGAGCGAGATCCCGGTCGACAGCATCCGCGAGCTCACCCAGTTCTTTTCCCTGCGCCCTGCGCTCGGCGGCTGGCGCGTCGCCATCATCGACTCTGTCGACGAGATGAATCGCTTCGGCGCCAATGCAATCCTCAAGACGCTTGAGGAGCCGCCTCGAAAGGCGGTGTTGCTGCTGGTGTCTCACGGCGAACAGGCCATGCTTCCGACCGTGCGCAGTCGCTGCCGCGTTCTGCGCTGCGATCCGCTGGGCGAGCGCGACGCGCTCGCCGTGCTGGCTCTCGCGGGCCATGCTGGCGGAAAGGCGACAACGATCGCGCAACTCGCTCCGGGTCGTCCCGGTCGTGCGCTCGAACTCATGCAAGGCGACGTCGCCGATTCCGGCATGGCCATCGACACGCTCCTGCGCGGAGACGGATCGCTCGATGCATCCGCCCTGCATGCCGCACTTGCCCAGGCGTCGCGCGGCGATGGCGCGCTTACCCTTTTGCTGGACCGCCTGCGCGCCCATCTGCAGCGCCGCGCCATGCGCGAGGCCAATCCTGTCGCAGCTGGCGACTATGCGGATGCTGCGCTGGCGCTCACGCGTATCGCCGCCGAGTCTGACGTGCTCAACCAGGATCGCGCCCAGACGATTGCCGCCGCGCTGGAAGCGGTTTCCGGCCGCCTCGCGATTGCGGAAGGCTAGGCCTCATGCTGTTCGACACGCACGTCAACCTGCACGCAGAGCAGTTCGCGGAGGATCTGCCGGACGTAATTGCCCGCGCCCGCGCCGCCGGGGTGACGCGCATGATCACGATTTGCGACCGGCTTGACCGCTATCCCGCCCTCAAGGCCATCGCCGACGCCAATGCCGACATCAACTGCACCGTCGGAGTGCATCCACACTACGCAAGGGACTATGAATCGCTACGGGCTGAAACGCTGATCGCCGAAGCGCAGGACACGAAGGTCTGCGGAATCGGCGAAACGGGTCTCGACCAGCACTATGGCTACAGCGATATCGCCCTGCAGGAGCGCTGCTTCGTCGAGCACATCGTCGCCGCCCGCGAGACGCAGCTTCCGCTGGTCGTTCACACGCGCGAGGCCGACGACCTGACCGGCGACATTCTCGAACGCGAATACCGACGTGGACCGTTCCCCATCCTGATGCACTGCTACACCAGCGGCGAACGTCTCGCCATGCGCGCCCTCGATCTCGGGGCCTGTTTCTCCGTGTCCGGCATCCTGACCTTCAGGAATGCGAACGCCGTCCGTGATGTGATCGGCAAGCTGCCGCCTGATCGGGTCATCCTCGAGACCGACTGTCCCTATCTTGCGCCCGTGCCGCATCGCGGTCGCCGAAACGAGCCGGCGTTTCTGGCGGATGTCTGCCGCGCCTATGCCGCCTTGCGGGGCATGGCCATGGACGAGGCCGCCCGGCTGACCACCGCCAACGCGCTGGCGCTCTTCAGGCGGGTGAGATGATAGGGACAGGCGCAGGCAAGGGCAGGTTGCAGGTCCGCATCCTCGGTTGCGGATCGTCTGGCGGCGTGCCTCGCATCGGCAATGACTGGGGCGCCTGCGACCCGGCCGATCCCCGCAACCGCCGCACCCGCTGCTCGATCCTGCTCCGCTACTGGTCGCCCGGCGCAATGGCGCCCACC
>CAZTMG010000190.1:0-5364 GCA_964614815.1 uncultured Rhizobium sp. | reverse complement strand
ATCACAGGGCACATCACGGCCGCAATGAAAGGTATCTTGACAAAAACTATGGAGCGGTGTTCATCATCTGGGACCGCATGTTCGGCACCTTCACGCCGGAAGTCGTGCCATTCCATGTGAAGACGATGTCGGCGTCCTTGCGCGCCTTCGACAGGTCCGGCAGCTGGCCATAGCCCGCCTTGTGGGTGATTGCATCGACCTTCAGCTGCTTGGTGATGTCCGTCACCCAGTCTTCGCCGAACGATTCGAACGCGAACACATCCACCGGGCGGGCGCCCAGCATGGACCAGAACGCCGCCTCGATGGCGCCCGTGTCCGAGCCGGGCATGATGCCGATCCGGTAATCGGCCGGAATCCCGAGAACCGCGCGGGTCTTGTCGATCGCCAGTTTCAGGCGCGACTTGCCGAGCCTGGACCGGTGCGACCGGCCCAGCGATTCAAGCTTGAGATTGTCGGGGGACCAGCCTGGCCTCTTGGCGCACGGCCCGGAAGAAAAGTGCGCGCGATCCGGGCGCACGGCGGGTTTCGCCGGAATCGTCATCAGGTTGTCTCCCATCCTTACAGATGGGCTGGTCGCCGTTGGGAGCGACTGGCCCGGGCCGGGTATGCGCCCGAACCGGTTTCGCGTCAATCAAGACTTCGCAGGCTGCTGCCGGTTCGCCACCGCCACGCCGGCGAGAATCAGCGCCAGCGCGCCAACCATCGACCAGCGCAGCTCCTCGTCCAGGAACAGGACGCCTAGTCCCGTCGCCCAGAGGGGGGACATGTAGGTGGTGAAGGAGACGAACACCGGCCCCGCCCGCCGGATCAGCCAGACATAGAAGAACATCGCGATCGCCGTCGGCAGCAGGCCGAGCAGGATCATCGCCGTGATCGAGCGCGCGTTCGCATCGGCCGGAAACGGCTCCATCGCCATCGCGTAGGCCAGCGCCGCAACGCCGCCCATGGCGACGATGATGAAGGCGGACAGTACCGGCTCCACCCGCGGGGCGAGCCGGGTTGCGATATTGCCAACCGCATAGAGCCAGGCGCCGACAATGCCCAGCAGGAGGCCGATCAGACTCGCCTCCGCCCCGTCGCGGAACTCCGGCAGCACCAGCAGGACCAACCCGAAGAAGCCCAGCATCACGCCCGCCAATCGCTGGAGCGACAGCTCCTCGCCGGTCCAGACGCGCGCCATCAACACGGTCGCGAACGGCGTGCCGCCATTGCAGATCGCGAGCACGGCCGAGCCCACCGATTCCGCCGCATGGGCATACATGACGAACGGCGCCATGGTTGCGCCAATCCCGATCAGGCCGAACCAGCCATAGGCCGCCGGGGTGAGTCGGGGCCGGTCATCGGGTTGCGGTCCGGGCCGCAGCATCCGCGCCGCCAGCAGCCACAGGCCCAGGAAGCCCGCCCCGCTCAGCATCCGTCCCGCCACGAGCCAGGCCGGAGTGATCGTCTCGACGCCGATCCGGAGGCCGGCGAAGGTCGAGCCCCAGATCACCACCAGGAGCATCAGGGTAGCCCAGCTCAGCGCATCGCCGGCAAGGCGCGGTCCGGCCGATGGTTCCGCCTTCCCAGCCGCTGACTCCACCGAACGCTCCCTGCCTGCCGGGCGTTCTGCTAGAACAATTCCCCGCCGCCCGCAAAGCGCGGCCTGCGATGCAAGGCGCCAGACGACGAAAAGGCCCGGCGCGCCGGCCGGGCCTTCCGCTTGCGAGGGCGGCGCAGATCAGCGGACCGACTTCGCTGCTTCCTTCAGGTGGCCGGTCGCCTTCTGCGCCTTGCCTTCGGCTTCCTTCATGCCGCCTTCGATCCTGTGCCTGGGCGAATCGACCATCTTGCCGAAGCCCTTCTGCACCTTGCCGGCGGCTTCCTTCATCGCGCCTTTGATCACGTCCTTGTTCATGGCTCATCCTCACATGCTGGATGCCGGTAGAACGGCGACTCCCGCGACAGGGTTCCCGCAGGACGTCAGCCTGCCTTTGCGTCGGCCAGCAGCATCCCGGCGCCCTTCTCTGCAATCATCAGCGTTGGCGCGTTGGTATTGCCGGAGGTGATCGTCGGCATCACGGACGCATCGATCACCCGCAGCCGCCCAACGCTCCGCACGCGCAACCGCTCGTCGACCACTGCCATCGGATCGTCGCGGACTCCCATCTTCGCCGTGCCGACAGGATGGAAGATGGTCGTCCCGATATCGCCCGCCGCCGCCGCCAGCTCGTCATCCGTCCTGAGATGATCCCCCGGGGCATATTCCTCTGGCGAGTACCGTTTCAGCGCCGGCTGCTCCACGATCCGGCGCACCAGCCTCAGCGATTCCACAGCCGTCGCACGGTCGGTCTCCGTCGCCAGATAGTTGGGCTGGATCGCGGGCGCAGCCGTGGGGTCCGCCGACCGGGCGTGAATGGATCCCCGGCTGTCCGGACGCAGGTTGCAGATGCTAATCGTGATCGCCGGAAAGGGATACATGGCCTCCCCAAATCGCGGCAACGCCAGCGGCTGCACGTGGAACTGCAGGTTCGGCGTCGCGTGGCGTTCGTTCGATCGGGCGAACGCCCCCATCTGCGAGGGCGCCATGGTCATCGGCCCTCGCCGGCGAAGCAGATAATCCAGCGCCATCAGCGGCCGCCGAAGGAGATTGGCGTATTGCTCATTCAGCGTCGGCACGCCCGTCACCTTGTAGATCGGCCGCAGCTGCAAATGATCCTGCAGGTTCTCGCCCACGCCGGGGCTGTGATGGACGACCTCAACGCCAAGCGCCTTCAGCCGCCTGCCATCGCCAACACCCGACAGTTCCAGAAGCTTCGGCGTCTGCACCGCCCCGGCCGCCAGGATCACGCAGCCTTCAGCGAGTGATTCGAATCGCCGTCCGCCGCGCGACCAGACGACCCCGCGCGCCTCGCCGTCCGCGATCGTCACCCGCTCGACCAGCGCGCCTGTCTCCAGCCTGAGATTCGCGCGCGCCAGCGCCGGCTTGAGAAAGCCGCGCGCGGACGACCAGCGCCGTCCCGCCTTCTGGTTCACCTGGAAATAGCCGACGCCGGAATTGTCGCCCGTATTGAAGTCGATGACCTTCGGAATGCCCGCGCTCTCCGCCGCATCCGCAAACGCGTCGAGCACTTTCCAGCGCATGCGCGGATGCTCGACCCGCCACTCCCCGCCCTGACCGTGCAGCGCCCCGCCATCGACATGGTCCTCATGCTTGAGAAAGCAGGGCAGCACATCGTCCCAGCCCCATCCGGCAAGCCCCATCTGGCGCCAGCCGTCATAGTCCGCCGCCTGTCCGCGCATGTAGATCATCGCGTTGATCGCCGAGCATCCGCCAATCACCTTCCCCCGCGGATAGGCGAGCGCGCGCCCGTTGAGCCCCGGCACGGCGTCAGTCTCGAACATCCAGTCCGCACGCGGATTGCCGATGGCGAAGAGATAGCCCACAGGTATGTGGAACCAGATCCAGTCGTCCTTGCCTCCTGCTTCCAGCAGCAGCACGCGGTTGCGCGGATCCGCCGACAGCCGGTTCGCCAGCAGGCACCCCGCGCTGCCCGCGCCGACGATGATATAGTCGAACCGCTCGCCCATGGCGGCTACATCGGCCAGACCGCTGCAACTGGCAACCCGCGACTCGATGCGGGATCGAACGTGCAGGGTTCCGCTTGTACCCTGCCTTTTTGCCTGCCATCGTCGCCGGGAACGATGGGAGGATGTCATGTCGCTGCGTTCGATGCTTCTGGCGGGTCTCTGCACGCTGGCGCTGCCTGGCTGCGTTGTCTCCGTCACCGAGGAACGCCTCGCCCCGGCGCCTCTGGCGCCGCTGGCGCATGGCCCCGCCGTGCATGACGCTGCCGCGGACAGCGCGTCCCGCCGCATCTCGCATGAGCGCCTCAAGGCGCTCGACGATGTGATGAAAGGCTATGTCGCGGATGGCAAGCTCGCCGGCGCCGTCATCATGATCCACCAGGACGGCCGCGAGGTCTTCTCCGAGGCCTATGGCTGGCGCGACCGCGAGGCGGGCGACCGGATGGAGGAGGACGACATCTTCCGCATCGCCTCCCAGACCAAGGCGCTCACCAGCGTCGCCATCATGATGCTGATGGAGGACGGCAAGCTCGTCCTTGACGACCCCTTGGGCAAGTTCCTGCCCGAATGGTCGAAAACCACTGTCGCGGTCGCGAGGGACAAGGGCGGTTATGACGTCGTCCCCGCAAAACGCCCGATCACCATCCGCGATCTGCTCTCCCATTCCGCCGGGATCTCCTACGGCCCGGGCCCCGCCGAACAGGCCTGGAAGGACGCCGGCGTCTATGGCTGGTACTTCGCGGACAAGACCGTTCCCGTCGCCGACGCCGTTGCGAAAATGGCTGAGCTCCCGATGGCGGCCCAGCCGGGCGAGGCGTGGGTCTACGGCTACAGCACCGACATTCTCGGCGTCGTCGTCGAGAAGCTGTCGGGCCAGTCGCTGGACGCCTTCTTCAGGGAGCGCATCATCGACCCCCTCGGCATGACGGACACCAGCTTCTGCCTGCCGCCGGAAAAGGCGAGCCGCCTCGCCGTCGTGTATTCCGCGAAGGACGGGAAGGCCGAGCGCGCGCCCGATCCCGGCGGATGGCAGGGAACGGGCCATGTCGGCCAGGGCCATTACCTCAACGGCCCGTGCAAGGCCTTCGCTGGCGGCGCGGGCCTCCTGTCCACCGCGCGCGACTATTCGCGCTTTCTCGAAATGCTGCGTCAGGGCGGAACGCTCGACGGCAGATACTATCTTTCGCGCAAGAGCGTCGAGCAGATGACCCAGAATGCGCTCGCCGCCGCCGCCTTCCAGCCAGGCCAGAGCTTTGGTCTCGGCTTCCGCATCACGGAAAAGCCTGGCGTGATGGGCAATCTGGGTTCGGCGGGCGATTATGGCTGGGGCGGCGCCTACCACTCCACCTACTGGGTCGATCCGGTCGAGGGCCTTACCGTCTCCTTCATGACGCAGCTCATCCCCGCCGGCGGCCTCGATACCCAGGCCAAGCTGCGCGCCCTGATCTATTCGGCGCTGGAATAGGGGCGGCCTACAGCGGCGGCGCGGGCGGGATGTAGTTGAACGTCCCGCACAGCGCGTCCATGCCGGCGGGCGGCCACACATCGCCCCTGAACGCGGCGAGTCCCATGAAGGGCTGGCCCTGCGCGACGAGCCCTGTCGCCATCGCCAGGAAGGTTGTCGGCGTGTCCGGGCCGCAGAAGCCGCCATTGGGGGCGCTGGCGGGAACCTCCTCCCTGAGGACAGTGTGGACATCGATGGACGGCGCTCCGGGCGTCGCATTCCCCGTCGCCACGATCTGCTCTCCGAACAGCGCCTTCCAGTCGATGCCCGTCGCCTGCGCCGCTCCCCCCGGT
>CAZTMG010000189.1:0-5376 GCA_964614815.1 uncultured Rhizobium sp. | reverse complement strand
GAGGCCGGCGATGGGCGGCGCGGGGGCCCCACCAATCCGCAAGGGTGACGAATGATCCGGATTTTCGGCGGTTTCCTGCTGGTTCTGCCGGCCACGGCCGTCCTCATGGCCACGCCGGCCAGCGCCCAGCCGCGATCCGGATCCGGCACCGCGCGCAAATAGTCCGCCAGCAGCGCAAGCTTGCCATTGCGCGAACGGGTGTAGATGAGGTTCGAGAGAAGAGCGGCGAAACGGTCCATCAGCCGGTGTCGTCCTCTTCACGGCCTACGAGTTCGAGCGCTCGCGCCCGCATCTGGTGCAAGCCGCACCAGTGCAGAAGCGCGTCCTCGCGCCCATGCGTGATCCAGGTTTCACTTGGCGAAAGCTCGCGGATGGTCCCGGTCAGTTCATTCCAGTCGCAATGATCCGAAATGATCAGGGGAAGCTCGACATTGCGCTGTACGGCGCGCTGGCGAACGCGCATCCAGCCAGACGCCATCGCATTCACCGGATCAGGCAAGCGGCGCGCCCAGGCAGAGTTCAGAGCGGAAGGCGGGCACAGCACGATCTGCCCCTTCAGGGCGTCGCGGTCAGCCTCGGAAACCAGCGCCAGACGGCCAAGCTGGACGCCGTGACGGACGTAGAGCTCGCACATCGACGTCATGGCCCCGTGCAGCCAGATCGTCTCGTGATAGCCCGCGCGCCGGAGTTCCGCGATCACCCGCTGCGCCTTTCCCAGCGCATAGGCGCCAACGAGGATGGCGCGGTGCGGGTTGGCCTGCCGTGCACCCAGCAGGCGGGCAATTTCGTGCTCGATGGGCGGATGGGTGAACACGGGCAGGCCGAAGGTCGCCTCGGTGATCAGGATGTCGCAAGGCGTCGGTTCGAAGGGCAGGCAGGTCGGATCGGGCCGGCGCTTGTAGTCTCCGGTCACGATGATCCGTTCGCCGCGGCGTTCGAGCAGGATCTGGGCTGAGCCCAGCACATGGCCGGCCGGCACGAACGTTGCCGTGATCCCGTCGCCAAGTTCGATCCCTTCGCCATAGTCCAGCGAGCGCCCGCCGCCCGGCGTGCCATAGCGCGCGTCGATGCTGTCCCGTGTGGCTGCCGTCGCCCAGACTTCCCCGTGCCCGCCGCGCGCATGGTCGGCATGCCCATGGGTGACCAGCGCGCGGGAAACCGCGATCGATGGATCGATCCACCAGTCGATGGTCGGCAGGTGCAGCCCCTGCCGCTCGGCCTTCAGCCAGCGGGGCGGGGCAAGGCCAGGCGCCATGGTTCGTTTCCTTCACAACTTCAGGCGGGCAGACCGATAGCAGGTCTTCGGTATTCTCGAGGGAAGTTGTGCGTCGCCCATTTTCTTCAATGCGAGCTAATGCGCAAATCGCCAGCAGCGTTTCACTGCCGTCTTGCGATAATGGTTGAGTCTTTGATGCCGCGCAGGTTGGCCGATGCCGCAAGTTCGCCCTATAGAGAACGTCAACGCGTACCCGCCTCGTTCTGGGAGACCCTGTCATGTCCGCATCCCGCTTCCTGTTTGCCGCTGCCGCCCTCGTGCTGGGCGCTTGCGCCGGCGTACAGACACCGGCCCCTGAAGCGCCCGCCGCCCCGGTCCAGGCCGAAGCGGCGGCAACGCTGCTGCCTTACGAATCCTTCACGCTCGACAATGGCCTGACAGTCCTCTTCCATATCGACCGGTCGGATCCTGTCGTGGCCGTCTCGCTCACCGCGCATGTCGGCTCGGCGCGCGAAAAGCCCGGCCGGACCGGATTTGCCCACCTGTTCGAGCACCTCCTCTTCCTCGAATCCGAAAACCTCGGCCCGGGCGGCCTCGACCGGCTGTCCGCGCGCATCGGTGGCTCGGGTGCCAATGGTTCCACCAGCCGCGACCGCACAAACTATCTGCAAACCGTGCCGAACGACGCGCTTGAAAAGATGCTCTGGGCGGAGGCTGACAAGCTTGGCTGGTTCATCAACACGGTCACCGAGCCCGTGCTCGCCAAGGAGAAGGAAGTCGTCAAGAACGAGAAGCGGCAAGGCGTCGACAACCGTCCCTATGGCCACACGCTCTACGTCCTGCACAAGGCGCTCTATCCGGAGTCCCATCCCTACAATTGGCAGGTGATCGGGTCGCTCGAGGACCTGCAGGCCGCCACCCTCGAAGACGTGAAAGAGTTCTTCCGCGCCTGGTACACACCAAACAACGTCACGCTTGTCGTGGCGGGTGACTTCGATCCTGCTCAGGCCCGCGCCTGGGTCGAGAAATACTTCGCCGAAATCCCGCGCGGTCCGGAGATCGTGCCGCTTGAGCCTCAGCCGGGTGTCGTTCCTGAAACGGTGCGGCTCTACCATGAAGACAATTTCGCCAAGCTGCCGCAGCTGACGATGGTCTGGCCGACCGTCGAGCAGTTTCACCCGGACAGCTACCCTCTGGCGGTGCTCAGCCGCTTGCTGACCGATGGTAAGGAGGCGCCGCTCAACGAGGTGCTCGTCGACGAAGCCAAGGTGGCGGCCTCGGTCGCCAGCTTTAACTACGACAGCGAGCTGGCCGGCGAACTGATCCTGCAGGTTAATGCCTTCAACGGAACCGATCTCGATGATGTTGCCGCGGCGATTGACGCGGCCCTTGCCCGGTTCGAGGCCGAGCCCATCACCGCAGACGACCTGCAACGCATCAAGACGCAGCAGGAGGTCGACTTCTACAACGCCCTCGGCAGCGTTCTGGGCAAGGGCGAGCAGCTCGCCCAGTACAGCATCTTCGCCGGCAATCCCGGTTACATCGATGAAGACCTGGCCCGTCTGCAGGCCGTGACGGTCGAAGACGTCCGCCGCGTGTACGATACCTACATCAAGGGCAAGAACTTCGTCGCGACCAGCTTTGTGCCGAAAGGCTCGCCGGAACTGGCGCTTGAAGGGTCGGTTCTGGCGGATGTGGTGATTGAGCCCATCGTGCAGGGCGCCGAGGCGGAAGTCGACCTGACGCAGGACGCGAGCTACGAGCGCACGCCGTCGCTGATCGATCGCAGCGTTGAGCCGCCCTATGGCGCATCGCCGCAACTTTCGGCCCCAGAGGTTTGGAAAAGCACCACTGAGAACGGCATCCAGATCTACGGCATCTCCGACAGCGAGCTGCCGATGGTGCGGTTCTCCATTGTCGTGAAGGGCGGACACCTGCTCGACACGCCGGAAACAGCCGGCACGGCCAACCTGCTCTCCGAAGTGCTGCTGAAGGGGACGGCCTCCAAGACCCCGGCGGAACTCGACAAGGCGTTCGCCCTGCTCGGCGCAAACGTCTCGGCGGGGGTCACGGCGGAAACCTTCCTGATCAGCGGCCAGACGCTCGCGCGCAACCTCGCGCCGACCCTCGCGCTGATCGAGGAAGCGCTGATGGAGCCACGTTGGGATGCCGCCGAGTTCGATCTTGCCGTCGCCCGCACGCGTGACGCCATCGATGCCTCCCGTTCGGAGCCGAACGAGATTGCCGGATGGGCCTTCGACTACGTCACCTATGGGCCAGACAGCATGCGCGCCCGCAGCGTTTTGGGCAGCGAGACATCGCTGGCGAGTATAGATCTCGACGACCTCAAAGCCTGGCATGCGGCCAATCTCTCCCCGCATCTCACCAGCGTGCGCGTCGTCGGCGATGTCAGCGGCGAAGACGTCGAGGCCGCGCTGCAGGGCCTGTCCGCTCGCTGGAAGAAAGTCGACGTCACGCTTCCCGTCGAGACCCCGGTTGTCCCGCCTGAGACTTCAAAGATCTGGTTCTATGATGTCCCGGGCTCGTCGCAGTCGGTGCTCCGGTTCGGCTATCCCTCGCTGAAGCGCACCGATCCCGACTATGACCTCGCTGAAGTGATGAACTACCGCCTCGGCGGCGGCGGCTTCGCCTCCCGCTTCACGCAGCAGCTGCGCGAAGGGAAGGGCTATACTTACGGTATCGGGTCCGGCTTCAACGCAACGGCAGCCGAGGGCACTTTCGGCATCTTCAGCGGTGTCCGGTCGAACGTCACGCTTGAGGCAACCCAGCTCATCCGCGACATCATGGCAGACTACGCCGCGACCTTCACGCAGGAAGACCTGGACGTTACCCGCGGCTTCTTCGTGAAAAGCCAGGCCAGGCGTTTTGAATCGCTGCGCGCCAAGCTCGAGGTCCTCTCGGAAATCGCCGACTACGGCCTGCCGAACGATTTCGCCGTCCGCCAGGTCGCCGCGGTCGAGGCGCTGACCCTCCCGGAAATCCAGGCCCTCGCCAGCCGGCTCATCCGCCCCGACGCGATGAACTATGTCATCGTCGGCGACGCCGCCACGCAGCTGCCGCGCCTCAAGGCCATGGGCTATGGCGATCCGGTGGTCATCAACGAGGCCGTGGACGCCCTGACGCGCTGACCGGCCGTCAGAGCCGCCAGACGCGGGTGCGCCGGAACACGGCGCTCTCGAGGTCCAGCGACGTGTCGATGTCATACTCGGCCACCGGCGGCGCGAGGTCCCGGGGCGCATAGGCGCGTCCGGGATCCCCGGCATACACCGCCGCGCCGTCTTCCGCCGCGCGCGACAGCCACTCGACAAACCGGTCGGCCATCTGCCGCTGGTAAAAAACGTCGCCCGCCAAGATCACGTCCACTTCCGGCGCCGGCCCGCCGAGCAGGTCGCCCCCGCGCCAGGCCACCGTCACGCCATTCGCCGCCGCGTTCAGCGCCACCGCCGCCTCGCACAGCGGATCGATGTCATTTGCAACCACTTGCGCCGCCCCGGCCCGCGCCGCCGCGATGGCGATCAGGCCGCTGCCGCAGGCGATGTCCAGCACCCGCTTGCCCTGCACGATTCCGGGCTGCTCGAGGATCAGCCGCGCAATTGCCTGTCCCCCTGCCCAGGGAAACGCCCAGAAGGGTGGCTCGATGCCCTGCCGGTTGAGATCGGTCTCGGTCGCCGACCAGATTGGCGTCACCGCATCCGCTTGCCAGAGCAGCAGGGGCGCGCCCGCGCCGGCAAGGCCCGCCACCGGCAACAGCCTTGTGTTCGCCTCGATGAAGGCCTTCCTGCCAGCGAGGTCCCGCAATCGGGGAAGGTCGGGTATGGTCATCTTCTCTCGCTTGATTTCCCTGAATTTTCAGTACTTTCCGATTGCCTGCTTAGCGCACAAATGAGTTTCACTCAGCTGTCATACTGTTGCACTCCCGCGCCGTTCCGGCTTGTGTGGGGCGCTGCCAACTTTTCCGGGATTCTTGATGCTCGCGCCGATACTCGAAAGCCAGGCCTTCCAGATCGGCTTCGTGCTGGTCCTCGTCGTGATCGTCTTCTTCGGATTCATCCGGGAGAAGATTCCCTCTGACGTGGTCGCCCTTCTGGCGATGGGCGCGCTGATGCTCACCGGCATCCTGACCGTCAGCGACACGCTGT
>CAZTMG010000188.1:0-5390 GCA_964614815.1 uncultured Rhizobium sp. | reverse complement strand
CGGATGGCGTGAGCTTTCCCGCCTGCGCCAGCTGCTCGACCGACTCCGCCGCCAGCGTCGCCAGCGGACGGCGCCTGCGGTCGCCATGACCGAGCACGCCCCAGCGTCCGTCGCTCAGCCGGAACAGCCGGCGGCCCGTGATCGCCAGCGCCCGCAGCGCCCGCGCCACGCCCGCATCTTCAGCCGCCGCACTCATCGCAGCATCGGCGCAGCGGCCGCCGCCATCTCGAGCGCATCGAGCCACCGGTCGAAATCCGGGTCCTCGCGTCGCTGCTCCACGATGCGGATCGCATGCGCCACGGTCGAGCGGTCGCGTCCGAGCGCGGCGCCAACCCGCGAATAGCTCATGCCGAAACCGACTGCGGCGATGTACATCGCCACCTGCCGCGCCAGCACCGCCTTCGTCGACCGGCCATCGCCGACCACCTCCTCCGGGGTCGTATCCAGCGCCCCCGCCGTCATCGCGACGGCGATCTCCACATTGATGCGGTCCTGCTTGAGCCTGTCCGCGCGTTTCACCCTGTCCTCCTGACCTGCCGTCCCCAACCGGACTGCAGGACAGGAATATAGGATAATTTTCCTATTTGCGAGGAAATTTTCCTACAGGCCTCTGCCAGTTGCCAATTTCAGATGTTCTTTCAGGGTGTTGGCTGACCGCCCTCCGGCGCCGCGCCAAGCCAGATCGTCCACCCCACTCCCCACACCACCACCGCAAGGAATGTCGCCTTCCAGACCCAGCCCGCCTGGCGGTCGCCGAACAGGGGATGCAGCAACCGCCGCCGCCGGATCATCTGGACGAGGGTGTTGAGCAGCCACGCAACCATCCAGACGCCGAGCGGCGCGATCACCCACGCGTAGTCGCCGCGAAACCAGTCCGAGAATAGGTTGCGCACCGCCATCTCCGCAGCCGATTCGCGAGCCCGCTTTTGTCATATGACATGGCGCAGAGCCGGGCGAAATCGCTGGCGCGGCCCGTCCGCCCCTTCGCCAGGCCGCCCCCGCCTCGCTTCCCCCCCAGGCCGCCGCCTGATTTTCATGGCAGTTTTTCGAGCTCCGGCGCGCGCGTCCTCCTGTCACGCGGCGTGTCACAAATGCGTCGCAGAACGGGTGCTAAGGCCTGCCGCGAAACCGCGCGCCGGCCAGAAGGCCGGGGGAGAGAATCCGTGCCGATCCCGTTCGCCCGCCGCATGCTCCGCGCGCTGGCTTCCGCTGTCCTGCTCGCCGCGCCCGCCTTCGCGCAGGACATCACCGGCGCCGGCGCCACCTTTCCCGCCCCGATCTATTCCAGCTGGGGCGAGGACTATGCCGGCGCCGGCGGCGATCGCCTCAACTACCAGGCGCTCGGCTCGGGGGCGGGCGTCACGCAGATCATCAACCGCACCGTCGATTTCGGCGCCTCGGACTCGCCCGTCGCGCCGGAGCGGCTGGAGAAGGAACAGCTGCTGCAGTTCCCGGCCGTCATCGGCGCCGTGGTGGTGATCGTGAACGTGCCCGGGGTCGATGGCGAGAAGATCAGACTCACCGGAGAACTGCTCGGCGAAATCTATGTCGGCCGCATCCGCCTGTGGGACGATCCGAAGATCGCCGCCCTCAACCCTGCCCTGAAGCTTCCGAAGATCCCGATCTCGCCCGCCTACCGCGCCGACAGCTCGGGCACGACCAGCATCTTCACGAAATATCTGTCGAGCGTGTCGCCCATCTTCAAGGAGCGGACCGGCGCGGGCAATTCGGTCGCCTGGCGCACGGGGCTCGGCGCACCGGGCAATGCCGGGGTCGCCGCCGCCGTGAAGAACATCAAGGGCGGGATCGGCTATGTCGAGTTCGCCTATGCGGCGGAGAACGGCCTGCACGCGCTGCAGCTCTCGAACGGATCGGGCAGGTTCGTGGCCCCGTCGGTTCCGGGCTTCATGGAGGCCGCCGCCCAGGCCGACTGGGCAAACGCCAAGGGCCTGGCCGCCAACATGCTCAACATGCCCGGCGAGCTGTCGTGGCCTATCACATCGGCCAGCTACATCCTCGTCCCGAAGAACCCGAAGGACCCGGCCCGCACCCAGCGCGTGCTGAAATTCTTCGACTGGGCGTTCCGCAATGGCGCCGCCACGGCGGACCGTCTCCACTATGTCATGCTGCCGCCCGGCGTCCAGGATCGCGTACGGCAGGCATGGACCACGCTCGCCCCCGGCGGACAGCCGCTCTGGCCGGTCAACTGAGGTTCACATGCCCACGCCCGCTGCAGACCGCCCGCTGATCGGCACGCGCAGGATCCACATCGCCGACGCCGCCTTCCGCGCCAGCCTGCATGCGGCCGGCGCGACGGTGGTGATCGTGCTGGCCGCGATCCTCATCATCATGTTCCTGGGCGGCAGGCAGGCCTTCGACGCCTTCGGCCTCGGCTTCATCTGGGGCATGGAGTGGAACCCGGTCACGCAGGTCTACGGCGCGCTTCCCGCCATCACCGGCACGCTGGTCACGGCGGGCCTCGCCCTGCTGATCGCCTGGCCGATCGGCTTCGGCATCGCCTTCTTCCTAACCGAGACCTGTCCCGAACGACTCCGCGCGCCGCTCGGCGTGGCGATCGAGCTGCTCGCGGCGGTGCCCTCCATCGTCTACGGCATGTGGGGCTTCTTCGTGCTGGCCCCCTTCATGTCGGAACATGTCCAGCCCTGGCTGACGCAGGCCTTCCTCTGGATTCCGCCCATCGGCGACAGCTTCTTCTGGTTCACCGCCCCGCCCATCGGGGTTGGCATGCTCACGGCGGCGCTCATCCTCGCCATCATGATCCTGCCCTTCATCGCCGCCACAACGCGCGACGTCCTGCTCTCGACGCCCCAGCTCCTGAAGGACGGCGCCTATGCGATGGGGGCGACACGCTGGGAGGCGCTGACCGGCGTCGTCATCCCTGCCGTGCGCGGCTCGCTGTTCGGCGCGGTCTTCCTCGGCCTGGGGCGCGCGCTGGGCGAGACGATGGCCGTGGTGTTCGTGATCGGCAACGCCATCCGCATGCCCGACAGCCTGATGGCTCCCTCGGCCACGATCGCCTCCGTCGTCGCCAACTCCTTCCCCGAAGCCGAGCCCGGCACGCTGGATCTCGCCGTCCTGCTCGGACTCGGCTTCATCCTGTTCGTGGTCTCGTTCGGCGTGCTTGCTGTCGCCCGCCTCCTCCTGCGCCAGGAGCGCATGTCGTGAAACAGCTCTCCGCCGCATCGCGCGCCCGCTATTTCCGCCGCCAGCTGGTCGACCGCGTCATGGGCGGCCTCTGCATGCTCGCCGCCGCCATCGGCCTGGTCCTGCTGGGCATGATTCTCTGGATGCTGTTCTCGAACGGGCTGGCCGGCCTCTCACTCTCTGTCTTCACGGAATCGATGGCCCAGCCCGGCGCGGGCGGCGGCCTCGCCAACGCCATTGTCGGCTCGCTGCTGCAGGTGGGTCTCGGCGCGATGCTCGGCGCGCCGGTCGGCATGATGGTCGGCGTCTATCTCTCCGAGGTCGGCAAGGACTCGCGCTTTGCCCAGGTCGTCCGCTTCGTGAACGACATCCTGCTATCGGCGCCATCCGTCCTCATCGGCCTCTTCGTCTACCAGATCGCAGTCGAGCCCTTCGGCGGCTTTTCCGGCATCGCCGGCGCCATCGCGCTGGCCATCATCGCCATGCCGATCGTTGCGCGCACCACCGAGGACATCCTGCGTCTGGTCCCGCAGGCCTACAGGGACGGCGCCGTCGCCCTCGGCAGCCGCGAGAACGAGGTCGTCCGCAAGGTTGTCCTGCCCGCAGCCTTTGGCGGCATCCTCACCGGCGTCCTGCTCGCCGTTGCGCGCATCGCCGGCGAAACGGCGCCGCTGCTGTTCACCTCGCTCGGCAACACCAACTGGTCCATCGACATGACGCAGCCGATGGCCAGCCTCCCCATCGCCATCTACCGCTATGCCGGCAGCCCCTATCAGGAATGGGTCGATCTCGCCTGGACCGGCGCGATGCTCATCACTGTCGGCGTGCTTGTGCTCAACATTCTCTCGCGCTTCAGCCATGCGGCCGTCGCCGGAAAGCAGGATGGCTGATATGCTCGCGCCGATGACGCCAGAGTCCGCCACCCGCAAATCCGCCGCGCCGGCGCCGGCCCCGCGGATCGCCGTTTCGGCGACCCCGTCCGCCGCCCAGCCCACGCGTATCGCCATCGAGCATGTCAACGCCTTCTACGGCGCCAAGCAGGCGCTGTTCGATGTCAGTCTCGAAATCCCCGACAACGCCGTGACAGCCTTCATCGGCGCATCTGGCTGCGGCAAGTCCACCCTGTTGCGCTGTCTCAACCGGATGAACGACACGATCCCCGGCGCCCGCGTCGAGGGCCGGATACGCATGGACGGCACAGACATCAACAGCGCGGAGATCGATCCCGTCCAGGTCCGCACCCGGATCGGCATGGTGTTCCAGAAGCCAAGCCCCTTCCCGATGTCGATCTACGACAATGTGGCGTACGGCCCCCGCACGCACGGGCTGGCCAACACCAAGGCCGAACTCGACGGGATCGTGGAGAAATCCCTGCGCGGGGCCGCCCTTTGGGACGAGGTGAAGGATCGCCTTGGCAAGTCGGGTCTCGGCCTCTCCGGCGGACAGCAGCAGCGCCTCGTCATCGCCCGCACGCTCGCCGTTTCGCCAGCCGTTATCCTGATGGACGAACCGTGCTCCGCGCTGGATCCCATCGCCACGGCCCATATCGAGGCGCTGATCGACGAGTTGCGCCGGCACACCTGCATCGTCATCGTCACCCATTCGATGGCGCAGGCCGCGCGGGTCTCGCAGGTCACGGCCTTCTTCCACATGGGCCAGCTCATCGAATCCGGCCCCACCGACCAGATCTTCACCGCGCCAAGACTCGAACAGACCCAGGACTACATCACCGGCCGTTTCGGCTGATCCTGGCCGCACAGAAGGCGCCGCCGTCCCGCCCGCGCTGTCCGCGGATCGCAAGCCTCCGGGACCTGTGTGAATCCAGACGGGGGCGCGGCCTGAAGGATTCCAGGCGCTTGCGACGGTTCATGCACACAGGCTCGGTCGCGTGCGATACTCCCCTGCTGCTGGTCCGGCTACGGACATACGCTGACCTCATCCTGAGGGCCGCGCAGCGGCGTCTCGAAGGATGAGGCCGCCCACTTGACCGGAGAGGCTATCCCGCTTCAGGGGCGACGGCCTCAGCCGGCCAGCGCCGCAAACCACTGGTCAAGCGCCGCCGCTTCGCGCCGACCCTGCTGTGTCCGCCGCGCCGCCTCCGCATCCTCCCCCCATTGTTCATTCTGGAAGGCCTCATCAATGCGCGACAACTCGAACGCCTCCGTCGCGCCTGTCCGCCCACGTTCGACAGCGAGCCCCAGCACCGCCGAGCCGAACAGCGGTAT
>CAZTMG010000187.1:1166-5412 GCA_964614815.1 uncultured Rhizobium sp. | reverse complement strand
TTCCCTTCTGAAAGACTCTCCTTTCAAACGAGGGACCAAACCGGGGGCGCCTCACCTGGAATGCGCCCTTCTATCGCAAGCTTGGCTTCCGTGAGGTCGACCGCGCTGACTATCTCCCATGGATGACGGCCATGGAAGCTGAACAGGCCGCCTTCCTCGACCTGTCCACGCGGGTGTTCATGAAACTGGACTAGCCTCCGCGCCCGGAGATCGTGCGCAGGTTTTCCTCATGCGCCTTGCGGTCCACCGCATAAGGCAGGATCGCTACGATCATCGCCAGCCGCAGCAGCAGCATCGCCGGCAGGTACCACCACCCCAGCGCCACGAGAGCGCTGTCGGGCACCTGATCCGGCGTAACGCCTGCCGGGAACTGCGCCAATGCCAGCACAGCGGTCGCCGACATCAGGCCGATCCCTGTCGTCACCTTCATGATGAAGGTATTGGCTGCGAAGAAGACGCCTTCCGACCGCCGGCCCGTCTTCACTTCGGCCTGCTCCACCAGGTCGGAGACCATGGAGATCAACAGCGTCTGCTGCGCCACAAGCAGCATCACGTCGACCTGCCCTTGCACCAGCACGACCCAGAAGGCTTCTGTCGTGCCCGGCGTCACGACGCCCGAGAGGCGCAGCAGGATGCCAATGGGAAAGATCGCCATTCCCAATGCGCCGACGAGGATGAGCCCCTGCTTCTTGCCGAACTGGCGGGTCAGCAAGGGCGCCAATGCAGCGCCAGCCGCGGCCGACACGAAGATCAAAAGCGTGACCAGGCCAATCTGCTCCGGCCGCAGCCTCCAGAAATAGGCCGACATGTAGGTCGACAACGCCTGCCCCATTCCTGTTGTCGTTGCGGCGATGATGGCCGTCAGGAAGATCGCTCCCATCGAACGGCTGGACAGTGTCTCGAATATTTCGCGGAACACGCCCGCCAGTGTCAGCTTGCGCGGCGCTGGCGCCTGCAGGCGCGGAATCTGCGCATGCGTGCCGATCGCGCTGACAAGTATGGCGACGAACATCACGCCTGCCGCGACCCACGCGTAAACACCATAGGCAGCCGGATTGAATTGCCCGTTCGGAATTGCGGCGGTCGCAAACGCCGGAAACAGGAAGAAGAACATCATGACCGTCATGGCGTTGCCCCCGGTCCAGCCAAAGAAGGTCCGCCAGGACTGAAGGCTGGAGCGCAGATCGTAGTCGCGGGTGAGTTCCGGACCCAGCGCCGCGCTCGGCGTCTCGAAAAGGGTCAGCGCTGTTCGCACCAGAACCGTCATCACGGTCAGATACCAGAACAACGTCTGGTGATCCCAGTCGCGCGGCGGCGTCCACAGGAGGAAGTAGGTCACCGCGACCGGAATGGCCGAAGCGTACATGAAAGGATGGCGACGCCCCCATACGGAACGCAGATTGTCGGACCAGTATCCCACGATCGGGTCAGATACGGCATCCAGCACCAGCGCGATGGTAAGGGCGAGCCCCACCAGCGGGGCAGGCACGCCCACGATCTGCGTATAGAACATCAGCAGGAAGATCTGCAGGCCGGCGTCCTTGACGCCGAAGGCCGCAGAGCCGAACCCATAGGCCAGCCGCGTGCCCAGCGATGGCGCGTCTGTCTGAACGTCCCTTGCGATGTCCGCCTCCCGCATCCTCGCAGAGGCTAGGTCAGCGTGCGACGCAGCAGCAATCGGCGCCTCAATGCATCAAATGTCAAATCGCGCCCATACCAGCCTGAAAGGAACGAATTGCCATCAAGGGGTTGAGCTATTGCCCAATTGCCCTACGTCTAGCCGTTGGACATGAAGGCAGATGACTGATTTTCTGACAATTTCCGAACCGCCTCCAAGTCTATTGGGCGGAGCGAGCCTGTTTCTCGACCTCGATGGGACGATTGTCGAGCTAGCGGAGACGCCAGGATCCATAAGTGTCAGCCAGGCTGCACGTGATGTACTCGCGCTTGCGATACACAAACTCGACGGTCGCATCGCCATCGTCAGCGGTCGCGCCGCCGATGATATCGCCGCTCTTCTGCCCGGCCTGCCACTCCAGATCGGCGGCAGCCACGGGGCCGAACTTCGTTGGCCTGATGGCCGCCAAATCGCGCCGGCTCGAAATCCGACTCTCGATCATGCGCTCGCCGAGATGCGCATGTTCGCGGCAAGACGCCCAGGCCTTTTCGTAGAAGATAAACCCTACGGCGTCGCCCTCCATTATCGCCTCGCTCCGGAACACGGTAACGATGCAGCCGCGTTCGCGCTTCATCTCTCGCTCGAGACAGGCCTTCCACTCCAGCCCGGCAAGATGGTGCAGGAACTCAAGAACGGCCCTTGCGACAAGGGCAACGCCGTCGCCATGTTCATGGCCGAGGCGCCGATGAAATCCGGCACGCCCGTCTTCATCGGCGACGACAACAATGACGAAGCCGGCTTCACGGCCGCAGCTCAGCTTGGCGGCGCTGGCATTCTTGTGGGAACGGAAAGGATCACGGGCGCACTCTGGCGGCTGCCCAGCGTCTCCGCAACCCTGACCTGGCTTGCCACGAGTCTTGGAGGTCAAACATGACGGCCACCCTCGATCTCTGGCCGATCGGCAACTGCCAAGTGAGCGCCCTGATAGACCGCGAGGGTCGCCTTGTCTGGGCGTGCGCGCCACGGGTCGATGGCGATGCGGTTTTCTCATCGCTGCTTTCCGGTCGGGACGGCGACGGACCCGACGCCCACGGCCTCTGGGATGTTGCACTCCAGAGTCGAGTTTCAATCGAACAGGCCTACATGCGGAACACCCCGATCTTGGTCAGCCGCCACACGGATACAAACGGAAGCGCTGTCGAGATCACGGACTTCTGCCCCCGCATGGAAGGGCCGGGACGGACATACCGCCCAGTCGCCTTCGTCCGAATCGTGCGCCCCATCGCCGGAAGCCCACGCATCCGCGTCCGGCTGCGCCCCACACACAATTGGGGCCAGACCAATATCGACCGGGTTATTGGATCAAACCATATCCGCTACGTGGCCAACGGGTGGAGCCTGCGTCTCACCACCAGCGCCCCGGTCGGCGTCATCATGGAGGAACGCGCTTTCCGTGTTGAGAAGCCGCTGCATTTCTTTCTCGGCCCCGATGAAAGCTTCGTGGGTCCTGTCGGCGCGACGGTTGAGCGCATGCTGGATGACACAGCCGCCGTCTGGCGCGAATGGGTGCGAGGCCTCGCCATCCCGCCGGAATGGCAGGAAGTGGTGATCCGTTCCGCCATAACGCTGAAATTGTGCCAGCATGAAGAGACCGGCGCGATCGTCGCGGCGCTTACCACATCCATCCCTGAACACGCCGATTCCCAGCGGAACTGGGACTATCGCTACTGCTGGATCCGCGATGCCTACTATACCGTTCAGGCCCTGAACCGCCTTGGTGCGCTCGATGTCCTGGAGGGCTATCTCGCCTATCTCCGCAACATTGTGGACGCCGCGGGCCAGGGCCACATTCAGCCGCTTTACAGCGTGCTGGGGGAATCGCATGTGGAGGAACGCATCGCGCCATCACTGGCAGGTTATCGCGGCATGGGTCCTGTCCGCGTCGGCAATGACGCCTACAACCAGGTTCAGCACGACGCCTACGGCCAGATCGTGCTCTCCAGCGCCCAAGCATTTATCGATCAGCGCCTCCTGCGTCCCTCCGGCCGCGAAGACTTCGCAGCTCTCGAACGCGTTGGCGAACGCGCCTGGGTCGCGCATGACCAGCCCGATGCCGGACTCTGGGAGCTGAGAACGAAGCAGGATGTCCACACCTACTCCACCGCAATGTGCTGGGCTGCCTGCGATCGGCTGGCCATGGCTGCGAATGCACTCGGACTGAAAGATCGCGCCGATATCTGGGCGAACCGCGCCCAGCACATCCGCCACAAGATCGAAACCATGGCTTGGAATGCTGAACGCGGTTACATCTCCGCAACACTCTCGGGCGACCAGCTCGACGCGAGCCTGCTCCAACTGCTTGATCTGCGATTCCTTTCTGCTTCCGATCCGAAATTCCAGGGAACGCTCCAGGCTGTGGAGAAGAAGCTGCGGCGCGGCTCTCACATGCTGCGCTATGCCCACGAGGACGATTTCGGTCTGCCCGCGGTGGCGCAGGCTGGGCAGGCGCAAGGGCAGGCTTTCGCGGCCGGCGTTGTCCGGCCAGCGGTCGAGGTTGCCGATCAGCAGGTTGCCGGCCGCGTCCTCCAGCCGGTAGACGCGGTCGTGATTGGCCGAGCGCACGTCCAG
>CAZTMG010000187.1:0-1117 GCA_964614815.1 uncultured Rhizobium sp. | reverse complement strand
ACTCGGCGGCGAGGATGTCCAGCTCGGCCTCGA
Organism: uncultured Rhizobium sp.; assembly: GCA_964614815.1. GTDB lineage: Bacteria > Pseudomonadota > Alphaproteobacteria > Caulobacterales > Hyphomonadaceae > UBA7672. The sequence continues at coordinate 1,084 of CAZTMG010000187.1, read as the reverse complement.
CGCTTTCCTCGACGTGGCCCAGCATGTACTGCCCGGCCAGCCAGCTCACCAGCATCAGCAGCAGGCCGAAGCCGGCGGCGAGCAGGGCGCTGTTGGCCAGCGTCAGCCGGGCGCTGGTGCTCAGGCGCAGACTCATGGCGCGCTGTCGGCCAGTGCGCGCCGCCGGCCGTCGATCAGAGCGCGCGCGATGCCGGGCAGGGCGATGCCCAGCCGGACTTCGAGTGCGCGGGCACGCTGCGCCAGCTTCATTTCCGACAGCCGGAAGGCGTTGCCGCGGGCGGCGAACACGATGCGGTTGTCGCCATCCGTGGTATCGACGACGCTGACCGAGCGGGCGAAGCTGGACGCCACGCGCTCGACCCAGGCGCTGTTCAGCGCGTCGCCAGCGTACATGTTGATCGCCAGTACGCCGCCGTCGCGCAGCGCGGCGTGGCAGTCGTCGTAGAAGCGTTGCGTGGTCAGCGCTGGCGGCATGCCGCCGATGTCGAAGCCATCCACCCACAGCAGGTCGAAGGTGCCGTCGTACGCGGCCACCCACGCGGCGCCGTCGGCGCAGACGACGGTGAGCCTTTCGTCGTCCGGCGGAATGTGGAAACGATCGCGCAGCGCGATCACCGCCGGCGAGATTTCGGCCACCGTCATCCGCGTCTGTGGCAGAAGGCGGTGGCAGACCTTGACCAGCGAGCCGCCGCCGAGGCCGATCATGCCGATGTGGCCCGGCTCGGGCACGAACAGCAGCGATGCCATCATCAGGCGCGAGTATTCGAGCACCAGCCGCTCGGGCGCGGCGACGTCCATCGCGCTCTGCACCGCCAGTTCGCTGAAGGCCAGCGTGAGATGACCGTCCTGTTCGAGCAGATAGGGCTGGCCGGCGTCGACTCCGTCGCGTCCGTTCATGAGGGGGCGCGCAGGCAGTAGCCGCTGCCGCGCAGCGTATGGATCAGCGCCGGCCACGGCGCGCGGTCGATCTTGGCGCGCAGTCGCGAAATGTGCACGTCGATCACATTGGTTTGCGGGTCGAAGTGGTAGTCCCACACGCCTTCCAGCAGCATGGTGCGGGTGACGACCTGGCTGGCGTGGCGCA
>CAZTMG010000186.1:0-5706 GCA_964614815.1 uncultured Rhizobium sp. | reverse complement strand
CATCATCGACGCCTTCTGGCGCGACCAGGCATCCGCCAGGGCCCGATTCGATGCCTGGAAGGCCGGCCGGCCGGAATTCGCGGGGCTGAGGCTGGACCGCGTCACCTATTCGAACGAGCTGGTGCTGGTGCATGAGGGGGCGTTGCCCCCGGCCGAACGGATCGCGGCGATGCGGGCGATCGCCTCGCGGCTGGGCGCGTCCGCAGAAATTTCCTATGCAGAGCCGAACATGACCGCGCATCCCGGAGGACAATAATGAAAGCCCAGGTTCTGGCTGGCCTTGCCGCCCTGTCGCTCGTGACGGCGGCCTGCACCAAGGAAGCGGCTGCACCGGCTGATCCGTCCGCCGACGCGCCGCCGGCCGGCGAAGAGCCGACCGTCTCGACCGCCTCCGCCGGGCCGCAGGCCGTAGCCGGCGCCATAGACTGGGAAGCTGCGCGGGCCGACGCCGCAAAACGCCCAGCCGATGTGGTCGTGCCCCAGTCGGTGGGCAGCGAGCCCCTGACCGTCCCGATGCTGCTGCCGGGCGGACTGGTGCAGACGGCGAGCGATCGCCCGACCCCGCCGCGCATCGTCAAGGACGGCTATTTCGCCACCTACCACACGCCGCGGTACGACGTGACGGTGAACGGATCGAGCAAGGCCTATGCGGTCGGAGGCGATGCGCCCGCCGCCGACAAGACGGAGATGAAGTTCCAGCTCGTCGAGGCGGGCGCGCAGCTCACCTTCTCGCGCTATGGTGCCGACTATGTGATCGATTTCGAATGCCGGGAGGTCGACAGCCCCGAAGGTTGCATCACCGAGGCGCAGGCGAAGGAATTCGCCGATAGCCTGTTCGTTGCAGCCTCCCGCTAGGGGACGCGTGGACCAGACCTGTAGGACGACAAGCGGGACAAGCGGAGTGGCTGCATGAAGCGGGCGTCTTTGCGGATCGGGCTGGCTGGCCTTGCAGCCATGGCGCTGCTGGGGGCGTGCGACCAGGGCAGCGTGCTCCTGTGGCCATGGGTCGAGATCGCAGCGAAGGAGGAGGACGTCCCCGACGATCCCAACGCCCTGCCCCCGCCGCCGCCGATCGATGCGGTCGACCCGCTGAATCCGGATGATCCGGGGCTTGGCTCGGTTCCCAATCCCAACGCAAACACGGGCGCGCCGGCCGATGGCACGCCGTTCGATGACGGCCGGCCCGAAAATCCGGCCATCGATACGGGAGACGGCAAGCCGCTGGAAAGCGCGGAGACGGGCGAGGTCCTGCCGCCGCTGCCTGTGCCGACAGAACCGGTAGCGACGCCCTCCCCGACACCGGACGAGCATGCTTCGAACGACCCGCCCGCAGCGCCGCCGACAGGTCCGGGCGAGGCGCCGGCCGAGCCGACGCCGCCTGCGCCAACCTTCTACTATTTCCGGCCGGGCAATCTTGCCCCCGGCAGCGGCACGGGCTCGACCGAGATGGCCGTTCTGGTTCCCGACATGGCCTTCCCGATCAAGGATGCGCCGGCGATCGCGCAGACGCAGGTCTATCGCTATGGCGGCGGCGCGAAGGGCGGCGACCAGTGCGACGTCCGCAACTTCACGGCCCCGTGGCGCGACAACTATTGCGAGACCCGCACGACCACCAACTCGACGCCCTGGTGCGCCAAGACCGGCGTGCACCTCGGTCAGGACATCCGCGTCGGCACCCCGGAAGGCTGCAAGGCCGAGCGCGCCGCCAAGGCGGCGGACCGCACGCGCTATGAAGTGGTCGCGGTCGAGGACGGGTTCATCTCGAATGTCGGCAGCTATTCGGTGACGCTGCGCGCCAACTCGGGCGGGCGCATCTACCGGTATCTCCACCTCAACATGGCCAAGCTCAAGGTTGCGACCAACCAGCCGGTCAAGAAGGGCGATGTGATCGGCTACGTTTCCAATGATTTCGGCGGCACGCCCACGACGCTTCACCTGCACTTCGAGATCAAGCTGAACACTGCGGCGCATGGCTGGCAGTACGCCCCGCCCTACGCCTCGCTGCTGGAAGCCTACAAGCGCCGCGAGAACAATCCGGGCGCTCAGGTGGCCGACGATTTCGTGGTGGCGTCGACGCCGCGCTGATCGCGGACGCTGTCCCCACCGCGGGGCGCCACACCGCCACAGACATGAAAACGCTGCGTAACGGCTGCAGAATTGCAGTCCGTTCTGCACTGGCGCCAGCTTGCGCCAGGGCGGCGACATTTCCCATGTCATCCGCATTCGGACACGGCGGTCCTCCCCGGCCGCCGGAGATCCGCAACCCGACTTCAGAATCGGAGATGACAATGACGCCTGCCCGTACCACCCTCCTCACCTTCATCACGCTTCTCGCCACGGCCTGCGTGACCCACCCTTCCCTGACTGCAGCTCACTCTCCCGGCCCCGGCGAGCCCACGCTCGCCGAGGTACGTGCGTTGACCGAACGGTTCAGTGACGTGACTGTCGCCCTCGCCGAGGGTTATGTCCGCGACCCGATGAACATGTGCGAGACGGCGGAGATGATGGGCCAGCCCGCCGCCGGCGGCGCGATGGGCATCCATTTCTTCCGGCCCGACCTGCTGGGCGTCACCGCCCCGCCCAATCCGCGCGTCGATGGAACCGGCACGCATACGGATTTCCGCAATCCGTCGATCCTGATCTACGAACCGCAGGCGGATGGTTCGCTTGCGCTCGTTGCGGTCGAGAACCTCGTCTTCCAGAAGGCGTGGGCGGCGACCGGCGCCAAGGGCCCGCCGACCTTCCATGGCGTCCCGTGGGACGCCATGGCGGACGATCCGGCTACCGCGGTGGACGAGGCCCACATGTTCGAACCGCACTACGACCGGCATGTCTGGATCCATCGCGAGAATCCGAACGGCGTGTTCAATCCGCTGAACCCGGCTGTCAGCTGCCAGCACCACAAGCCGACCGATCACCCGATGCACGCCAGCCCTGTGCAGGCCCCGCATGCGGAACATCATGGCTATTCCGGCCACATTCCCCTGCCGACCGAAGGCTGAGGCCATCGGGCGGGCGGCGGCGCGCGTCGCCGCCCCTTTCCCCCTTGTCCCGGACGTGCTTGGAAGCGTCCGCAACGACACGGGAGACAGGGCATGGCGCAACTGGCGCTCATCCGGCACGGGCAGAGCCAGTGGAACCTGGAAGACAGGTTCACGGGCTGGTGGGATGTCGATCTGACGCCCTTGGGCGAGGAGGAGGCCCGCGCCTCTGGCCGGCTGCTGAAGGAGACGGGCGTTGAATTCGCCCGCGCCTACACCTCCGTGCAGAAGCGCGCCATCCGCACGCTCAACCTCGCCCTGGAGCAGATGGACCGGGTCTGGCTGCCGGTCACGAAGGACTATCGCCTGAACGAGCGCCACTATGGGGGCCTCACCGGCCTCAACAAGAAGGAAACGGCGGCAAGGCATGGCGAGGAGCAGGTGAAGATCTGGCGTCGTTCGTTCGACGTGCCCCCGCCGGATCTCGAGCCGGGGTCTGCGTTCGATCTGACGTCCGATCCGCGCTATCGTGGCGTATCCATCCCCAAGACCGAAAGCCTCAAGACCACCCTGGCGCGCGTTCTGCCCTATTGGGAGGCCGAGATCGCACCCAAGCTGAGGGCTGGCGAAAACATTCTCATCGCCGCGCACGGCAACAGCCTGCGCGCCATCGTGAAACACCTGTTCAGGATCCCCGACAGCGGGATCACGGACGTCGAAATCCCGACCGGCGATCCGCTGCTGATCGACCTGGACGAGGCCCTGAATGTGACGGCGGCGCGCTATCTCGATCCGGTGCGGGCCAAACCCCTGCCGAAGGTCTGACGTCGTGGGCGCCGTCATGCCCGGGGACGACCGGCGCCACATGATCCTTGCGCTTGAGCTTGCGCGCGCGCAGCTCGGGCGGACCTCGCCCAATCCGAGCGTCGGCTGCGTGATCGTCGCGGGCGGCATTGTCGTCGGCGAAGGCGCAACAGGGACTGGCGGGCGGCCGCACGCGGAAGAGATCGCGCTCGCCGCCGCCGGCGCGCGCACGGCGGGCGCAACCGCCTATGTCACGCTGGAGCCGTGCAACCAGCGCTCGGGCGGATCGGCGTCATGCTCGCAGCTGCTGCTGGCGGCGGGCATTGCCCGCATTGTGATCGCCTGCCCCGATCCGCATCCGCTGGGCGCACGCGGCGCAGAGCGGTTGAAGGCGGCAGGCGTCTCGGTTGAAACGGGCCTGATGAGGGCGGAGGCCGAACGCCTCAACTCCGGCTTCTTCAAGCATGCCGCAACTGGTCGTCCCCTGCTCGCCATCGATGACGACCCATCGCGCTATGACGGCGAATTCGAGGTGCTGTCTGGGGAGAGCTGCGAAGCCGCGCTCGATCGCCTCGGCGCAAAGGGCTGGACACGCGCCTTCCTGCGCCCGGGCACGGCGCTGGCCGAACAGGCGCGCGCGCGCGGCCTGGTCGATGAAGACGCGACCGGGCAGGCGCAGACATGAAAACGGGCCGACCCTGGGCCGACCCGTTCAGAAGTTTGTCGCTGTCACGCCGTCCTGCATGGACGGCGATTGCGCCAGCCTAGATGGCCTGGAGCTGCGTCGCGGCCATCTTGCCGGAGCGCTTGTCCTTCTCGAGCTCGAAGCTCACGCGCTGGCCTTCGTTCAGGCCGGCGAGGCCCGCACGCTGGACAGCAGAGATGTGGACGAACACGTCCGAGCCGCCAGCTTCCGGCTGGATGAAGCCGTAGCCTTTTTGCTCGTTGAACCATTTAACAGTGCCGGTAGCCATGTAGATCTAGTCTTTCGATAGGCGTCCGCGGAGCCGGGGGACCCGCGGAACATTGATGAGGGCGCTTGCAGCCGCACCCTCGGGGGCCGCCAAATTCGACTGTTCGGAAGGCCAGATCCGGAGCTCGATCCAATGGGATGACCCATGTCCAGAGCAAGGAGAGCAACCGAACCTGTTCAGAATTCGACCGCGCCTCTATCGCATACAAGCCTGGGCTTGAAAAGCCGGGGCCGCGTGCGTGACATGGAGTTTAGGCCGGAACTACCGGGAAAACCCTCTGATGATCCGTCGCCCGGCCTTCCCGCACCGGGACAAGAGCACTAACTAGCCGCGATGCAACAGCCCGTACGTCTTTGCCACCGCACGATTGTTTCGGTTGCCGGCGCCGACGCCGAGCCTTTCCTGAACAACATCGTGACGGCGTCGACCATCAGGCTCGAAACCAACGCGTATCGATATGGCGCATTGCTGACCCCCCAGGGGAAAGTGATCGCGGACATGCTGATCGCGCGGGCGGGCGATACGATCCTTCTCGACTGTGCGAGGATCGCAGCCCCCGCCGTCCTGAAGCGCCTGGCGCTGATGAAGCTGCGCGCCGCTGTCAGCATTGCCGTACGCGAGGATCTTGCCGTGTTTGCATTCGCGGGCCTGCCCGATCCGCGTGATCCGCACGCGCCCCACCGGCTGATTGCGCCGGATGCGGATGCGACATCCGACGATGCGGCCTACCATGCGGCGCGCATTGCGGCAGGCCTTGCCGAACAGGGTTCGGACTTCGGCGTGGAGGAGGTGTTTCCCGCCGACATCAACATGGATATCGTCGGAGGCGTCGACTTCCGTAAGGGCTGTTTCGTCGGCCAGGAGGTCGTCTCGCGCATGAAGCGCCGGGGCACGGCGCGGCGGCGCACGCTGAGGGTGCGGACCAACGCCGACACGCCCGAGGACGC
>CAZTMG010000185.1:0-5762 GCA_964614815.1 uncultured Rhizobium sp. | reverse complement strand
AGCTGTCCGACGAGGTCGCCCCGGCTCTCCTCATTGCCGGCATGCAGAAGGGCAAGGCCGGGTGCGAGCTCCCGTCCGATCAGGGCCGCCAGCGCGTTGACGTCGCCCTCGGCGGAGCGGACGTCGCCAAAGCCCGCCTCGCGCGCCGCCTGCGCTGTGCGGCCGCCGACGCACCAGACAGGCGCGTCCCGCCTCGGCGTGAGCTGGGCGAACCGCCTGACGCCGTTGGCGCTCGTGAAGGCCAGCGCGTCGAACTCCGGCGGCGTCGCCTCGATCGGGGTGATGGCGAACAGCGGCTCGGCCGCCGCCTCGAAGCCGATCTCCCGCAGCCTTGCAGCGGTTTCCGAAGCGCCCGGCTCGCTGCGCGTGACCAGAACCCGCAGCGGCTGCGGCCGGTTCACGCCTCGCCTCCGTCGTCGAGGTCATCGCCGGCGAATGCCGCATCGTCGGCCCGGGAGGGAAGGTCCTCGCCAAGGTCGCCGGCGCGCTCGGCGGCGACATCCTCGGCCAGCGCATGGCCAAGCACCCTGGCGTCGAACACGCTCGGCCGGCCCTCGATGACGCCTTCGGCGCGCCAGCGCCGCGAGCCGTCTTCGGCGAGCACTTCGCCGGCCATTTCCGCGCCCTCGTCGGTCAGACGGAAATGCGCCGCGATCGGCGTGCGGCACGATCCGTCAAGCCTGCGCAGGAAGGCGCGCTCGGCCGTCGCCGCGAGCCGCGCGTCCTGGTTGTCGATCTTCGCGGCGAGTTCCTTCAGCCAGTCGGGCGCATCGCGCCGAAGCGTTGCTGCGATGATGCCTTGCCCGCCCGCAGGCAGCATCTCGTCTATGGAGAGGAGCCCCGCCGCCTTGTCGATCATTCCCAGCCGCCGCAGCCCGGCAGCCGCGAGGATGGTCGCTTGCGCCTCGCCCTCGGCCAGCTTGCGCAGTCGGGTCTGGACATTGCCCCGGAACGTCACGACGTTCAGGTCCGGCCGCGCCGCCTTCAGCTGCGCCTGTCGCCGCAGGCTGGATGAGCCCACGACCGCGCCCTGCGGCAGGTCCGCAAGGCGCGCATACGGCCCGACCAGGCAGTCGCGGGGGTCTTCCCGTTCGAGGAAGGCGGCGAGACAGAGATGCTCCGGCAGGGCGACCGTCACGTCCTTCAGCGAATGCACGGCGATGTCGATCTCGCCCTGCTCCTGCGCCCGGTCGAGCTCCTTGGTGAACAGGCCTTTCCCGCCCGCCTCCTGCAGCGGCCTGTCGAGGATCCTGTCGCCGGTCGTGGTGTAGGCATGGATCGTGGCGGCGATCTCGCCGTCCGAGGTCCGGGCGACCAGGCCGGCGAACAGCTGGGCCTGCGCCAGCGCCAGGGGGGAGCCGCGCGTGCCGATCCGTACTGTCTTCAAGGCTGTCATGACCGGGTTGGCTTGTCTGCTGCGGGGGGCGTACAAGCGCCCCCGACATGATGCAAGGCAAGATGCCAAATCCATGATGGAAGGCCCCCTCACAGTCCTCGGAATCGAGACCAGCTGCGATGAAACCGCGGCGGCGGTCGTGCGGCTGGACAATGGCCGGGCCGAGGTCCTGTCCGAACGGGTGGCCAGCCAGACCGAGGAGCACGCCCTGTATGGCGGCGTGGTTCCGGAGATCGCCGCGCGCGCCCATGTCGAGCGACTCGATTCGCTGGTCCGCCTGACGATGGACGAAAGCGGCGTCGGCTGGGACGGGCTGTCCGGCGTCGCCGCCACCGCCGGCCCCGGCCTCATCGGCGGGGTCATGGCGGGACTGTCCGCCGCCAAGGGCATCGCGCTGGCGCGCGGCCTGCCGCTGATCGCGGTGAATCATCTGGAGGGCCACGCGCTGAGCCCGCGCCTGGCCGAAGACATTCCCTTTCCCTACCTCCTTCTGCTGGTCTCCGGCGGCCATTGCCAGTTCCTCCATGTCGAAGGCGTGGGACGCTATCGCCGTCTCGGCTCCACCATAGACGATGCTGTCGGCGAGGCCTTCGACAAGACCGCCAAGATGCTTGGTCTCAAGGGGCAGGGCGGGCCGGCCGTCGAACGCGAAGCCCTGAAGGGCGATGCGAAGGCCGTCGACCTGCCACGCCCGCTGCTCGATCGCCCCGGTCTCGACATGAGCTTCTCGGGCCTCAAGACCGCCGTGCGGCGCGCCATCGGGGACCGCCCGCCCGATGAGACCCGCATCGCCGACATCTGCGCCGCCTTCCAGCTGGCTGTCGCCGACATCCTTGCGGCCAAGTCCGCCCGGGCCCTGCGCGAGGTGATGGATCTTTCCGATCGCCGCACCTTCGTTGTCGCCGGCGGCGTCGCCGCCAACGCGGCGCTGCGCGCGCGGCTCGACGCCGAGGCCCGCCAGCTCGGTTTCCGCTTCGTGGCGCCGCCGCTGCGCTGGTGCACCGACAACGGCGCCATGATCGCATTGGCCGGCGCCGAACGCCTGCGCCTGGGTCACGTCGCGACGCTTGATGTTGCGGCGCGCCCGCGCTGGCCCCTGGATGAGACGTCGGCTCCCGCCTATGGCGGCGGCAAGAAAGGCGCGAAGGCGTGACACGTCAGGCAGCCCGCGCGTCCGCGGCCGGACCGGGGCGGGTTGTCCGGGATGCGTGTCGGGTCTCTGTCGGTGACAGCGGAGGGAGGGGGGCGTGGATCAGTGCGCCGCAGGCGGGACGGCGGCTGGGAGACGGGCCCCTTGCGTCATGGGGATGGCGACAACATTTCCGTGGCGGAGCGCGCGAGGAGGCGTAAGACAGGGGCATGGACCAGACAGTGACGCGACCGCACCTTGAAGCCCCCGTGAGCCCGCCGGCCCCCCGGCGTTATGGGCCGGTCAACTGGCTGGGCCTGTGGACATTGTGCCTCCGCGAGACCCGCCGGTTCTGGAAGGTGGGGATGCAGACCCTGTTCGCGCCGGTCGTCTCCAGCCTGCTGATGCTGTTCGTTTTCAAGCTGGCCTTCGGCGCCGGCAATGGGGCGATGGCGGGAGGCGTGTCGTTCGAGACCTTCCTGGCGCCCGGCGTCGTGATGATGGCGATCCTCAACAACGCGTTCGCCAACACCTCGTCCTCGCTGATCATCGCGAAGGTGCAGGGCAATTCGGTCGACTTCCTGATGCCGCCGCTGTCGCCGATGGAGCTGACCGTCGGCTTCCTGTCGGGCGCGGTCTCGCGCGGCGTTCTGGTCGGGATCGTCACCTATGCAGCGGTGTGGGTGCTGCAGATCACGCCGTTCCAGATCGCGAACCTGTTCCCCATCGTCTATTTCTCGGTGATCGCCTCGCTGCTGATGGGCGCGGTGGGCCTGATCGGCGGCATCTGGGCCGACAAGTTCGATCACATGGCCGCGGTGCAGAACTTCGTCATCATGCCGCTGACCATGCTGTCGGGAACCTTCTATCCGATCGGCCGCCTGCCCGAGCCGTTCGTGACGCTCAGCCATTTCAATCCCTTCTTCCAGATCATCGACGGGTTCCGCTATGGCTTCACCGGCCATGCGGAGAGCGATCTGTTGTTCGGCGGCGCCATGACGGCGGCGATCACGCTGGGCCTGTGCGTGTGGTGCTGGGCGCTGCTGAAGCGGGGCTACAAGCTGAAGGCGTGAGGGCGCCCGCGGTCCGCTATTTCACCAGCCCCAGCCGTCGCGCGATCGCGCGGTCGACCATGCGCCTGGGCAGGTGGTTGCTCATCCAGTTCTGGAGCGGGTCGGGCGTGACGACATACCGTGTCTTCGGCCTGGCCGAGGTCAGGGCCGTGTGGACCGTTTCGCCGATCTTTTCGGGCGGCAGGCCCTTGCGCCCCATCGCGATCATGTAGCCCTTCACCTTGTCGACCGTGGGGCCATAGGGCGTCCTGGCATAGGCCGAGACATCGAGCGCATCGGCCTTCTCCCAGATGGGCGTGGCGATGGCGCCGGGGGCGATGACGATGACGTCGACGCCATAGAGCATCAGCTCGCGGCGCAGGCTTTCGCTCAGGCCTTCGAGGGCGAACTTGGACGTGTTGTAGGGGCCGACGAAGGGCATGCCGACCCTGCCGCCGACCGAACTCATCATGGCGATGCGGCCGGGGGTTTTCGTGCGGGTCTCCGGCGAAGCGCCGAGCAGGGGAGCGAAGGCCTGTGTGACGATCAGCTGGCCGGTGACATTGACCTCGAGTTGCTGGCGGAATGCGTCGAGGGGGATGTGGAGCAGCGGGCCCGGATTGGCGATGCCGGCATTGTTGACGAGGCCGAACAGGGTCTGGCCCCCGAGCCTCTCGCGCACATGGGCCGCGCCGGCGGCGACCGCTGACGGGTCCGTCACGTCGAACAGCAGGGGCGTGAAACGCGCGCCGAATTCACGGGAGAGGCGCTCGGCGTCGGTCTGCCTGCGCACGCTGCCGAAGACATGGAACCCGCGCGCGGCCAGCACCTTCACGCAGCCCCAGCCGATGCCGGTCGAGGCGCCGGTGACGACAATGCTTCTCATCCCGCATCTCCGTTTGACATGATGTCTTACGACCGTCTGATGAATATGGTTTTATGGCGTGGCGCCGTAACCACAGGACGCGGCGGCGCGCAGTCCGGCTTGACGGACCCCCTGAGGCGAAGCCGCATTTCGCATAGGAAGGGGTTGCAATTCCAGGCGGGCTGCCAGACTGGCTGAAAGCGATCCGGCTGGCCCAGGTGAAAAGGCGTGTGAGTGTTGGGGGACAAGATGGTCAGATCAACCGGTCTCGCGCTTCGCGGCATCGATGCTGCAGAGCGTTCGAGCATCATCTTCCGTTTTGCGGCGGGCGGGCGCGACTACAGCTGGCGCTTCAGGGCGGGAACCTTCGACGAACTGGTGGCGCTGGGCCTTTCCGGGCGCCTGGGGAAGGGCAAGGACGTCCATTTCGACGGGGCGAAGGTCTCGTTCCGGAAGGGGCGGGCGGGCCGGCGCGACGAGGTTATCATCGCGATCGGGCGCAAGGTCAGAATCGTGGCGCCCCTGCCGCCCAGGGATGTCGCCCCGCCTGTGCGCAGGCGCAAACGCAGGAAGGCGCAGGTCGTGGCGGAGTAGTCTGGCCCTGCCCACAGACGCCGGGGTATGCCCGGGGGCGCGCAGACGGGGGAGGTTTCCGGCCCTTTCACTTGACTTTCGGGACGCCCAGCGCCTAGAGACCCGCTCCCGCCCTGTGGACAGCTCTCGTGGGAGCGCCGGTCATCCGGCCGCAACCCGCGAAATCCCCGGCTTCCCTGCGGGCATTCAGCATTCATGCCGCATTCCGCGGCGAGACCGCCGGATTCAACCGGCCGGCCCGCACTGACGATATCCATTGGAGCCTTGATGCCTACCGCGACCATGAACCCGACCACCGATGATTTCGCCGCCCTGCTCGAGGAGTCGTTCGCCGGCTCTTCCATGATGGAGGGCCGCGTCGTTCCTGCGACCGTCACCAGCGTTGGCGGCGACTTCGTCACGGTGGATGTCGGCCTGAAGACGGAGGGCCGCATCCCGGTTCGTGAATTCGCGTCCGACGAAAAGCAGCCGGCCGTCGGCGACATCGTCGAAGTCTATCTCGAGCGCATCGAGAACGCCCTGGGCGACGCTGTCCTCAGCCGCGACAAGGCCCGGCGCGAGGAAGCCTGGACGCGCCTGGAGCGCCTGTCCGAGCGCAAGGAGACGGTGAAGGGCTCGATCGTCGGCCGCGTGAAGGGCGGCTTCACGGTCGATCTGGGCGGGGTCAACGCCTTCCTGCCGGGCAGCCAGGTGGACATCCGCCCGATCCGCGATGTCGGCCCGCTG
>CAZTMG010000184.1:5305-5778 GCA_964614815.1 uncultured Rhizobium sp. | reverse complement strand
GGGGCCAGGCTAAACGAGCTGGAAGTCATGTACGGGTCCGAGCTTCAGGATATCGCCGATGGCGTCGAGCGCGACGCGACATTCATCCGCCAGCGCGGGATCGGCAAGATCGGCAGGGGCGAGACGGTCGCGATAATGCTTGCGGACGACGGCTTCCAGCTCGCTGATCTTCGCCTCGTCCAGGATCACGGAGGCGCCAAGCGCTGCGAATTCAGCCGGAGTCAGCACGACGCGCAGGCGCAGGCAGGCGGGGCCGCCGCCATTGCGCATGGACTGGCGGAGATCGAAATAATGCGCCTCACGGATGGGACCGTTGCTGGCGAGGGCCTTGTCGACGAACTCCTTGGCGCGCGGCGTCTCCCCAACCTCCTGCGGCAGGATCAGCGCCATGCCGCCGGAGGGCAATGTCACGATCTGCGAGTTGAAGAGGTAGGATCTGACGGCCTCGGGCAGCGACAGCTCGTCCGGCGTCG
>CAZTMG010000184.1:0-5291 GCA_964614815.1 uncultured Rhizobium sp. | reverse complement strand
TCGAAGCCTCTGGCGGCGCAGGCGCGCCTGAGGCCCTCGATGAAGGCGTCGCGCTGTTCGAAGGCCTGGCCGTGGAACATCAGCACCGGGCCGTTGGAGACGGCGACGACGTCATTGTGGAACGCGCCGGCGTCGATCGCGGCTTTCGCCTGCTGCACCAGCAGCGCGCCGCCGCCGGTCCAGAGCTGGTGCTGCGTCGCCACGATGTGACTGGCCTCCAGCGCCTGCCGCGCGATGAATCCCCCCTGTCCGTCCTTCGCGAACGCGGACCCGCCGTGCACGAAGATCTCGACGCCGCGCTCGCCATGGCCGGGCGCGAGGCGGCAATGGTTGGCCGCGCCCTCGTCGCCGAAGGAATGGAACGGCACGGCGTCGTGGACGGCGAAATACTTGCGGTCGGCGAAGATCGCCCGGAGGACGCGCGTGGTGGTGTCGACCTCGAGCGAGCGGTGGAAATGGGCGGCAAGATTGGCGGGCGTGACATGCACGCGGCCATCGCCCGTATCCGCCGAGGGCGAGACGGCGGCGGCGTTGGCCGTCCACATGGCGGAGGCGGACGAGACGTTGGCGAGCAGCAGCGGACTGGCCCGCGCGGCCGCCTCGATCACCTGCGCGTCGGTTCCCGCGAAGCCCATCCTGCGGAGACTGGGAACGTGCGGGCGCTCCTGCGGCGGCAGCACGCCCTGCACGAGGCCCATGCGCAGGAGGGCGCGCATCTTGGCGAGCCCCTGCAGCGCCGCCTCGCGCGGGTTCGAGATCCGTCCCTCGTTGGCGGCCGAGGCAAGATTGCCGTGCGCGAGACCGCCATAGTTATGAGTCGGCCCGACCAGGCCGTCGAAATTGACTTCCGTTGGCTCGGCGATCGGGACCATCGGCAACCTCATCCTGCGCGCGGCCGGAGTCTGCCATGAATGCCGCGCGGCCGCCACTCGCTCACGAGCAGAGCGCCATCATGAGCTGGGCGTAGCCCCTGATCATGCGGCCGAGATTCTCCACCGACAGGCGCTCGTTCGTGCCGTGAAAGCCGTTGAGGTCGGCGTCATCGTAGATGGCGGGGGCGAAGCGGTAGATCGCATCCTTGCTGATGGCCGTTGCATGGCGCGCATCCGTGGCGCCGATGACGAGCGCGGGCGCAACCGGAACGTCGCCGCCGCCCGTGGCGCGCGCGACGGCTTCGAGGACGCGATAGGCCTCGCTGTCGGTCGAGGAGACGGGCGACGGCTCCGAGCCGATTCCGTCTTCGTACGGCGCGACGGTGAGTCCCTCGATATGCGCGGTGACGTCCTTCACATGCTGGATGACCGAAGCCACGGTGTCGTTCGGATGAATGCGGAAGTTCACCACGGCGCTGGCGCGCTGGGGCAGGACGTTGTCCTTGATCGACCCGGCGAGCATGGTCGGCGCGGTCGTGGTGCGGACGATGGCGTTGGCGGAGGGATCGCCGCTGACCTGCCCGACGATGACGGAGCCGAGCAGCCACGGGTTGGCGAAGGCGAGCTTCGTGACGAAGGGGAGATCGGCGGCGACGGCTTCGATCATCTCGCTGAAGGGCGGCGAGGAAAGGTCGGCCGGCATCTGGTTCTCTTCCAGCGCAACCAGGGCGCGGGCGATGCGCACGGCGCCGCTCTCGCGCGGCGGGCGGGAGGAGTGGCCGCCTTCGGTGGCGGCGGTGATCTGCAGCGAGATGTAGCCCTTCTCCGCGACGCCGATCAGCGCGGCGGGCTTGCCGGTGAGCGGGAAGTTGTCGAGGACGGCGAAGCCTTCATCCAGCACCATGGCCGGCGCGACATTGCGCGATTTCAGCAGCGCGAAGATTTCCTGCGCGCCGCGGCCGGCGACCTCCTCGTCATGGCCGAAGGCGAAGATGACGGTGCGCTTCGGCGTCCAGCCGGACTTGGCGAGCGCTTCCCCGGCTTCGAGGATGGCGATGAGGGAGCCCTTGTCGTCCATTGCGCCGCGGCCCCAGATGTAGCCGTCGGCCACCACGCCGCCGAAGGGGCCGTGGGTCCAGTCGGCGTCCGTGCCGGGGTTAACGGGCACCACATCCTGGTGGGCCATGAGGATCACGGGCGGGAGGGACGGATCGGTTCCCGCCCACGTCATCAGCATGGCGTGAGTGAGGATCTTTTCCGTCGTCATCTTCGCGAACACGGCGGGGTAGCGTGCTTTCAGCGCGGCTTCCAGATCGATCCACGGCTGGTCGGCGCCGGGCTGCGGATCGCCGGAGACTGTGGTGACCGTCTGGATACGGATGACCGCGCCGAGGGCGTCTGCGGCGGCGGCGACATCGACGGCAGGCGGCTCGGGCAGCGTGACGGCGGGGCCTGCTGTGGTCCTTGGCCCGAATTGCAGGGTGTTCCACAGGAGAACGCCTGCCAGGAGCGCGATGACCAGCGCCGCGCCGCCAAGGATCTTCAAGGCCATCTTCATGATCGTGGTCCGCTCGTCGTGCTGCCTCATCCCTTAAGACAATGCGGAATGGCGGCGGTCAACTCGGTCAGGGTCTCAGGCCGACCATCGCCTCATCGTCCTTTACGGCGCCAGGAGCGATCAGGCTGGCCATGGGCCAGGCGCAGTAATCGGCCGCATAATAGCCGGCGGGGCGATGGTTGCCGGACTGGCCCACGCCGCCGAAAGGCGCCGCGCCAGAGGCGCCGGTTGTCTGGCGGTTCCAGTTGAGAACGCCGGCGCGGACTTCGGATTCGAACTGCCGGAAGAGATCGGGCCTGTCGGAGATGAGCCCCGCGGCAAGGCCGAACTTCGTGTTGTTCGCTTCGTCGAGCGCAGCCTCGAAATCGGTGACGCGGATGACTTGCAGGAGCGGACCGAAGGTTTCCTCGTCGCGGCGTTCGGGCAGCGCGGTGACGTCGATCAGGCCGGGAGAGAGATAGGCGGGGCCGAGCGGGAGCCGCCTTGCTTCGCGCAAGGCTACGCCGCCATGGCTCAGCCAGTCGGCCTGCGTGGCGAGGACTTGCGCGGCTGCGTGGGCGGAGATCAGCGGGCCGATGAAGGGCTGGGGCTGGGCGTCGGGTCTGTCGACGACGAGGCGGTCGATCAGCGCGACGAGGGCGTCGAGAACGGCGTTGCCCTCCTCTCCCGCTTTGACAATGAGCCGGCGGGCGCAGGTGCAGCGCTGGCCGGAGGTGATGTAGGCGGACTTGACAATGAGCTTCGCGGCGGAGTCGAGATCGGCGGCGTCCCACACGACGAGCGGATTGTTGCCGCCCAGCTCCAGGGCGACGATCTTTTCGAGCCGGCCGCCGAGGATGCGGTGGATCGCCCGCCCCGCCGGTACGCCGCCGGTAAAGAGGATGCCGTCGACGGCGTCATGCGCGACGAGCTGTTCGGCGGGCGCGCGGGCGCCCTGCACGAGGTTGACGACGCCGGGGGGAACGCCCGCTTCCTCCCACAGGCGGAGGGTGAACTCGGCGACCTCGGGCGTCTGCTCGGACGGCTTGAAGATCACGGTGTTGCCCGCGATCAGCGCGGGCATGATGTGACCGTTCGGAAGGTGGCCCGGGAAGTTGAACGGTCCAAGCACCGCCATCACGCCGTGCGGGTGGTGGCTGATGCGGGCGGTGAAGGCGCCGGCGGGGGCTTCCTTCGTCGGCGTGCGTTCCTGATAGGCCTTCACGGACAGCTCCGCCTTGCCGATCATGGCGGCGGCTTCGGTGGCGGCGTCCCACAGCGGCTTCCCTGTGGCGCGGGAGATGACGGCGGCCATGTCCGTCTTGCGGGCGTCGACCAGCTTCGCGAAGGCGCGGACGATCGCGATGCGGTCTTCGACGGGGCGACGGCGCCAGCTTCGCAGGGCGGCGTTGGCGGCGGCGACGGCGGCGTTCACATCGTCGGAGCTGGCGGCATGACCGCGCCAGACTTCGGCGCCGTCCGCCGGCGAGATGGATGCGAAGGCCTCGCCGGCGCCCATTTTCCAATGGCCGTCGATGAAGCATTCGCCGGTGAACGAAAGCTGCGTCATGCGCGGGACGCCTTCAGCCGGTAGACCATCACATCCTCGCCTGCGCCGACGCCGATGCGCGCCAGCACGCCTGCGGGATCGTCCCCCGCCGCGAACTGCGTGACGGCGAAGCGCCCGAGATCCGGATTGGCGGCGAGCGCCGCGGACGGCCGGGGGCCCCGGAGAAACTCCGCTGCGGACATCCGGACGGTTTCGCGGACCGTGTCGATATGGTCTATGAAGGCTTCCACCGTCGGCCCGGCGTCGAATATGTCCACCACATCATTGTAGCGCAGGCCTTGCGCCTTCAGCATCGCATAGGCGGGCTCTGCATCCGGATGCGGACGGGCGATGACGCTGCGCGCCTCGTCCGGCAGCAGCGAGGTGTAGATCGGATAGCGCGGCATCAGGTCGGCGATGAAACGATGATCGCGCGCGCTCAGCGCATCGGCCTTGCGGTATTCCATGCGGAAGAACTTGGCGCCCACGGCGTCCCAGAAGGGCGAGCGACCCTCGGCGTCCGTGAATCCGCGTATTTCCGCCATGGCCTTTGTGCCGAAGCGGATCGGGTCGGCGGCGATCAGCATGAGCCGGGCGAAGGAAAGCAGACGTCCGCGCCCGCCGCCGCGCGCCTTGCGCTCGATGAACAGCGTGCCGAGTTCGGAATCGCCATGGTAGTCGTTGACGAGGAAGAGCAGGTCGAGTTCGACCTGCACGCCCAGTTCGGGCGACACCTTGGCGTCGCGGGAGATGCGGTAGGAGTAGAACGGCCGCTCGACGCCGAGATTTGTGAAGATGCTGGCCGTCCCCAGAAGCTCGCCCTCTTCCTCCATCACGAGGAAATAGCATTCGTTCTGCGGCGGCAGGGAGCCGCGCGCGAAGGCGGCGAGCGAACGCTCGATGCGCGCGGCCATGGCTTCGCGCGAGGACGGCATGGTCAGCATGCCGGGATCGACGCGCGCGATCATGTCCTCGAGACGGTCGAGATCGTGGCGGGCGGCCGGGCGGACGATGGTTGAGGTCATGACGCTGGCTTAGCTCTCGGCGGCGAACTGCGCCAGAGTCTCCTGCCCGAAGAGCTCCACGGCGGCGCGCAGGTCCGGGGGGCTGACGCCGCGGCCGCTGGCGCGCACGTAAAACCTGTCCTGCGCAAGACGGCCATAGCTGCCGGCGCGCGAGGCTTCGTTCCAGTCCTCCACGATGATGGAATCGCCCACGCGCCGGCGGCGGGAATAGCCGTCGGCGGTCTCCCGGTCGAACTCCGACGTGCCCATGCCGCCGAACCCGATCACCTGTGCGATGGAGGGCGAATGGATGATCTGGAGCGTCAGGC
>CAZTMG010000183.1:0-5868 GCA_964614815.1 uncultured Rhizobium sp. | reverse complement strand
TGCCGAACCCGAAGGACAGGTGGCGGCGGACCATCGGGCGCTCGATGTTGAGCACGTCGGGGTTGCTGAACTGGGTCTCGTCGCGATTGCCCGAGACATACCACATCAGCACCTTGTCGCCCTTGCGGATCGTCTGGCCGTTCAGCTCATAGTCCTGCAGCGCCGTGCGGCGCATGTGGGCGAGCGGCGTCTGCCAGCGGATGATCTCCGAGACGGCCGATGGCAGGAGTGCGGGATTGGCCTTGAGCTTCTCCCACTGGTCCGGCCATTTCCTCATCATCGCGTAGACGCCGCCCGTCATGGAATTGCGGGTGGTGTCGTTGCCGCCGACGATGAGCAGCAGCAGGTTTCCGAGATATTCCTGCGGGGACATGTTCCGGGTGTGCTCGCCATGGGCGAGCATGGACACAAGATCGCCCCTCGGCTCGGCGTTGACGCGCTCGTTCCAGAGTCGGGTGAAGTAGCCGAGGCATTCGAGCAGCTCGCCGCGCCACTGTTCCTCCGAGGCGACAATGTCGGGATTGTTGCGGCCGGTGGCGACATCCGACCAGCGCGTGAGCTTGCGGCGGTCCTCGAACGGGAAATCAAAGAGCGTCGCGAGCATCATGGTGGTCAGCTCGATCGAGACGCGGTCAACCCAGTCGAACGGTTCGCCAAGGGGAAGCTCGTCGAACAGTTTCCGGGTGCGCGACCGGATCAGCCCTTCGAAGCTCTTGAGGTTTTCGGGACCGACGATTGACTGGACCGTCTTTCGCTGCAGGTCGTGCTTGGGCGGATCCATCGCAATGAACATCGGCAGCTGAAAGTCCTCGTCCTGGTCGACGACGGTGATGCCGCCCTCGGACGAGAAGACGCCGTGGCTTGTGTCCACGGTCATGATGTCCTTGTAGGTCGTGACGTTCCAGTAGGGGCCGTAGGGGCTGTCCGGCGTGTAGAGGACAGGCGCCTCCTTCCGCATGCGGGCGAAATAGTCCCAATACGCCTCCTGGCGCCAGTATTCGGGGTCGGTGATGTCGAATGCGGCGAGGTCGATCTCGCTGGCCTTCGGCGGGGCCGCCCCCCGGGGCAGGCCATTCTTGCGGAAGGCTTCGGCGCCAGCCCTGGTCGGGGTCGTGGTTGTCGCCGTGTCGGCCATGGCGCTGCTCCTCGCATTCGACAGATGTGCCGGATGGCCCTGACCGCCATCCTAGACACAGTCTAGCAGAGACGGGGATCAGGGGCAGTCCTGTCCTTGCGGCAAGTTCCTGCTTTGGCGACGCACCCCAGGCATGCCGCGCCGCGACAATGCCGCCCCCCTGAAACGCCAGCCCGCCTGTCCATGCCTTCCGGCCTCGCGCGGATGTGCTAGAGGTCCGGCTTCCACGCCGGCCGATGAGCACCGGGGCCGCGCCTTCACAGGGACCGCCGACTTGGGATCGAATGAGCCGTCCGACCAGCGCCGCGCCCTGACCGTGCTGATCCCCTTCTACAACGAGGCCGGGAACATCCAGCCCCTGGTGGATGAGGTCCATGCGGCGCTGGCGGGCATCGATTACGAGATTGTCTGCGTCAACGACGCCTCGGACGATGCGACGGCGGCGGAGCTGGCGGCGGCGATGGCGCAGGCGCCGGACCGGATCAAGGTGCTGACCCATGTCAGGCGGCGGGGAAAATCGGCGGCGCTGTTCACCGGCCTGCGCCACTGCACGGGCGATTGGGTGCAGCTGCTGGACGGGGACGGCCAGAACGATCCGGCTGACGCCAGGCGGGTGTGGGATCTGATCGCAGCGAGGGATGAGAATCCGGCGCTGGGCATTGTCTGCGGACGGCGCACCAGCCGGAACGACAGCGGTTTCAAATGGCTGCAGTCGCGCATCGCGAACGGGGTGCGCCGGTTCTGCCTCCGCGACGACGCAACCGATACCGGGTGCGGTTTCAAGCTGATCCGGCGGCGGGCGTTTGAAGACCTGCCCTTCTTCGCGGCGATGCACAGGTTTCTCCCGGCGCTTGTCAAGCGTGCGGGCTGGGAGGTGCGGGAGGAGCCCGTCGCCGACCGCCAGCGCCGGCACGGCGTGTCAAAGTACGGATTTCTGGGAAGATTCGGCGCCGGACTGGTGGACCTGCTCGGCATGATGTGGCTTGTGCGGCGTGGAGGGTATGGTGTTGCAGCCGAGTGGGACGATCCGCGCGCCGGGCGCTGACGGCCATGAGGACGGCAAGGTCTGGTCGAGTGGAAGTGACGCGTGAAAGAGCCGGTGCAGCCGCCCAGGCAATCCCGTAAGTCGGCCTCCCAGGCTCGCGGCGCGCGGGGACGCCGCGTACGGGAGCGCGAGCATCGCTCGTCGCTGGATGCACTGGTCCGGCTCGACAAGTCGGCCATCCTCTCGATGATCCTGCTCTATTGCGTGCTGCACTGGGCGATCCGCGTGCTGGCGGCGCCGATCTACACCTTCGAGGAAGCCGACCACCTGCTTCTCTCGCAATCCTTCCAGTTCGGATACGAGGCGCGCCAGCCGCCGATGCTGACCTGGCTGTTCTGGCTGGCGACCGAAGCCGGCGGGATCTCGCCGCCGGTGGTGTTCGGGGTCAAATACGCCCTGCTCTTCACCGGGCTGAGCTTCTACTATCTTGCCGCGCGCAACATCCTGATCCGGCCGGGAGTTTCGGCGGCGGCGGCGGCGTCATGGGCGCTGACCTTCCAGATCGGCTGGGCGGCGCATGAGGACCTGCTGGGCGGCGTCGGGCTGATGGCGGTCCTGTCGATCGCCTTCCATGCGGTGACGCGCATCCTAACCTGGCGCCGGTGGACGGACTGGTTCTATCTCGGCGTTGCGACCGGCCTTGGCCTGCTGACCCACCACCTCTTCATCGTGTTCCCCGTGGCCGTGCTGATCGGAGTGATGATGTCGCCCTTCTTCCGCGACGCGGTGAGCGCGGGCCGGCTGGTGGTCATGATCGTCGTGGCGGGACTACTGTATGCGCCCTATGCGATCTGGGTCGGGAGCCACCTCGATTCCATCAGCGATGCGGCGCGCGAATATGTGGCCTCGTGGGAGATCGATCCGGGCTGGTTCGAGCGGGCTGGCAATGCGGCGGCGCAACTGGGCCGGGCGCTGCTGGAATTCAGCCTGCCCCTGCTGCTGTTCTGGATGATGCTGTTCTGGCCGCTGTGGCTGCCCGTGATCTATCCGATCTTTCCCCGCCGGAGCACGGACGAGGAGCCGCACGAACTGCACTGGCGGAAGGTGTTCGTGCGGGCGGCCCTCATCTCCGCCCTGTTCTACATGGTCAGCGTGCCGATGGGGATACAGGTCTACAAGCCGCACTGGATGCTACCCGTGCTGTTCACCCTGCCGGTATGGCTGTTCGCGCACGTGAAGCGGGCGGGCGACTTTCCCGTGGCCGTGCGCGGCTTCGGCGCCGTCGTGGCGGTGTTCGTGGTGCTGGTGGGCGCGGGGCGATTCGTGGAGGCGCAGTGGGAAATTGCACAGTGCCGCGAGGGCGGATGCCGGCCCTACACGCCCGTGGCGGCGTGGGCCAGCGCGCTGAAGGAAGCCGGCTTTGCGCAGGGCACGATTGTCGGCGCCGACATCCACCTGACCGGCAATCTCCGCGCGGCCTTTCCGCGCGCCCGCGTGATGGACGCCGCCATCGGCAAGTCGGCGTTCCCCGGCCGCGCCACGTCGGGAGCGTGCCTCATCGTCTGGCGCGACACGCGGTTCAACGAGACGCGCAATGTCGCGCTGATGCCGGAGGCGCTGTCCGCCTACCTAGAAGGCCAGCTGGGGGTGAAGCTGCGCGACAAGGGCGCGCGCGGCGCCGTGCGCCGGCCGCTGCTGATGTCGGAGGACAAGGCGGCGACGCTCTATTTCCAGCTCAACCGGGCGTCGGGGGACTGCGGCTGAAGCCGTCTGGCAGCAGCGCCTCATCTGGCGCAGCACAGATCACGCCGGCCTCGACGTCGATCCGGGGGAAATTGTCCTCGGTGAAGGGCAGGAGATAGGTCGGCCCGCCGGGCGGGCGGATTTCGAGAAGCTCGCCGGCGCCGAAATTCTGCACCGCCTTCACGACCCCGAGGTCGCGGCCATCCACATGCGCGACACGCAGGCCAACGAGATCGGCCACATAGATTTCGCCCTCTCCGGCATCCGGCAGGGCCGAACGCGGCGCATGCAGCCGCACGCCGCGCATCGCCTCCCACGCCTCGCGCGGGCGCTGTTCCTTTGGGGTGACGCCGAACAGGCCTTTCAGGGGGCGGTGGCGGACAGGCGTGAGAATGACGCGGCCGGCCTCATCCATGAGCGGGCCATAGCCGAAGCAGGCTTCGGGATCGTCCGTGAAGGAGCGCACCCGCACCTCCCCCCTGACGCCGAAGGCGCCGGCGATCTGGCCGACGACGATGAGCCTGTTCCGGTCGGTCAAAGCGGTCGCTCCAGCATCGCCACGCGCTTGCCGGAGCCGGACAGACGCGAAACGAGATGACGGAAGCCGAGCCTTGCATGGAAGGCCATGCTCTCCGGATTGGGCGGGTCCTCGTTGACTTCCGCCGTCACGCGCTCCTCGCCGAACTCGGCGGCCAGCCGAAGCGCGTGTTCATAGAGCGCGCGACCCACGCCCAGACCACGCGCCGTTTCCGAGACGGCGATACGATCGACATAAAGATGGCGGCCGAATGTCTGTTCGAACCAGCCGTAATTGTCGCTCGGATAGGCCGAACCGGGACGGACCAGAATCATGAAGCCGGCGGGCGCGCCGCCGGCTTCCGCGATCAGGACGCGGAAGGACCAGTCGACAAGCCGGCGGTACGTCTCGCGCGTCATCTCTCCGACGGCCGGGGTGCAGGCGGCGTTGAGGGCGAGGATGAACGCCTCGTCCCCCGCGCCGGCCGCACGGACCGTCACGGCCACGGCTATTCCGCGGCGGCTTCTTCGGCCGGCGCCTCGGCGGCGGCGCGGCGGGCCTCCTCACGCTCGGCGCGTTCCTTCGCGCGTTCCTTCGCCTTCTCGCCCGGCTCGCCCTGCTGCGGGTTGTTGCCGGGCTCCCATTTCACGAGGCCGGCCTTGGCGAGATAACGGGCGACGCGGTCGGTCGGCTGGGCCCCCTTGGCGAGCCAGGCGCGGGCCTTCTCGACGTCGACCGAGAAGCGCTTCTCGTCGTCCTTGCCGAGCAACGGATTGTAGGCGCCGATCTTCTCGATGAAGCGGCCATCGCGGGCCGAGCGCGAGTCGGCGACCACGACGTTGTAGTACGGGCGGTGGGTGGAGCCGCCGCGGGCCAGACGGATTTTCAGGGACATTCTCTACTCTCTTCTTTCAGTCAGGTCATGGTTGATGGATGGCGGGTCGGGGGTCAGCCCTTCCCCTGCAGTTTCTCATGGTGGCGGATCACTTCCGTCACGATGAAGTTGAGGAACTTCTCCGCGAAGTCCGGATCGAGATCGGCGTCCCTCGCCAGCTGACGCAGGCGGGCGATCTGCTGGGCTTCGCGCGCCTTGTCGGCGGGCGGCATGTTGTGCGCGGCCTTGAGCTCGCCCACGGCCTTCGTCGCCTTGAAGCGTTCGGCCAGCATGTGGACGACGGCCGCATCGATATTGTCGATCGAGGCGCGCAGGCGGGCGAGTTCGGCGGCGGGATCGAGGGTCATTTCTTCCCGCCTCCGCCGGGCTTGCCGCCGAGGCCCGGAAGCCCGCCCGGAGGGCCGCCGCCAAGACCCGGCAGTTTCGGCGCGCCGGGCGCGCCCGGATTGCCGGCGAGGTTCTTCAGGGCATTGATCTGCTGCTGGCTGACCTGCGGGCCCGGGCCGGGGCCGCCCAGGCCGGCCATGGCGTTGGCGAGATTCTTGAAGCCGCCCTTGCCGGTCGAGCCGATCACGATGTGGGTGATGCCATGC
>CAZTMG010000182.1:4230-5883 GCA_964614815.1 uncultured Rhizobium sp. | reverse complement strand
CGACGACTGGATCAGCCGGGCCAGGGAGAACGAGACAACCGCCTCCCTGCCGCCATGGGAGGAAACCGAAGGGCAGCCCGGACGCGCCGAGTTTCCTTTCGTCCCGGCGGGCGCCTATGCGTCGGCGGAGACCTATAACGCGCTGAAGGCCGACAACAGGCCCATGCTGTGTTTCCCGCAGGGCTTCGAGAGCGAGCAGTGCCTCGCGCTCTTCAACGATGGCGACGGACCCGCCTCCCTGGAAGAGATCGGTCTGCAGCTTTTTCCGGGGTGACCGGGAGGTGGAGAAGGCACGGCCCATGCTGCGGCGGGCAGGCGGCGTTGCGGTTCAAAATCGCCTGAAATCCCGCAGGGATGGCCCCAAACTCTCCCCAGCCCGCGGGAGCCGGGTCATTTGCGGCGCCGGGACTGCTCGCTTTCTTCACAAAACCCCTGTATTGGCGCGCCCGAACAGCCCCTCCCCCCGGCAAAGACATTACCCATGCAACTGCGCAACATCGCCATCATCGCCCATGTCGACCACGGCAAGACCACGCTCGTCGACTGCCTGCTGAAACAATCCGGCCTGTTCCGCGAGAACCAGCAGACCGCCGAACGCATGATGGATTCGAACGACCAGGAACGCGAGCGCGGCATCACCATCCTGGCCAAGGCCACTTCGGTCGTCTGGAACGACATCCGCATCAACATCGTGGACACGCCCGGCCACGCGGACTTCGGCGGCGAGGTGGAGCGCATCCTGAACATGGTGGACGGCGCCATCGTTCTGGTGGACGCCGCCGAAGGTCCGATGCCGCAGACCAAGTTCGTTGTGTCGAAGGCCCTCAAGGTCGGCCTGCGTCCGATCGTCTGCGTCAACAAGATCGACAAGCCGGAAGAGCGGCATGCCGAGGTCGTGAACGAGGTTTTCGACCTGTTCGCCTCGCTCGATGCAACTGACGAACAACTCGACTTCCCGATCATCTACGGGTCGGCCAAGAACGGCTGGATGAGCAAGGACCCGGCCCGGAAGACGACGGACATGTCCGCCCTCTTCGAAACGGTCATCGCCCACGTGCCGCCGCCGACCGTCGACCCCGGCCCGTTCCGCATGCTCGGCACGACCATCAACTCCGACCCCTTCCTCGGCCGCATTCTGACGGGCCGTGTCGCCGCCGGCTCCGTGAAGCCGAACCAGACCGTGAAAGTCCTCGCGCGCGACGGCTCGCTCGTGGAGCAGGGCCGAGTCTCCAAGGTGCTCGCCTTCCGCGGCCTGGAGCGCACGCCGATCGACGAGGGCAAGGCGGGCGACATCGTTTCGATCGCCGGCCTGCTGAAGGCGACGGTGGCGGACACGGTGTGCGATCCCTCCGTCACCGAGGCGATGCCGGCGCAGCCGATCGATCCGCCGACGCTGGCCATGACATTCCGCGTCAACGATTCCCCGCTCGCGGGCACGGAAGG
This sequence comes from uncultured Rhizobium sp., assembly GCA_964614815.1. Taxonomy (GTDB): domain Bacteria; phylum Pseudomonadota; class Alphaproteobacteria; order Caulobacterales; family Hyphomonadaceae; genus UBA7672. Next base: position 4,440 of record CAZTMG010000182.1, on the reverse strand, counting down.
CAAGAAGGTGACGTCCCGCGTGATCTGGGACCGCCTGCTCAAGGAGGCCGAAGGCAATGTGGCGCTGAAGATCTCGCGTTCGGCGGATTCGGAAAGCTTCGAGGTCGCCGGCCGCGGCGAGCTCCAGCTGGCCGTGCTGATCGAGACGATGCGCCGCGAAGGATTCGAGCTGGGAGTGTCGCGTCCCAAGGTCGTCATGCAGAAGGACCC
>CAZTMG010000182.1:0-4155 GCA_964614815.1 uncultured Rhizobium sp. | reverse complement strand
TGTCCGAGCGCCGCGCCGAGATGATGGACATGCGCCCCTCGGGCGCCGGCCGCACGCGCCTGGTGTTCCACGCCCCGACGCGCGGCCTCATCGGCTATCAGGGCGAACTGCTCTCCGACACGCGCGGCACGGCCGTGATGAACCGCATCTTCCATTCCTACGCCCCGCACAAGGGCGAGATCAAAGGCCGGCACACCGGCGTGCTGATTTCCAACGGCGCGGGCGAAGCGGTGGCCTTCGCGCTGTGGAACCTGGAAGACCGCGGACCGATGATGATCGACCCGGGCGTCAAGGTCTACGAGGGCATGATCATCGGCGAGCACACGCGCGGCAACGACCTCGAGGTCAACGTGCTGAAAGGCAAGAAGCTCACCAATGTGCGGGCTTCGGGCGCCGATGAAGCCGTGCGCCTGACGCCGCCCATCCGCATGACGCTGGAAAAGGCGCTCGCCTACATTCAGGACGATGAACTGGTCGAGGTGACGCCGGAGAACATCCGCCTGCGCAAGATCCATCTCGACCCGAACGACCGCAAGCGCTTCGCCAAGCAGGCGGCGGAAGCCTGAGCCGCCATTCCGGTAGGAAATCCTGCTCTCCCCAGCCAGCGGTGAGACGGATTCGGGACACCGTCTGCGCTGGTCTATTTACCGACGCTCGCCCGCTCGATGGCGTCGCGTATGAGCTGGTGCGCGCGCTCCGGGCCGTGCAGCCCCTCGATCCTTACCCACTTGCCGGGTTCGAGATCCTTGTAGTGCTCGAAGAAGTGCACGATGCGCTCGACCAGGATTTCGGGAAGGTCGGTGTAGTGCTTCACCTTCTCGTAGTAGCGCGTGAGCTTGGGGTGCGGCACGGCGAGGATTTTCTCGTCCTGGCCCTTGTCGTCCGTCATCATCAGCACACCCACCGGCACGACGCGGACGACGCAGCCCGGCACGAGCGCGCGGTTGCCCACCACCATCACATCGATCGGATCGCCATCGAGCGACAGCGTATGCGGGATGAAGCCGTAGTTACATGGATAGCGCATGGAGGTGTAGAGGAACCGGTCAACGAACATCGCGCCCGAGCCCTTGTCGATCTCGTACTTGATCGGCTCCCCGCCGAGCGGAACCTCGATGAGGACGTTGACGTCCTCGGGCGGGTTGGGGCCGGTGCTGATCTTCGAGAGGTCCATCGGTGCCGTCCTCCGGCGTCTGGGGAGATGTTCTTTACGTTGCGGCGCCTGCAATACCCGCACCGGAGCCGAGCGCAAGCTCGCCCTGCACGGAAATGGCGATCAGGCGGCCCGGGCGATGGCCAGCAGCATTGCGCGTGGATCGATCGGCTTGGCGAGCACATCCGCCGTTCCGGCCTTCCTGTAGGCCTCGACCTGGTCCGGCAGCACGTTTGCCGTGCACGCAATGACGGGGGTTGCGGCATTCGGCCCCGCCTGGGCGCGCAGGGCCTCCAGCACGCCGAACCCGTCCATGTCGGGCATCACCATGTCGAGCAGCACGACATCGAACTTCCGGCGCGCGAGCAGGTCCAGCGCCTCGAGGCCGGAGGCGCATTCCGTCGCCTTGTGCCCGGCCGCCCGCAGGATCGCCCCCAGCACGAAGAGATTGCGGGGATTGTCGTCGACGCAGAGGATCTCGCGTGGGACGACGGCTGTGTCGTCGGGCGCCGCCGGCCCGGCCCCGCGCGTCTCCAGGTCCAGGCCGGCGGCAAGCGGGGCGTGAACCCGCACCGTGAAGCGCGATCCGACGCCGGGGCGCGTGTCGAGCTCCACATCGCCGCCCATGGCGACGGCAAGGCGGCGCGCGATATGAAGGCCAAGCCCCAGGCCGCCATGGCGGCGCTTGCTGGACGCGTCGATCTGCTCGAAGGGGCGGAAGATGCGCTCGGCCGCCTCCGGCGGGACGCCCGGCCCGGTGTCCTCGACCTCGACGACAGCGAAATCGCGCTCGGCCCAGGCGCGGATGGTTATGCCGCCAACCGAGGTGAACTTGATCGCATTGGCGATGAGATTGCCGACGATCTGCAGCAGGCGCGCGCTGTCCGCCAGGCGCGGGGCGGAGAGCGACGGCTCGATCATCATGGCGAGCGAAAGCTGCTTGTCGCGCATGTCGCCCGCCCAGATGACGGCGGCGTCCTCGATGAGGCGCAGAAGCGAGACGGGCTCGCGTTCGATGCGGACCTTTTCGGCGTTGAGGGCGGAGAGATCGAGCAGGTCGTTCAGGACGGCCAGCATCTGCCTGCCCGCATCCTCCAGCACCCCAAGCGTGCGGCGCTGGACGGGATCCAGCTTCGACTGCGCCAGCAGCAGGGCGCAGCTCATGATGGCGTTCATGGGCGTACGTAACTCGTGGCTCATGACGCCCATGAAATCGGTCTTGGCGCGGTTGGCCTTCTCCGCTTCGTCGAGCGCATCCGCGAGCCGGGCGTTCTGCGCCGTGAGGCGCGCCTCGGCGAGGTGGAGGTCCGTGATGTCCTTCATCGTGACGACGGCGAACTCGACGGCGCCGGTTTCCGGATGGCGCAGGGGCACGGTGTTGACCGACAGCCAGCGCAGCCGCCCGTCCGGCAGCTCGACGCCCAGGCGCACATCCTGCATCGCCTGCCCCGTGCGCAGGGTTACAATGGCGGGAAGTTCGTCGGGCTTGTAGGGCGTCCCGTCCGGACGCAACGTGCGCCAGCGGGGGTCCTTGTAGCTGCGGGCTGAAACCTCCTCGCGCGTAAGGCCCATGATCTCGAGACAGGCCGGGTTCACCTCCACCACGCCGCGTCTCGGCGCCATCACGTTCACGCCCTCGCGGATGGCGTTGAAGATGAGCTCGAACAGATGCTGACGGCGGCGCTCCTCGGCGGTCTGCTCTGCGGCGCGCCGGGCGAGGATGGCGGCGCGGCGCTGGGCGAGGAAGCTGGAGACAAGTTCGGACATGCGTCCGAGCCGGGCGATCTCCCGCGCCCCGAACTCGTAGGGCTCGGTATGGCCGATGGCGAGCACGCCGACCGGCTGGCCGGCTTCGACGCCCACCGGTACGGCAGCGAAGCTGCGGACATGCGGCGGACCCGCCACATAGCGCGCCCGGGCGAAGCGCGGATCGGCGGCGGCATCGCCCACATGAACACTCTCGCGCAGCTCCAGCACGATGGAGCTCATGCATTCGGAGCGCGACAGGGTCTCGCTGGAGTCGAACGTCGCGGAGACGTGATAGGCGCGCGCTTCGTCATGCACGGTGAAGGCGGCGAGGTTGGCGCCGCAGATCTCGGCGGCCATCTCGACCAGGCGATCGAGGTCGGCAAACGGCCCCGCGCCGACGAGCTCCAGCTCGTGAAGGGCCTCAAGGCGGCTCTGCTCCCTGTCAGCCGTGACGTCCATCACCCGTGGCTACCCCTCGCCTGTCCGCGCGTTCGTCAAGGTCGCATGAGGCCGGCCCGGATTAAACTCTCGCCCCGCTGTGGCTGGAGCGGACAGGCCGGGGACGGACCGGCGCGCGCGAAACGGCGAGAACCAGCGCCGCCGTATCGATCGGCTTGCCGATCACGTCGACCACGCCGGGCAGGTCGCCAAGCTGGCGGCAGGCGATGCTCATGTTGGCTGTGCAGATGATGATGGGCGTTTCATGGTTGAGATCGCTGCGGCGCATTTCGTGAGCGACGACAACACCGCTCACTTCCGGCATCACGAGATCGAGCACCACGACATCGAAATGACGCGCCTCCAGCCGGCGGATCGCCTCCGCCCCCGAGCCGCAGGTCTCCGTGTCATGCCCGACCGAGGACAGGATCGAGCTCAGGATATCGAGGTGCCGGTCATTGTCGTCGACAATCAGGACATTCCGCGCGGCCGCGACGCAAATCCAGTCGGCCGCCGGCTGGTCGCGCCCGCTGGCGAGGGCATCGGAAACGCCGCCGGCGGCAGCCGCGCTCGCTGCTGCCGGCATCCGGAACCGAGGGAGCGGTGGCGCATTCATTGCCGCTGCCCACATCATTCGCCCGCCACGCCTTGCGACGACTCGTCGCTGCGTGCCGCCAGCATATTTAACCAGTTTGGCGAAATCTCAAAGCGCATCTCGCCCGCGTGACGAGACCATGCGGTCCACACACGCGGGGGCGGCGCGGGTTTCAGCCGGGAATCAAGGCCTTATCCCTTGCGGGCCTGGCCGAGCAGGC
>CAZTMG010000181.1:0-5888 GCA_964614815.1 uncultured Rhizobium sp. | reverse complement strand
ATCGTGGATCGTGGAGCCGGCGAACGGCCGCATCCCGCGGATCGGCGCGGGGCCGACGCCTGCCCGCCCTGCTGCAGCCCCGCCGCGGCCCTCGGGCGCGGCCAGTCCCAGCGGCACGGTGCAGGGGCCGGGCGCGGTGGATCGCAACGCCGGCGGCGGCTTCGGCAGCTATGACAATCCCGAAACGCGGCCGATGGGCGAGCGCTGCATCATCGGCTTCGGCAACACCGGCGGTCCGGTGATGACCAACGTGCTCTACAACAATGTGTACCAGTTCGTGCAAACGCCCACCCACGTCATGATCCTGGTGGAGATGGTGCACGATGCGCGCATCGTGCCGATCTTCGCCGACGCGGACACGGCGCGGGCCAGTTTCCGCCCGTCCGTCATCAAGCAGTGGCTGGGCGATTCCGTTGGCTGGTATGAGGGCGACACGCTGGTGGTCGAAACCCGCAATGTCCATCCGCAGCAGCGCGGGTATCTTTCCAGGGACGGCGTGCTCACTGAGCGGTTCACCCGCTGGGACGCCGACCAGATCACCTACGAATTCACGGTGAACGATCCGGCGCAGTACACCCAGCCGTGGAAGGGCGAGATGGCGTTCAACCGTTCGCCCAAGCCCTCGCACGAATACGCCTGCCATGAAGGCAACTACGCGATGGAAGGCATCCTCGCCGGCGCCCGGGCGCAGGAACGCGCCGGCCAGACCGTGGCGGCGAACGCGGACGAGGATAGCCGCTACCCGCTGACCGCGCCCGGCCTGCGTGAGAAGCGTCAGGCTGTCCGCTTCGGGCGGATCTTTGTCCGCATTCGCGGGGCGGGCGGCCTTGCCTGCGGCCGGGCGCGCGGGCTCATTGTCGCCAGGGTCAGAGCACGAGCCTCCCGCCAAAGGGGGGCCAGATACGGGACGCGACAATGAAACGCCTTATCCTCCTTGCGGCTGGCGCTGCGGCGGCCGTGACGCTGGCGGCTGCAGCCTTTGCCGGGCCGGGCTTCGATGCCGAGGGCCGCATCCTCATTCCGGCGAACATGGATCGCTGGCCGACCATCGGCGCAACCTATGCGCTTCAGTATGAAGGCGACGGCGGAACCACGCTGAACACCGTGCGGCTCGATCCGGAAAGCTACGATGCCTATGTTGCGACCGGTCGGTTCCCGGTCGGCGCCATCCTGCAGCTCGAAGTGCGCCGCCCCGTGGAGGAGGTCGCGCCCGCCAGGGGCGGCAAGACGCAGGGAGCCGTTGTCGGTCGCTCGCTGCATGTCAAGGATGAGAAGGGCGGGCCAGGCACGTGGACGTTCTACGGCTTTGCCGCCGGCGCCGCGACCGGCTCGCCCATCCCGCGCAGTCAGGCCTGCTATTCCTGCCATGAGGAGCATGCGGGAAAGACCGACACGGTGTTCATGCAGTTCTATCCGGCGCTGGCCGAGGCGCGGGAGCGCACGGCGCACGCCCCTGCAAGGGAGTAGGCGTCAAGACAAGGCCGCGTCGCCGCCTCCGGTCGAACACGCGCTGACGCTGCCCGGCCGCGGGCTGTCCCGACTGGCGGGATGATCGCGCATGAGATCGGCTACAGCCCCATCTGCGAGCGGAACTTCCGGCGCAGCAGGTCAATGGGCGCGAGGCCCTGGTCCGACTTGTAGTGCCAGAAGGTCCAGCCATTGCAGGAGGGGGCGTTCTGCACATGCGCGCCCATGCGGTGGATCGAGCCGGTCGCCTCGCCGTTGGCCAGCGAGCCGTCGGCGCGGACACGGGCGACATGGCGGTTCTGCGGACAGAACAGGCGGTCGCCGGGCCGCACCAGACCATGCTCGACCAGCGCGCCGAACGGAATGCGCGGCTCGGCTTTCTTCGAGGTCTGGACCTCGATGTCCTCCGCGCCGAGCGCGCGCACATTCGCGATGCGGCGGGTGGCGACGTCGACATAGTCGGGGTCACGCTCCAGCCCGATGAAGTGACGCCCCAGCAGCTTGGCCACCGCCCCTGTCGTCCCCGTCCCGAAGAACGGATCGAGGATCACGTCGCCCGGATTGGTCGTGCCGACGATGATCCGGTGCAGCAGGGCTTCGGGCTTCTGCGTCGGGTGCGACTTGCGGCCGTCCTCGCCCTTCAGGCGCTCGCCGCCCGAGCAGATCGGCAGCGTCCACCAGTCCGAGCGCATCTGCACATCGTCATTCGCGGTCTTCAGCGCGTCATAGTTGAACGTGTAGCGCTTCTGCTTTTCCGAGCGCGCGGCCCAGATCAGTGTCTCGTGCGCATTGGTGAGGCGCGTGCCCTTGAAATTGGGCATCGGATTGGCCTTGTTCCACACCACGTCGTTGAGAATCCAGAAGCCGAGGTCCTGGATCGCCGCGCCGACGCGGAAGATGTTGTGATAGGAGCCGATCACCCAGATCGCGCCATTCTCCTTGAGAACCCGGCGCGCGGCCCTGAGCCAGTTGCGGGTGAATTCGTCGTAGGCGGCGAAGGAGTCGAACTTGTCCCAGTCATTGTTGACGGCGTCGACATGGGAATTGTCCGGCCGCGTGAGGTCGCCGCCCAGCTGCAGGTTGTAGGGCGGATCGGCGAAGATGAGATCCACCGAATTCGGCGGCAGGGCGTCCATCGAGGCGATGCAGTCCCCGACGATGATCTGGTCGAGCGGCAGGGCCGGCTTCGCCGGCGCAGGCGAGGACGGAGCAGGGGATTTGGCCTTGGCGTTCTTCTGAACTGCGGGGCCGATCGTTTTGATCGCCATGGAAGGGTCTCACGCTACGCCCGAACCGGACTGAAGCGTGAAGACTCGCTGAATCGGGTAAATAATCTTTTGAGTCAGTGGGTTAAGATCGCATTTACCATAAATGTGACGGCGCGCGAGTCGCCTGGCCGCAGTTGCTGCGGCGCCCCGGATGTGAGGGGGGCTCAGATCTCGTCGAACAGCCCCATCTGCTTGCCGCCGCCGTCCGGCATGGGCGGCTTGAACAGGTCCTCGCGCAAAGTGAAGGCGAGGGTGTTGAGGCCCAGCCGCTTCACCGTGTTGCGGAAACGGGCGGCGATCAGCTCGGCGTAGGGTCCCTCGCCGCGCTGGCGGATGCGCCATTGCGAGCGGTAATCCTCTCCCCTGTGCATGCCGCGCAGCAGCGACATCACGCGTCTGGCCCGGTCCGGATAGTGCTTCTCCAGCCATTCGGTGAACAGACCGGCGATCTCCAGCGGCAGGCGCAGGAGGACATAGCCGGCGCGCCGCGCGCCCGCCTCCGCTGCGGCTTCGAGCAGCTGTTCCAGCTCCGGCTCGTTGAGCGCGGGGATCAGCGGCGCCGTCATGACGGTCACCGGAATGCCCGCGCTGCTGAGTTCGCGCATCGTCTCCAGCCGGCGGTGCGGCGCGGCGCAACGCGGCTCCATCGCGCGGGCGAGCGTCCGGTCCAGCGTGGTGAGCGAGATCGCGACAGAGACGAGGCCCTTGGCCGCCATGGGCGCAAGGATGTCGATGTCGCGCGTCACCATCGCCGATTTGGTGATCAGCGCCGCCGGATGATCGAACTCGGCCAGCACTTCGAGGATGCCGCGCGTGATCCGCAGCTCCTTCTCGAGCGGCTGGTAGATGTCCGTGTCGCCCGCCAGCATGATGAGACCGGGCTTGTAGCCTTTCTTCGCCAACTCGCGGCGCAGCAGGGCAGGCGCCGAGGGCTTCACGAAGATGCGGGTCTCGAAATCCAGTCCCGCCGACAGGCCGCGATAGGCATGGTTCGGGCGGGCATAGCAGTAGATGCAGCCATGCTCGCAGCCCTTGTAGGGGTTGATCGTCCGGCTGAACGAGATGTCGGGCGAGGTGTTGTAGGTGATGATCGTCTTCGGTCGTTCGACGATCGTCTCGGTACGGAGGGTTTCAGGTCTTTCCTCCCGCGGCCAGCCATCGTCGAACGGCTCCGCATACTGGGTCTCGAACCGGCCCGAGGCGTTCGACATCGCCCCGCGTCCGCGCGCCTGGTCGCGCAGTTCGGACCAGTCGGCGGCCTGTGACCGGCTTCTCCACTTCTCTTTCGGCGGCATGGGCTTTTTCCGGTAACCAGACCCGGTAGCCTAGATCAAAAACAGAACAAATAAAGAACAAAATTGGCAGGCAAGCGGGCTGCGCAGCGCCATGCTGTGAATGAGTTGTGGAAAGACATGCGCCCGCACTCGGGCCGCGCGAGAGGCGCCGGGGCGTTGCATACAAGATTTTCCGGATAACTGACACGAACAAGCGCGGGCCACAAACCCGTCATGGCCCGGTCCGGCGCATCAGTTCATCAGGTGGGTCACGAACCATCTCGCCGCCGCTTCGCTCGAGATCTCGAACGGCTTGCCCGAATACATCTCGAAATGGGTGATGTCAGGCACCACGATGTATTCCTTCGGCCCCTTGGCGTAGGCGAGGGCGGCCTTGCCTGCGGCGTCGTTGTCGATGAGTTCGTCATACTCCGCGACGATCACCATGAAGGGCCGCTCGCCGATATTCCTGGCCCACTGCATCGTGTTGTTCTCGCGGTTCGCCTCGATCATTTCCGAGTCGATCAGCAGCGAACGCGAATAGCCGGTCCACATTTCAGCGCCCTGTCCCGTTCGGGCGCGCTTGATGGCGTCTTCGAGGATGGCGCCGGAATAGGTCATGGGCGGCGTGCCGTCCGGATTGCCGCCGATGCCGGGAATCTGGATGGCGATGGCCTTGACCCGGGCGTCCTGCCCGGCCACCGCCAGCGAATGACCGCCCGCATAGCTCGATCCCCAGACGCCGATGCGATCCGGATCGACGCCCGGCTCCCCCTGGATGAAGGAGATGGCGTTGCGATAGTCGTCCTGCTGGTCGCGCGCGTCCAGCCGGGTGCGCTTCACCCACACCGTGGCGTTCTCGATGATGGCGTGCCGGTTCTCGTCCTTCTCCATGCCGCCGCCGAGATTGACCGGCGAGAGCAGGCGGACAAACCCTTCCGAATTGCCCCAGCCGCGATAGTCGATCGCCATCGCGACAAGCCCGTGTTTCGCAAACACGGCGGCGTACTTCTCGATGGAGACGTGGGAGCCGGCCCAGCCCTGTCCCAATACGATGGCCGGCGTTTTCCTGGTCGTGTCGAACCCTTTGGGGAAGAAGATCTTGCCGTAGCAGGGCACGCCTTCGGAATAATAGACGACCTCCTTCGTCGTCACGCCTTCGGGCATGACGTAGGCGTAGTCGCTCGGTCCAAGTCCTTTCTTCTCCACCGGCTTGCCCGTGCGCGGATCGTTGGCGACGACGGGCGAGGCCGGCTTGGGCGGCGGGACGGGGATGGCGACCGGCCGCTCGACCTTCGGCGGATTGGAGGATGGTTTTTCCGGATGAACCATCACGGCGCCCTGCTGCAGCATCAGCAGGGCGATCAGCGAGGACGCAGCGGACGTGAACATGGCCTTCTCTCCCGATCGACGGCGCCGTCATCGCGCCATGGCGCGACGATAGCGAGGCGGAGAGGTCGCGCCAATCAACAGGGCGGCATCGGCGGAAGGCGATGCTCCGTCGGCTGTGCCGAGCGGATGTGCGGAGGCTGTCCTACTGTCCCTGGCCCAGCGCGCCGAAGGCTTCGCGCATCATGTGGCCGGCGCACTGCATCGAGTATTGCTGCTGTTCGGCGGCGGAAGGCTGGATCTTGCCCTCGATCGCGGCCTTGCACCATTCGGCGCTGCCGGGCTGGGGTCCGCAGGCCGCGGCGAGCGCCATCGTCGTCGCGACGAGGCAAGTGGTCCTGATGTGCATGATCCGTCCCTTCAGCTGGCTTGGCGGTCCCCTCATGCGTCACCCTCTGCCTGCGGCGGAGCCAAGTCAACCCGCAGCGCGCCACAGCTAGAGCGGCGGGCGAATAACGTGAATCGGGATTTTGCGTTGGCTACGAATTGT
>CAZTMG010000180.1:0-5892 GCA_964614815.1 uncultured Rhizobium sp. | reverse complement strand
CCTGCGTGAGGTTGGTGAGCGCGGGCGCGTTCACCAACCTCACGCAGGACCATCTCGACTACCATACGGATTTCGACGATTACCGCCGCGCCAAGATGAAGCTCTTTTCCGAATTGCTGCCACGGGGCGCGCCGGCCGTCATCAATGCGGACAGTCCGGAGCTGGACGCATTCGAGGCGGCGGCGATGAAGGCCGGTCTTGCGATCTTCACGGTTGGCTGGCGCGGCCGGGACCTGCGCATCTCCGAGGCGCTGCCGCGCGGGACGGGCCAGGATCTGGTCATCCAGTGGGGCGACGGGGCGGCGAACGAGCGCACCATCCATCTGCCGCTGATCGGCGAGTTCCAGGCGCTCAACGCACTGTGCGCCGCCGGCATCGCCATGGCGCTGGGCGATGATGTGCACCGGGTGCTCGACGGTCTCACCACGCTGAAGGGCGTGCACGGGCGGCTTGAGCTGGTGGGGCAGACGGCGGGCAAGGCGCCGGTGTTCGTCGACTATGCACATACGCCGGACGGGCTGAACGTTCTCTTGCGCGCGGCGCGGCCGCATGTGCGCGGCAGGCTTATCCTCGTGTTCGGCTGCGGCGGGGATCGCGATGCGACCAAGCGGCCGATCATGGGCGATGTCGCACGGCGACTGGCGGACGAGGTGATCATCACCGACGACAATCCGCGTTCGGAGGATCCAGCCCTGATCCGCGCGGCGATCCGCAAGGGCGCGCCGGAGGCGAGCGAGATCGGCGACCGCGCCGCAGCCATACTGGAAGGCGTGCGTCGCCTGAAACCGGGCGACGCCTTGCTGATCGCAGGCAAGGGACACGAGACCGGCCAGATCGTGAAGGGCGTCACGATCCCGTTCTCGGATTTCGAGGCGGCCAGGTTGGCGCTTGAGGAGGCGGGCGGCGAGCATGGCTGATGCTTCCACTCCGCTATGGACCTCCGAGGAGGCCGGCGCTGCGACCGGCGGCAGGACGGCTGGCGTCTGGGCCGCGACCGGCGTGTCGATCGACACGCGCACCCTGCAGCCGGGCGACCTGTTCGTGGCGCTGAAGGATGTGCGCGACGGGCATGACTTCGCGCCGGCCGCGTTCGCGGCGGGCGCCGGGGCGGCGCTGGTCTCGCGCGATGTGCTGGGCGGCCGTCCGGGGCTGATCGTGGACGACGTCCTTACAGCGCTGGAGAAGCTTGGTCTGGCGGCGCGGGCGCGGACGCAGGCCGTATGCGCGGCAGTGACGGGGTCCGTTGGCAAGACCAGCGTCAAGGAGATGCTCGCGCGCATCTATCGTGCGGCGGGCCGGGCGCACTGGTCGGACAAGTCGTTCAACAATCACTGGGGCGTGCCGCTGACGCTGGCCCGCATGCCGCGCGAAACCGAGCGGGCGATCTTCGAGGTCGGCATGAACACGCCGGGCGAGATCGCGCCGCGCTCCCGCATGGTGCAGCCGCATGTGGCGATGATTACGCGGATTGCGCCGGCGCACCTCCAGGGCGTGGGCTCCATCGAGGGCGTGGCGGACGAGAAGTCACAGATCTTCGCCGGCCTGCTGCCGGGCGGGGCGGCGATCCTGCCGGCCGAGGACAGGTTTCATGACCGCCTCAGGGCGGCGGCGCTGCAACTGCAGCCTTCTGTCCGTTTCTACAGCTTCGGCGGCTCCCGTGGGACGAACGCCGCCGCGCCTGCGTCCTACGAGACGGACGGATTCGTCTCGCGCATCGCCATCGACGTGATGGGCGAGACGGTTTCGGTCGCGCTGAACGCCGTGGGCGGGCATTGGGCCGGCAATGCGGCGCTGGCGCTGCTGGCGGCAGTGCTGTCCGGCGTGCCGGCGAAACAGGCGGCGGATGCGCTCTCGGGCTATGCGCCCCCGGCGGGACGCGGCGTTGCAGAGACGTTGAAACTGCCGCAGGGCGGCGAGGCGACGCTGGTGGATGACGCCTACAACGCCAATCCCGAATCCATGCGCGCGGCCATCGAGGGTCTTGCGCGGCGGCCGGGGCGACGCCTCGTCGTGCTGGGCGAAATGCGCGAACTGGGCCCGGATTCCGCAGCGCTCCACGCACAACTGGCCGATGTGATCATCGCCGGGGACGTTGCAGCCGCGGTTCTGTCTGGCGGCGAAATGAAGCATCTCGCCGAGGCGCTGAAGGCGAAGAAGCCCGGCATCCGGGTCGAGCATGTCACACGTCCGGGCGACGCGTCCGACGTGGTGAAAAGCTGGCTGCAAGCAGGGGATGCGGTCTTGATCAAAGGCTCGAATGCATCCGGCATGGCGAAAGTTGGAACGGCGCTCAGGCAGATGAGCGAAGGCGCCGGCGCCAAATCGCAGAACGCGTCAGGGGCGTAGGCATGCTGTACCATCTCCTGTCGCCCTATACGGGCGAGTTGAACCTGTTCAGCTTCATCACCTTCCGGGTGGCGCTCGCGCTTGCGACCGGACTCATCCTCACCATGCTGTTCGGCCATCCGATGATCCTCTGGCTGCGCAAGAAGCAGCGCTAGGGTCAGCCGATCCGCACGGACGGCCCGGAAAGCCATTTCAGCAAGAAGGGCACGCCGACGATGGGGGGCTTCCTCATCCTGTTCGGCATCCTGTCGGGAACGCTGCTGTGGGCGGACCTATCCAACCAGTATGTCTGGATCGTGCTGTTCGTGACCGTGGGCTTCTGCCTCGTGGGCTTCATCGACGACTACCAAAAGGTCACCAAGAAGGGCACGGCCGGGCTTTCGGGCAAGGTGCGGCTGCTGATGGAGTTCGCGATCGCGGGCCTCGCCGTATGGTGGATCTCCACATATGCGCAGGCGTCGACCGATGCGGCGCTGGCGGCGGGCGCGCTGAAGGCGCCGCCGCAGGAAGGCTTCGCCACCGGCCTCGCGCTGCCCTTCCTGAAGGACTTCATGTTCGACCTGACGATCTACGGCTTCATTGCCTTCGGTGCCTTCGTGATCGTGGGCGCCGGCAATGCCGTGAACTTCACTGACGGTCTCGATGGCCTGGCCATCGGTCCGGTGATGATCGCGGGCGCGACCTTCGGCTTCATCGCCTACGCGACGGGCACGCCGCGTCTTGCCGACTATCTCCTGCTGACCCCGACGCCGGGCACGGCGGAGCTGGCGGTGGTGATGGGCGCGCTGGTGGGCGGAGGCCTTGGCTTCCTCTGGTACAATGCGCCGCCCGCGAGCGTATTCATGGGCGATACGGGGTCGCTGGCGCTTGGCGGCTGTCTCGGCGCGATGGCGGTGTGCGCGAAGCACGAGCTTGTCCTGGCGATCGTCGGCGGCCTGTTCCTGTTCGAGGCGCTGTCGGTCATCATCCAGGTTCTCTACTTCAAGACGACCGGAAAGCGCTTCTTCAGGATGGCGCCGGTGCATCACCACTTCGAGAAACTCGGCTGGTCCGAACCGACCGTGGTGATCCGTTTCTGGATCATCGCCTTCCTGCTGGCCCTCGTCGGCCTTGCCACGCTGCGACTGAGGTGAGGCCAGGGTGATTCCAGTTCGCTCCTTCGAGGGTAGGGATGTCGCTGTCTTCGGCCTGGGCCGGAGCGGTATCGCGACGTGCAAGGCCCTGATGGCCGGCGGCGCGCGCGTCGCCGCCTGGGACGACAACGAGAATGCCCGCAAGGCGGCCGCAGATGCGGGCGTGCCGCTGGTCGATCTCAACCGGCGCGACTGGCAAGCTTTTGCGGCGCTGGTGCTCTCGCCGGGCATCCCCTTCCGCTTCCCGGAACCGCATCGTTTCGTGCGCATGGCCCAGATGGTGGGCGTGCCGGTGATCGGCGACATGGAGTTGTTCGCGCGCGCCGTGAACGAGTTCAAGTCGTTCGAGCGGCCGCGCATCGTCGGCGTCACGGGCACCAACGGCAAGTCGACCACGACAGCCCTGATCGGCCACATCCTGAAGGCGAACGGCAAGGATGTTCGCGTCGGCGGCAATATCGGCGTCGGCGTGCTCGATCTCGAAAAGCTGCATTCCGAGGCGATCTATGTGCTGGAGCTGTCGAGCTATCAGCTTGATCTCGTCGAAAGCCTGCGCTGCGACGTTGCGATCATGCTCAACATTTCACCGGACCATCTTTCCCGCCATGGCGGGATGGACGGGTATGTCAGCGCCAAGCGGCGCATCTTCCTGAATCAGGGATCCGATGACTATGCGATCATCGGCGTCGACGATGTCCGTTCGGGCGTGATGGCCACGCAGCTGACCAGCCAGGGCCAGCGTCACGTGATCCCGATCTCCGCGGAGTACGGCCTCGGCCGCGGCGTCGCCGTGCTGGAAGGCATGCTGCAGGATTCCATCGCCGGGAGGGCGGAGCCGCCAGTGGACATACGCGGCGCAAGGGCGCTGCCGGGGCGGCACAACCACCAGAACATCGCCGCCGCCTATGCGGCCTGCCGCGCGCTGGGCCTGGAGCCGGCGGACATCATCGCCGCCATCGAGACGTTTCCGGGCCTGCCGCACAGGCTTGAGACGATCGGCTCGATCGAGGGCGTGCGCTTCATCAACGACTCCAAGGCCACGAACGCGCAGGCGGCCGAGCAGGCGATCCGGGCCTTCCCCAACGCCTGGTGGATTGTCGGCGGGCGTCCGAAGGAGGAGGGAATCGACGATCTCGCCCCGCTGTTCGGACAGATCAGGAAGGCCTATCTGATCGGCGAAAGCACCGAGGCGTTCGCCCGCGCGCTCGCCGGCAAGCTGGATCATGTCAAGTGCCGCACGCTCGATGTGGCCGTGGAGCGTGCGTTCGAGGACGCCCGCGCCTCGGGCGTCGAGGGCGCTGTGGTCCTGTTCTCGCCCGCGTGCGCCAGCTTCGACCAGTTCCGCGATTTCGAGCATCGCGGACTCGCCTTCCGGCAGGAAGCGGCGGCATTGCTGAAGCGCCGCAAGTCGAATGCAAACGCGTGATGCGCCATGCAGGTCTTCCGCAGGTCCGACAGGTCTCCCCTCGCAGAATGGTGGCGCACCGTCGACAAGGGGCTGATCGCCGCCGCGCTGATGCTGATGGCCGCAGGCATCGTGCTGTCGCTGGCGGCCGGGCCGGCCGCGGCGGCGCGGCTGGACATAAGCGATCCGTTTCACTTCGTTTACCGGCAGGCGGCGTTCGCCGCCGCGGCCGTCGGCGTGTTGCTGGCCTCCTCGCTGCTGAGCCCGGCCTGGGTGAGGCGGGTCTGCGGGCTCCTGTTCGTCGTCTGCTTCCTCGTCATGGCGGCCCTGTTGCTGTTCGGGCATGAGGCCAAGGGCGCAACGCGCTGGATCAGGATCGGCGAGACCACCTTCCAGCCATCAGAGATCATGAAGCCGGCGCTGGTGGTGCTGACGGCGTGGCTTCTGGCGCAGCGCGACAGGTTTCCGGCGGGGCCATGGGCGCCGATCGCATTCGCCT
This sequence comes from uncultured Rhizobium sp., assembly GCA_964614815.1. Taxonomy (GTDB): domain Bacteria; phylum Pseudomonadota; class Alphaproteobacteria; order Caulobacterales; family Hyphomonadaceae; genus UBA7672. Next base: position 509 of record CAZTMG010000180.1, on the reverse strand, counting down.
TCTACGCGGTGACGGTCGGATTGCTGCTGCTGCAGCCGGATGTGGGTCAGGCGGCTCTGTTGACAGCGGCTTTCGTGATCGTGTTCTTCATCGCCGGCCTGCCCTGGCTGTGGGCGGCGGGCTTCGTCGTCGGCGGGGCCGGGCTCGGCGTGCTGCTTTACAACATCGTTCCGCATGTCCGGCAGCGCGTGAACGCCTTCCTCAACCCCACCGAGTACGACACCTATCAGATCGACAAGGCGCGGCAGGCGATCGAGCGCGGCGGCTTCTTCGGCGTCGGACCCGGCGAGGGGACGGTGAAGCGCTCCCTGCCGGATGCGCATACGGATTTCATCTATGCGGTGGCGGGCGAGGAGTTCGGCCTGCTGCTGCTGGTCGCCCTGACCGTCCTGTTCGCCGTCATCGCCATAAAGGGCATCGTCGATGCGGCCAGGCAGCAGGACATCTACCAGCGTGCGGCGGGCGTGGGGCTGTTTGCCATCTTCGGCCTGCAGGCAGCGGTCAACATG
>CAZTMG010000179.1:306-5934 GCA_964614815.1 uncultured Rhizobium sp. | reverse complement strand
CTTGTCGCTCATTCGGCCCGCTGCAGGAGAGCGGAAGCAACGGAGATGTACTTGCGTCCGGCTTCCTGCGCCGCCAGCGCCGCGTCGGCAAGCGGCAGTCGGCTGCGCACTTCGGCGAGCTTTATCAGCATGGGCAGGTTGACGCCCGCGATGACCTCGATCTTCGCCCCGCCCATCACGGAGATCGCAAGATTGGACGGCGTGCCGCCGAACATGTCGGTGAGGATGATGACGCCCGCGCCCGTGTCGGTGGCTTTGGCGGCAGCGATGATTTCCCTGCGGCGCATGTCCATGTCGTCATCGGGGCCGATGCAGATCGGGATGGCGTTCTCGAGGCGGCCGACAACGTGCTCCCCGGCGGCGATGAACTCCTCGGCCAACCGGCCGTGCGTGACCACGACCAAACCGATCATTGGAAGCACTCCCGCTTTGTCCAGCCCGTCATGGTGATGACTCGTTTCTTCCGGGGTCAATAGAGATTCAGATATCCAGCGGCGCGGGAGGCAGCTCCACGACGAAGCGCGCGCCGGCTACCTGCCCGTCCGCCATGCGGTTTTCAGCCCAGACGCTGCCCCTGTGCGTGTCGGTGATCTGGCGTACGATTGAAAGGCCCAAACCTGAATTATTCCCGAACTTCGCCCCGGCGGGGCGGTCGGTGTAGAAGCGCTGGAAGATCTTCTCGAGCTTGTCGGGCGGGATTCCGGGGCCCTGGTCCTCCACGGTGATGCGGATCACGGAACCGCGAGCGGCGCGTCCCTGGCTCAAGGTCACGGTGACTTCGCCGCCGGGCGGGGAGAACGAGCGCGCGTTTTCCACGAGGTTGCGGATCACCTGGCCGAGCGGTCCCTCGCGTCCCATGACCTCATGCTTCGCCTTGTCGGCGATGACGAGAACCACGCGCGGGTCGCTCTCGCGCGCCGTGTCGCGATAGATGGAGACGATGTCCTCGAGCAGCTTTCCAATGTCGACCCGCACAAGCTTCTCGCGGACGATCTCCGCCTCGAGGCGCGACAGGTTCGATATGTCGGAGATAAGCCGATCCAGGCGGATGACATCGCGGGCGATGACATTCGCCATCTTCTCCTTCACGGCGGGGTCGGCGACCGCCAGCGAGGTTTCTACAGCCGAGCGTATGGATGTGAGCGGGTTCTTGAGCTCGTGCGCGACATCGGCGGCGAAGCGTTCATTCTCCTGGATGCGGTCGTAGAGCGAACTGGTCATGCCTTCCATGGCGCGGGCGAGGTCCCCGATCTCGTCCTTGCGGTCGTGAAGCCTGCCGAGATTGAGGCGCTGTGCGGCGCCCGCGGCGACGCGGTCGGAGGCGAGCGCGAGCCGGCGCAGCGGACGCGCAATGCCGAGCGTGAGCAGCGTCGCCGTGATGAAGGAGACCAGCACCGCAACAAGGATGAGGGGAAGCAGGGCGGCGCGTTCGGCCCCGATGATATCCGACACGTCGCTTGTCTCGATCGTGAGCGTCCCGACAACGCGGCGCACCTTCTCGATGGGCATCGTGACGGAAAGCACGCGGTCGGCCGTGTCGTTGAAACGCTCGGAGAAGACCGGCTCGCCGCCGAGGGCGAGCTCGACCTCTTCCTCCAGCGAGCGGGCCTCGGCGATGGGTTGGCGGCCGGTGGCGCTGACGGTCTCGAAGGCGCGCTGGATCGTGCGAACGGTGTCGAGCCAGGCGCGTTCGAGCCAGCTGGGGGCGCGGATCGGGGGCACGGCGCTGCGGTCGATCACATCCTTGAGCAGGCGCGTGTCGGCGACATTCACCCGGCCGGGGTCGTGCACAATGATGCGCGTCGCCGGCGTGAGCGGCATGGCCGTCAGCTGCTGGACGACTGCGTCGATGTCGAGGGCGACCGGTTCGTCGGGAACGGCGTTCTCGGTGATGAAGGAGGAGATGAGCCGGCTCATCTCCTCGAGGCTGGCCTTGCGCGCGTTGACAAGACTCGCCCGCACCTCGTTCAGCACCAGCGCGCCGGCGATCAGGATGACCAAGCCTGCGAGGTTGGAAGCGAGGATCAGTCTCGCGATGGGAGACCACAGCAGGGGACGCGGCTTGCGGGGCGTCGCCCTGACGGCTTTGTCAGGCTTCCTTATAGCGATACCCCACGCCGTACAGCGTCTCGATGCCGTCGAAATTCTCGTCCAGGTCGCGGAACTTCTTCCGCAGGCGCTTGATGTGGCTGTCGATCGTGCGGTCGTCGACATAGACTTGGTCGTCGTAGGCGGCGTCCATCAGCTGGTCGCGGCTCTTCACATAGCCGGGACGCTGGGCCAGCGCCTGCAGGATCAGGAATTCGGTGACGGTGAGGCGCACCACCTTCCCGTCCCACTGGCAGGCATGGCGGTTGGGGTCGAGCGTAAGGCGGCCGCGGACGATAGGCTTCTTGTCGCCTTCTTCCGGCGCGACGGCGCCGCCGCGCGACCGGCGCAGGATGGCCTTCACCCGTTCGGCAAGCAGGCGGGTGGAGCAGGGTTTCCGGATGAAATCGTCGGCGCCGATGTTGAAGCCAACCACCTCGTCGATCTCGTCGTCCTTCGAGGTGAGGAAGATGGCCGGCAGGTTGGAGGTCTGGCGCAGCTTCCGCAGCAGCTCCATTCCGTCCATCCTGGGCATCTTCACGTCGAGGATCGCAAGGTCCGGCGGGTTCTCGGACAGGCCGGCGAGGGCCGCGGCCCCGTCATGGTAGGCGCGGACCTGGTAACCTTCAGCCTCGAAGAAGGCCTTGAGCGATTCGACAATGTTCTCGTCGTCGTCCACCAGGGCGATGGTAGCCATTCATCATCTCCTCGCGGGGCGTCCCGCCGCGCTGCACGGCGCCATAATCGGGGCGGGCGCGCGCAAGGGCAAGTGGCCGGGCGCTCCTGATTCTGTGGGGATTCCGGGCCGCCCGCTCATCTGGCACGCGAATTGAAGCATCCATCCCAAGCAAGGGCGACGGAAATCCGGCCGGGCGTTAACCGTACCGGCCGGCGGCCCCAGATGGAGGACCCCATGCAGGTGGTGACCATAGGCGGCTTCAAGGGCGGCACGGGGAAGACGACGCTGGCGTGCCTGCTGGGCGTTGCGGCCGTCAAGGACGGTCTGCGCGCCGCCTGTCTCGATCTCGACCGCAACACGCGCAATCTTTCAGGCTTCCTCACTCTCCGCCGCGCCTCGCGCCTCGAAAGCCCCGATCATGTCATGCTGATGGACACGGATGCGGACGCCCGCGCCAACGCCAGGCCGAAGCATTCCGGGCGGCTTGAGCCCCTGACGCGCATGGCGGCCATGGACGGCTACGACCTGATGATCATCGACACCTCGTCGGGCAACCTTGCTGACGTCTATGAAGCGCATCTGCTGGCGGACGTCATCCTGACCCCGATGAATGAAAGCCCGGCGGACATGCATGGCCTGTTCGCTCCTCTCGGCGCGCCCGCTGCGCCGCGCATCAACTATCGCGAGATGATCGACACGGTGCGATTCGACCGCCGCCGCGCCGGCCTTGCGGCGCAACGCTGGCATGTGGTGCTGAACCGCGTCGCGGCGCTGCCAAGCCGGATCGGCGCGGTCATCAACGCGCGGGTCGAGGCCATGGCCCAGGAAGCGGGCTTCGGCGCGTCCTGGAGCCTGCGCGACCGTGTGGCGCACCGGGCGATCGCCCTGGAGGGCCGCACGGTGTTCGACACGCCCGCTGACGGAAAGCTTACCATGAGCGAGCTGTCCGGACGCTCGGAGGTTCGCGCCATGCTGTCGCTGCTGAGGCGCGCGCCCGAGCGCGTGGCGCCCATGCCCGCCGCCACGGAACACAGGACCGCGGCGTAGGCTCCCAAATTACGACTCGGAAGTGTTGCATCGCTGGACTAGTTTCCGGCGCGATTGATCGCGCAGGAGATGTCCATGATTCGCACGCTCGCCGTGTCCGCCCTGGCGCTGGGCGCCGCCGGTTGCGCCACAACGTCCTTCCGGACGGCCGACATTCCTGCGCCCGTGCAGGCGGCGGACAGCTATTTCGTGAAAGGCGCGGCGGCGGTGAGGGCGCGGGCGGCGGAGCGGGCGCACAGGCCGGCGAAGAACGTGATCCTGTTCGTCGGCGACGGGATGGGCGTTTCCACCATCACGGCGGCGCGCATCTATGCCGGGCAATCGAAAGGGCTCGATGGCGAGAGCTACCAGCTCGCCATGGAGAAGCTTCCTTACTCGGCGTTCTCCAAGACCTACACGCATGACAGCCAGGTGGCGGATTCGGCGCCGACCGCGGTGGCGATGACCACGGGCGTCAAGTCCTACAACGGCTCCATCGGCGTGACGCAGGCGGCGAACCTCAAGGACTGCACGAGCGCCAGGGTCGCGGGCACGACGACGCTGTGGGAGCTGGCGGAGGCCAGCGGCATGGCCACCGGCGTGATTTCCACGGCGACCGTCACGCACGCGACGCCTGCGGCCACCTATGCCGAGACGGTCGAGCGCGACTGGGAAAGCGACGCCAACGTCCCGGCCGAGGGCAAGGCGGCGGGCTGCAAGGACATTGCGGCGCAGCTCCTCGACTGGACGAAGGCCAATGGCGATGGTTTCGAGGTGATCCTGGGCGGCGGACGCGCGAACTTCCTGCCGGAAACGGCGGCCGATCCCGAATATCCGGGCCAGAAAGGGCGCCGGAAGGATGGCCGCAACCTTGCCGGGGATTGGACGGCGCAGGCCCCGAACCGCACGCTGGCCACCGACAAGGCGGGTTTCGAGGCGTTCGACTGGAAGGGAACGGGCCAGATCCTCGGCCTCTTCGAGCCGGGCCACATGCAGTATGAACTCGACCGCAACAGGACGCAGGCGGGCGAGCCCTCGCTTGCGGAGATGACCCGGGCGGCGATCACGCGGCTCTCCGCAAATCCCAACGGCTTCGTGCTGATGGTCGAGGGCGGACGGATCGACCACGGCCTGCATGCCGGCGATGCGCAGCGCGCGCTGGGCGATGCTGCGGCGCTGGACGAGGCTGTCGCTGCGGCCGTCGCGATGACGCGCGCCGAGGAAACGCTGATCATCGTGACGGCGGACCACTCCCACACGCTGACCATGCAGGGCTACCCGCAACGCGGAAATCCGATCCTCGGCCTCGTGAGGGAGAACGACAGGCTTGTGCTGGCGCGCGACGGCAAGCCCTACACGACGCTGAGTTTCGCCAACGGTCCGGGGTCGGTGTGCAAGGAGCAGGCGGACGGCAAGTGGCTGTGCGACCGTCCGGATCTCACCAATGTGGACACCACGGCGCTGGGCTTCCGGCAGCAGGCGTTGATCCCGCTCGGCTCCGAAACGCACGGCGGCGAGGATGTGGCGATCTTCGCCAGCGGGCCGGGGGCGAACCTGTTCTCCGGCGTGATCGAGCAGAACGAGATCTTCCACGTGATGGCCCAGTCGCTGGGCCTGACGCGATAGGGGTCCGGGCCGGCCTTCAAATTGCCGGGATGACAGACCAGAACCCGATGAGGCTGGAGGTTGTCATGCGCCTTTCCCCATCAATTCTGGTTGTGCTGGCCGTCGCCGGCGCAGCGTCCGCCCAGGCCCCGGCGGTGACCATCGAGGATGACGTCGCGCCGGAAAACGCCCTGAGGTGCGCGGCCGTGCGGATGACGCAGGCCGACATC
>CAZTMG010000179.1:0-249 GCA_964614815.1 uncultured Rhizobium sp. | reverse complement strand
CGGCGTCGACGCCGGCAGGGCGCGGGCGGAGGCGCAGAAGCTGCGGACCACGCCCATGCCCGAGATCGCCGCCATGGGCGAGGCGTGCGCGCCATTCGAGATCAGGCCGGCGTCGCCGGCGGGAGGGTGACATGAAGCGCCTGTGTAGCGGATTTGCGATGCTTGCGCTGCTGGCCGCCTGCGGGCCGCAGCGAGCGCCCGCGCCCGGACCGGCGCGCGGCCTTTGCTCAACCTTGCCGCGTATGCCGA
>CAZTMG010000178.1:0-5996 GCA_964614815.1 uncultured Rhizobium sp. | reverse complement strand
GAATTGGCGACACGATCCGCGTCTCGTTGTCCGCCGAACCTGTCGAGGAGGTCAGGGTCGGCTTCGAGATTCTCAAATCGCTCAACCTGCGCACGCGCGGCGTCAACATCATCGCCTGCCCGTCCTGCGCGCGTCAGGGCTTCGACGTCATCCGCACCGTTGAAGCGCTCGAAAGGCGTCTCGCCCACATTTCAGAGCCCATCTCGCTCTCCATCATCGGCTGCGTGGTGAACGGGCCGGGGGAGGCCGCCATGACCGATCTCGGCTTCACCGGCGGCGGCAAGGACGCCGGCATGATGTATGTCTCCGGCAAGCCCGACCACAAGGTCTCGAACGCCGAGATGATCGACAGGATTGTCGCGCAGGTTGAGGCCCGCGCCGCCATGCTGCGCGCCGCCCGGGAAGCCGCGGCGAAGGCGGCGGAATAGGACAGGCTTGCAGGCGTCTCCTTCATCGCGCACTCTGGCCGTCCAGCAGCAGGCGGCTCATCCATGTCTTTCCATCGCTTCGTCAGGCTCGGCGCATGCGCGATCGCCCTTGGCGCCGCAGCCATTTCGGCGGAGGCGCAGACGCCCGCCCCTGAACCGCGGGATGCGGTCGCCTTCCAGTGCGACGATGGCGGCAAGCTCTATCTGACTTTCGCCGAGACGGGCGCGGGCGTCGCCGCCATGGTCTGGGTGCGGGGCGTTGCCTATCGCCTGCCTTACCTGCCGCCCGAGCCGGGACCGGTGCAGATCGTCTGGAGCGATGGCGAACACTCGCTGACCTGGAGCCCCGGCGTCCGCCTGATGTGGATGGCCAGCGCAACACACCTGATGTGCGGCCGCGGCGGCCACACGCACTGAGCCCGCCCGTCTCCCGTCCGCCCTGTCCTTGCAACGCCGGCGTGCGTGCAGGCCCCGGAACCTCCGTGAAACGGCACGGGAAGACGCATCCAGAAGGATTTCAGGCGCGCGTGGCTGTCCATGCATGCAGTCCCGATCGCGTGCCTTGCCGCGTTCCTGCCTTCTGCGAGACTGCCCGCATTCATCCTGCCGGAGGGGGGACCGGCGCTCGTCAGTGCGGGGGCGTGTGCGATGTCGCGGCGCCCTGTCGCGTCGCCAGGCCCAGCAGGCGCGCCGGATCGGGGCAGATCGCCAGCCAATGCGCCTGCTCGCTGCGGCGGCAGACGCCGGGATAGTCGCCCTTCGCATCGCCGATGTCGAGGATGATCTGGAAGTGCAGGTGCGGCGGCCAGCCGCCATTCTCGCGGCGCGTTCCCAGCGTGGCGATCCGCTCGCCGGCCATGAAGGCCGCGCCGGGCTTCAGCCCCTTGAGGCTGTCACGGCTCAGATGGCCATAAAGCGTGTGGAAGGTCACGCCCGGCGCCGGCGTATGCTCCAGGATGAGGGTAGGACCATAATCTCCCTCCGCTTCATTGATGCGGAAGGAGTGTACGCGGCCGCTCAGCGGCGTCGCCACCTCAGCGCCCGCAGGCGCGAACACGTCGATGCCGAGATGGATGGTGCGCGGCTCTTCGCCGGCCGGCGCAAACAGCGCCTGCGTGTAGATGGCGCGATCCTCGCCATACCCGCCCGCGCGCACGGGGTCGCCTGGCCTCGCCTCCGGCGCATCGAGCTTTCCCGGCAAGGCGCGATGCACCCCCGGCACGACCTCGATCCCCGTCGGCCTGAATGCGGCGTACCAGGCGGAAAAGGCTGCAGACGACACATGGACCTCCGGCTGGATCTCGACCATCGCATCATCCTGCCAGCAATCGGCGGACCGGTCATGTCCCGCCATCACGCCGACAGGCCGCCTATTCGGCGGCGGCCTTCGCCGGCTGCGGCAGGGCTTCGAGATATTTCTCGGCCTCCAGCGCCGCCATGCAGCCGAGCCCCGCCGCCGTCACGGCCTGGCGGAAGACATCGTCCGCCACGTCGCCCGCCGCGAACACGCCGGGGATGGAAGTGGCGGTCGAGTTGGGCGCGGTCTTCAGATAGCCGCCCGGTTTCATCTCCAGCTGGCCGGTGAACAGCTGCGTCTGCGGCGCATGGCCGATGGCGATGAAGATGCCATGCACCGGCGTTTCGGTTACCTCGCCGGTCTTGAGATTGCGCAGTTTCGCCCGGGTGACGCTCCGCGGACCTTCCTGTCCGATCACGTCAGCCAGCTCCGTGTTCCACAATACGCTGACCTTCGGATTCCTGAACAGGCGATCCTGCAGGATCTTCTCGGCGCGGAACTGGTCGCGGCGGTGGACGACGGTGACTTTCGAGGCGAAGTGCGTCAGATGCAGCGCCTCCTCGACGGCGGTGTTGCCGCCGCCGACCACGATCACCTCCTTGTTGCGGTAGAAGAAGGCGTCGCAGGTGGCGCACGCCGAAACGCCAAAGCCCTTGAACTTCGCTTCGCTCTCGAGACCCAGCCACTTCGCCTGCGCGCCCGTGCAGATGATCAGCACGTCGCAGGTATAGCTCTGCCCGCTGTCGCCTGTCAGCGTGAAGGGGCGCGTCTGCAGGTCGGCCTTGATGATGTGGTCCTCCACGATTTCCGTGCCGACATGGATCGCCTGCGCGCGCATCTGGTCCATCAGCCAGGGACCCTGGATGACGTCGGCGAAGCCCGGATAGTTCTCCACGTCCGTGGTGATCGTCAGCTGCCCGCCCGGCTGGATGCCGGCGATCAGCAGCGGCTTGCGCAAGGCCCGCGCCGCATAGATTGCCGCCGTGTATCCCGCTGGGCCGGAGCCGAGGATGATGATCTGGGAGTGACGCGGAGCCTTGGGCGAGGTCATGGCAAATCCTGTGTTCAGCCCTTCCTAACGGTCCAAGCCGGCCGGCGAAATGGGGCAGGGTGGGCCGGACCGCCTTCCAGGCTCATATTCTGGGGATGCGGGGGCGAACGAAAAAGGCACGCAGAAACAGGGGAGGCGCTTATCGAGGTAGTGTTTAGCGGCCCGGATGCCTTTCCAGCATCCGCCGGACGATCTCGTCTGCGGCGCGGGCGGCCTCGCGCAGGGGGGTGTAGGTCCAGCCCGTCAGGCTGCCGGTGAACCAGCGGGCGGCGTGCCGGTCCATGAAGCCCCGGTGAAGCCGGTCGAAGCGAGGCGAGCCGCCGTCGAGCTTCAGCAGGTGCACCGGTTTTCCGAAGAAGGCCGGGTCCGCGATCATGTTGGCGCTTTCGCACGTCACCATCGCCATGTCGCACAGCGAGAGGAAGGCCACGTAGGGATTGGGCCCGTCGCGCGCCTCGTCCTCCCAGAATACGGCGTTGAGCGTCCCCGCAAGCCGCCGGAACCGCACCCGCGCATGTTCCGGCGTGCGGCGCGAGACGGTGATCCAGAAGGTCCGGCCGTCCGACAGCCGCTGCATGGCCGCCTCCACCTGCGCGACGGTCGACTCGGTCATCCTGTAGTGCTTCGAATTCCCGCCGATCGCGACCAGAACCTTCTGCCCGGGCGTCGCGCGCAGACGGGCGAAGCGCTTCTGTGCATCCGCAATGCGCTGCTGCGAAAACCAGACTGGCGGACCGACGATCGGAAACACGTTCGATCCAGCCCGCACGCCGTCATGTTCGGGCGGGATGACGAGATCGAAGCCCCTGGGATCGACGCGCGGATTCTGCGTCTGCACCACGAATATCCGGCCGCCCGAAAGTTTCCGCACCAGCCGCGAATAGGGAATGGAGCGACGTCCCGCTGCGATCCAGATATCCGGCCACGGGCCCGTCATCGCGGCGCGCTGCTCCGCCGGCAAGGCGCGCAAGGGCGCCGGCCACAGGTCCGGGCGAAGCATCAGGCGCCAACCCCCTGGCTGCAGGATCAGGGGCTCGTCGCGATGCGCCGCCGACGTCACATGCGCAAGGTCCGCCGCTGGCCCGGGTTCGGCGAGCGCGGCGGCAAGCGCCAGCGTCTGGTTGACAATGCCGGCGCGGCCGTCGGCGACGCACCAGATCGACGGGCCTGAGCGTTTCGCGTTCAAGCCTACTTCCAGCTGATGGACACGATCTCGTAGGACTTGGCGCCGCCCGGGGCGGCCACCTCGGCGGTGTCGCCCTCCTCCTTGCCGATCATGGCGCGGGCGATGGGCGAGGAGATGGAAATCTTCTTCTCCTTCACGTTGGCCTCGTCGTCGCCGACGATCTTGTAGGTGAAGCTCTCGCCGGAATCCTCGTCGATCACCTTCACGGTGGCGCCGAACTTCACGGTCTTGCCCGTGAGGCGGGATGTGTCGATCACCTCGGCGCGGGCCAGCTTGTCCTCAAGTTCGGCAATGCGGCCCTCGATGAAGGACTGCTTCTCCTTGGCGGCATGGTATTCCGCGTTCTCCGACAGGTCGCCATGGCTGCGCGCTTCGGCGATCGCCGCGATGACGTTCGGGCGTTCCTCGGACTTGAGGGTTTTCAGCTCCGCCTGCAAGGCCTCGAAGCCCTCGGATGTCATGGGAATGCGCTGCATGGGTAGTCCTATGGAAAAGCGCCGAAATTAGCCGGAATCATTCTACGGGCGGCTACGCACCGCCCGGTTCAGAACATTCAAGAGTAGGTCTGAAGCGCGCCGGCTTCAAGCGGGCGTGTTTTTAGCGCGCGGATAGCCTGAACGGCGGCCCGCGCCCCCGAAACGGTCGTGTAGTAGGGGATGCCCTGAGACAGGGCCGCCCGCCGGATCGAGGCCGAATCAAGCAGCGACTGTGCTCCCTCGGTGGTGTTGAACACCAGCTGGACCTGGCCGTTGATCAGCGAATCGACAATGTGCGGCTGGCCCTCGGCCACCTTGTTCACCTGCCGGACGGCGATGCCGCGGGCCGACAGATACTGGGCGGTTCCCGACGTGGCGATGATGGAGAAGCCGAGGGCGGCGATGTCGCGCGCCGTCTGCTCGATGGCCGGCTTGTCGCCGTCGCGCACCGAAATGAACACGCAGCCCGCCGCCGGCAGCGACATGCCCGCCGCGATCTGGCTCTTGAGATAGGCTGCGTCGAACGAGGTGTCGAGGCCCATCACCTCGCCGGTCGAACGCATCTCCGGCCCCAGCAGCGGATCGACTCCGGGGAAACGGGAGAAGGGGAACACCGCTTCCTTCACTGCAACGCGCGGGCCGATGATGGGGCCCGGACCGAGGTTGAAGTCGGCGAGTCTTGCGCCAGCCATCACCTTGGCCGCGATCGCTGCGAAAGGCCGGCCGATGGCCTTGGCGACGAAGGGCACGGTGCGCGAGGCGCGCGGATTGGCTTCGAGAACGAAGATGTCATCGCCCTTGACGGCGAACTGCACGTTCATCAGGCCCCTGACGTTGAGAGCCATGGCCAGCTTGCGCGCCTGTTCGGCGAGGCGATCGACGATCTCCTTGGAAAGCGTGTAGGGCGGGATGGAGCAGGCGCTGTCGCCCGAATGGATGCCGGCCTCCTCGATGTGCTCCATGATGCCGGCGACGTGCGTCGTCGCTCCATCCGACAGCGCGTCGACATCGACCTCGATGGCGTCGGCGAGATAGCGGTCGACCAGCAGCGGCGTGTCGCCGGAGACCTGCACGGCCTCGCGCACATAGCGCCTGAGATCGGCCTCGTCATGCACGATCTCCATGGCGCGGCCGCCCAGTACGAAGGAAGGACGCAGCATCACGGGATAGCCGATGCGTCCGGCTGCGGCGACGGCTTCCTCGTCCGTGCGCGCAATCGCGCTCGGCGCCTGCCTGAGGCCGATCCGGTCGAGAAGCCGCGAGAACAGCTCGCGGTCCTCGGCCAGGTCGATCGAATCCGGCGTGGTGCCGAGGATCGGCGCGCCGGATCTCTTGAGCCCCTGCGCCAGCTTGAGCGGCGTCTGCCCGCCGAACTGCACGATCACGCCAAGGAACTCGCCGGCGGATTGCTCGACGTGAATGATCTCGGTCACGTCTTCGAGCGTCAGCGGCTCGAAATAAAGACGATCGGAAGTGTCGTAGTCGGTGGAGACCGTCTCCGGGTTGCAGTTGACCATGATGCTTTCGATCCCGAGATCGGCCATGGCGAAGGCGGCGT
>CAZTMG010000177.1:0-6052 GCA_964614815.1 uncultured Rhizobium sp. | reverse complement strand
GCCTTCCGACCGGATCTCCTCCAGGGCGTTCTCGAATGCAGCGAGGTGTTTCATCGGCGTTTCTCTTGCGCTTTGTGCGTCTTGTTAGTCGTCGCCCCCGCGGCCTAGTTAAGCCTGTCAGTGACAAGTTCCTAGACTAAGATCAAATCGCTCCCGCAGTCTTGAGCCTTCAAAGTCGCAGTATTTTTGCGACTGCCTCGCAAGACTGCCTCAGGCTCCTGCGGTTGGCCCTGCAACGCTCACGCCAGGCAGTCGTGCGTAATTGAGACTGGTTCGCAAACGCCGGCGTCCAGACAGGGGCCGCGCAGAGTCTCGGGGGGACAGGGCAGTGACGCCACAAGAAGAACCGCCGGCCCCTGTGGGGCCGGCGGCGGGTGTCTCGCACGGGTCAGCGCGGCGCGCCAAGTCCGGCGGCTCCCCTGCTCGGTCAGCCCCGACCTGCCAGGCCGGGGTCTGCACGCGACGATCAGAGTTGACAGCGGACCTGGTCCGACCAGAAGCGCTCGAGACGGGCCAGCGACTTGTTCAGCTGCTCCAGATCATCGGAGCGGACCGATGCAGTCGGCTCCAGCGAGGAGGCCTGCTTCTCGAACAGTTCGGCCACGCGGTTGCGGACGGCCTTGCCCGACGGCGTCAGCTTGAGGCGCACCGTGCGGCGGTCATCGTTGGAGCGCGACTGCACCAGATAGCCGCCCTCCTGCAGCTTCTTCACATTGTACGACATGGACGTCCCAGCGAACGAGCCGCGGGCGCGGAGCGCCGAGGCTGGGGTCTCGCTTTCGCCGATCTCGTACAGCAGCAGCGCCTGGACGCCCGTCAACGAACGCTCGCCCCCACGCTCCAGATTGTCCTTCACCACGTCGTGGAGCCGGCGGTGCGCCTGCTCCAGCAGCGAAAGCGCCTTCAGGAAGGATTGTTCAACGTTGTCATCAGCCGCGGTCTCGCGGACTTTCGCGTTCGTCATTGTCACCACCACCATCGTTTGTTTGTCGTCGCGCCGATTTGCTCGGCTTATGGGGTGGTTATACGCGTGCTTGACTAAGCAATCGCTAAATGGGGAGAGTTTGATGCAAGTTTATACTTGCTTTTGTCGGAAATGGATTTGTTCACGTTGGTAATTGCGAAGTAAACAGAACGCAACGACTTCTCCAAGTCTGCGTCCCTGTCATGCAGCGCGGACTTTACACCCCGCCTGCTTGCAGATTGTGTCTACCCCGCGTCAGGGATCGCAGGGAGACGCGCCGTGGGGACAAGACCGCCTGTCGCGCTGTTCGCGGCCGCAGCCGCGCTGCTCGCGGCCTGTTCGCCAGCGCCGGAAACCGCGACGCCTGCCGCTCCGGCCAGTCCGGTCGCGCTGGCCGCCCCCGTGACGCCGCTGATCCCCGATGCGGAAGCCAACGCCATCCCCGTGCTCGGCGGCCTTCCCCTGGTCCCAGTGACCGCGGACGTGAACTTCATCGACGCGCTTACCCCCCAGCCCGTCTACCGGATGCCGCACGCCTACAACACGAACCACACCGCTGTTCAGATCATCAAGGAGGAGGAGCAGCTCCGCCTCGAAGCCTACGAACTGGGCGGCCTGTGGCTGATCGGCTACGGCCACCTGATGCTGGAGGGGGAGAAGGATGTCATCACCGAGCAGGAAGCCGAGGCCTTCCTGCGTGCGGATCTCAGATGGTGCGAGGAAGCGATCGAACGGTACGTCTCCGTTCCCGTCACCCTCAACGAGTTCAGCGCCATGGTTGCGTTCTGCTATAATGTCGGCTCGAACAAGACGCGGAAGTCTTCGATCGTGAAGCGCGTCAATCGCGATGATCGCCCCGGCGCCGCCAACGCCTTCCTGCTCTGGAACCGCATGAACGGCGTGGTTGTGCAGGCGCTCGCCAGACGACGCGCGCGCGAACGCACGCTGTTCCTGACGCCGTAAGGTTACGCCGCCGGCGCCGTTCCATCGAGAATCTTCCGGATCGCCTGCTCGAACACATGCGGCGGCTGGCCGCCCTGGATCATCCAGCGCCCGTTGAAGATCACGGAGGGCACGGCATGGATGCCGCGGTTGCGCCACAGCGTCTCCTCGCGCCTCACATCCTCCGCATAGGCTCCTGACGCCAGCACCTCGCGCGCCTTGCCGCCGTCCAGCCCGGCCGCCTCCGCCGCCTCCACCAGCACGTCATGGTCGCTGGTCGGTTTCTGCTGGGTGAAATTTGCCGCGAAGAGCGCCTCCTTCATCTGCATCTGCCGTCCTTCGATCCCCGCCCAGTACAGCAGGCGATGCGCATCGAACGTGTTCCAGATGCGGCTGTCGGGCCCATGATTGAACTGGAAGCCGAGCGCCTCCCCGCTTTCGCGAATGACCTTGCGCGTCGCTGCGGACCGCTCCGGGTTGGCGCCATACTTCCGCATCACATGCTCGCTCGCATTCTCCCCCTCGGGCGGCATGTCCGGGTTGAGCTCGAACGGCTGAAAGTGAAACTCCGCCTTCGCCAGATCGCCAACCGCCGCCAGCGCCTGCTTCAACGACCTCAGCCCGATAACGCACCACGGACAGGCCACGTCGGACACGAAATCGATACGAAGCGGGACGGCCATGACAGTGTCTCCCTGATCGTCTGAATGTAGGCGTTCGGCCGGCCTTGCGCCACTCCGCCCCCGCGCGGATAGTCGGATGAGGGAGGACCGCCATGTCTGCACGCGCCTTCGACACGCCGCTCGAAACCATCGGCCAGGTTCTGGCCGGCCCGTGGCGCAAGCCGGTGAACATGCTGCTCGCGCAGAGATACGACGACCATCTCTCCCTGCACGACGACGACATGGCCCGGAAGCTCGGCTTCAAGGCGGGACCCATCGAGGGACCGACCCATTACAGCCAGTTCGCTCCGCTGGCGGAGGCGATCTGGGGCGAGCGCTTTTTTCGCGAAGGCTGCCTCTCGGCGCACTATCGCAACATGGTCATGGAGGGCGAGGAGGTCCGCGCCTTCATCGAGCGTGAACCGGGCGAGGACCATGCCGTGATCTGGGCGCAGAAGCGCGACGGCGCAGAGGTCCTGCGCGGCACGGCGTCTATCGGCCGGCACGCCCCGCCCAGCGCCCTCGACCGCCGCCTCGCCGAACTCCCCCCGCTGGGACAGCCCGTCATCCTGCGGGACCTGAAGGTGGGTCACCGCACGAAACGCGTCCGGGTCCGCATGGATGCGAACCAGCACATGGGCGATCTCTATCCGTTCACGCTCGCCCAGAAGCTCGCGAAGATCACGGAGCCTTCCGCCTGGTATGCCGGCGGCGACAATCCCTTCGGCCGCGCTATCATACCGTTCGAGATGATCTCCGTCCTCGCGCAATACACGGCCCGTCTCGATGCGCTTCCGGTCAAGGGTCCCGCCATCGGCCTCTTCGCCGATCAGGAAATCCGCCTGATCGACGGTCCCCTGTTCGTGGGCGAGGATTACGAGATCGAGCGGGAGATCGTTGCGCTCACCGGCAGCCGCCGCACCGAGAGTTACTGGACGCGGACTTTCTTCTTCCGTCCCGGCGACACGAAAGTCATCGCCGTCATGCTGCTCAATCAGGCGACGCTGAAGGAGTCCTATGCCCCCTACGCAGCCGAGCAGGCCAGGCTTTATCCGGCGTCCTGAGGCAATCACCCTTCACTATCCGTCCGTGGGGACGAGCGGCAACGCACCGGGATGTCAGCGACCATGCCCCCAGAATCTGCCCGGGCCTGTATGAAACCGGACGGGAGCCGGAGGGTGCGCACAGGTCCGGTCGCGTGCGTCTCCACTCTCGGGAGGCGTGCGATGCTTCCCTTGCCGCTGGAAACGGAGGAAGTTCGCCCTGGCATCACGAGGTCCATGCGAGGCCAACAGCGGGCGCGTCCCGCCTCAAGGCGACACGAAGCTCTGCACGAGATCGCCCTATCCAAACCGCGTGACGTCCCGTTTCCCGGTCGCTATCACGGCCCCAGCAACCGGAGCCCTTCATGAAACGCACCCTTCTCGCACTCGGTGTCTCCCTGCTTGCGGCCTGCGTCACGGGGCCACAGCCGGCCGGAGCCCAGCCCGCCTTCCGCGCCGAAGGCAAGACGCTGCGCCAGATCTACGAGCACCTCCACGCCAATCCCGAGCTGTCCTTCCAGGAAAAGACCACCTCCGCCATCCTCGCCGCCGAGATGAGGCGTCTCGGCTTTACCGTGACCGCCGGACTTGGCGACGCCTGGGTGAAGGACCGAGCCCTGAAGCGTTACGGCAAGGTGCAGGATGGCGTCGGCGGTTACGGTTTCGTCGCGGTGATGGAGAACGGCCCCGGCCCGGTCCTGATGATCCGCACCGACATGGACGCCCTTCCTCTCGTCGAGAAGACGGACCTCCCCTACGCCTCGAAGGCGCGCGACATTGCCTGGTCGGGCGAGGAGTCAGGCGTGATGCACGCCTGCGGCCACGACATCCACATGACGGTCTGGATCGGCGCAGCGCGCGAGCTCGCTGCACGCAAAGCCGACTGGAAAGGCACGCTGGTCATGATCGCGCAGCCAGCGGAAGAAATAGGCCTTGGCGCCCTGTCAATGCTGGAGGATGGACTCTTCACCCGCTTCCCGAAGCCGGATCATGTGATCGCCCTGCACAACAACGCCGCCCTTGCTGCGGGCGAGCTGGCGATCGGCGCCGGCTATGTCATGGCCAATGTCGACAGCGTCGACATCACGGTTACCGGGGTCGGCGGCCACGGCGCCTACCCGCAGGACACGAAAGACCCGATCGTAACGGCCGCACGGATCGTGACGACGCTGCAGACCCTCGTTTCACGCGAAGTTGCGCCGGATGATTCCGCCGTGGTTACTGTCGGCGCCATCAATGGCGGCTTCAAGCACAACATCATTCCCGACGAGGTTCACCTGCAACTCACCGTGCGTTCCTTCGCCGACACCACGCGCGAGAGGCTCCTGAAAGGCATCGAGCGCATCGCCCGCGCCGAAGCGATGGCCGCTGGACTCGACCCGGACAGGGCGATCGGGATGACCATCCAGACGGACTTCACGCCGTCGCTCTACAACGACCCGAAGCTGGCCGAGCGGATCAGCGGCGTCCTCCGGCGCGAATTTCCGGAGCAGACCATCCACGCCGCCACGCCCTCGATGGGCGGCGAGGATTTCGCCCGTTACGGCCGTACTGCGGACAGGATTCCGATCCTGCTGCTGTGGCTTGGCGCCGTGAGCAAGGACAGGGTCCTTGCCGCGCAGCAGCCCGGCGGCAAGCCGCTGCCCGCGCTGCACTCCTCGGAATTCGCGCCCGATCCGGACCCGACCATTGCTGCCGGCGTCAAGGCGATGACCGCATCGGCGCTCGAGTTGCTGAATTAGGGAGGATCAGCCGCCAGCCTTTCCTGATCGCTTCTGTTTCCGCTCTTCCCGGAACCGGAGGAACGCAAAGATCGCCGACCCGACGCCCGCCAGCGCCGCGAGAACTGCAAACACGGGCTGTACGCTGCGCGCCCACGTCACGATCTGGTCAATCTGCTCGACCTCGACCGTGATCACATCGCGATAGGCGTCCAGCGGTTCGGCGTCCAGCGACCCGGAGGCGTAGCCAAAGATTTCGAGCAACAGCGTGTGCTCGCCCACCTCGGTCGGCGTCACGCGCCACTGCCAGCGATTGACCGTCCGCCCCGACAGGCGCTGCCGCTCCACCGTCTGCGTCGTGATGTCAAAGCCCACGCCCGTGAGCTGGGCGGAGACAGTGTCGGACAGGTCGACATCACGTTCCACGATCTCGCCCTTGAAACCTTCGAGCGCCGCCTTACCTGCCGTCTCGTCATCGGTCGCATTGATGACGAGCGAGACATCGACCGGCTTGCCCAGCGCCAGCTTCTCCGGCGGCCGGTTGTAGGTGACGCGCCGGGACTTGAACTGCGCCTCGATCCCGCTTGGGGCCGCCGCTTGCAACACGCCGGCCTGCGGCGACGTCATGCGGGGCTGCGGCGGCCCGGCCGCGGGCTGCGCCGGTTCAGTCCCGGGCGGCGCCACATCCTTGGCGGCGGGCTCCTCCTGCGCCTGCAGGGT
>CAZTMG010000176.1:1780-6079 GCA_964614815.1 uncultured Rhizobium sp. | reverse complement strand
TTTCTTCCGGTAACTGCGGCTCCACGGGTGGTCGCCATCCCCGTCCACGGCGGCTATACCGCGCCGACCGTGGACTCGCCGGCGCAGGAACCGGCGGGCCATGGCCGGCCCCCTCGCCCTGCCGCCTGGCCTCCCTTGGAAAGACTGCACATGACCGAAGTTCCCTTCACGTCCGACCCCGTCGCCGAACTGGTCAACCTGCTCGACCTGGAGCGTATCGAGGTGAACCTGTTCCGGGGCGTTTCCCCTGACGATGGGATGAAGCGCGTGTTCGGCGGGCAGGTGATCGCGCAGGCGCTGGTGGCGGCCTATCGCACCGTGGAGAACCGGCTGTGCCACAGCCTGCACGCCTATTTCATCCGGCCGGGCGACCCGACCGTGCCGATCCTCTACGAGGTCGACCGCGCGCGCGACGGCAAGAGCTTCACCACCCGGCGCGTGATCGCCGTGCAGCATGGCGAGCAGATCTTCAACCTCGCAGCCTCCTTCCAGGTGCCAGAGCAGGGCTATACTCACCAGTCGCCCATGCCGCAGACCAGGAAGCCGTCAGACCTCCTCAGCGAGGACGAGCTGCGCGCGATGGCGAAGGATCATGTGCCGAAGGAGCTGCAGAAGCAGTTCGCCCGTCCGCGCCCGATCGAGCTCAAGCCTGTCGATCCGCGCCAGATGATCTCGCCGGCCAAGACGGAGCCGAAGAAGCAGATCTGGCTGCGCGCGCGCGGCAAGGTCGATCCCGGCAATATTCCGCTGCAACAATGCCTGCTGGCCTATGCCTCCGACATGGGCATTCTCGACACTGCGACCAAGCCGCATGGCGTCAACTGGTTCACGGGCGGCGTGCAGATGGCCTCGCTCGACCACGCCATGTGGTTCCATGAGCCGTTCGACATTTCCGACTGGCTGCTCTACACGATGGACAGCCCCTCCGCCTCAGGCGCACGCGGCTTCAACCGTGGCGAAATCTATACGGAGGCAGGAAAGCTGGCGGCCTCGGTGACGCAGGAAGGGCTGATGCGGCCCCGGGACCCCAAGTTCAAGAACTAGCGGCCAGACCCGGCGCCCCGCGTCATTTCAACTGAGCAACCTTCTGGAAACCGGCGCCATGAACCTTGGCTTGCCGCAGCCCGCATGATTGATTCCCCGTCCGGGGCGTTTGGAGACGGCGATGAGACCTGGTCGGACCCTTGCGTCCCTCGTGACCGTTCTGGCGATGGCCGGCTGCAGCGGGAATCCCCCGTCCGGGGACGCCGCGGCGCAGGCCGTGATCACGCCGACCTCCGCGGGCGTCGCCGCCGAAACGGCCGACCTGATGGAACAGCCGCCTGAACAGACGCCGGCCGCCGATCCTGAAGCCGCGCCCGCGGAAGCCGAGCCGGCGCCCACCCCGTCGCACATTGAACTCAAATACCTCATCGGCGATGTCGATCCTGCGAGCGATCCGCGTTTCGCCCGCATCCCGCAAAAATACATCGGCGGCGCGCGGGTGTGGGGACACAAGGACGCCGTCGACGCCTTCGTACGCATGGCGGAGGCGGCGGCCCAGAACGGCTATCAGCTGAAAGTCGTGTCTGCCTTCCGCTCCTTCACGGACCAGAAGAAGATCTGGGAGGACAAGTGGACAGGCAGGACGCTGGTGGGCGGACGCAAGCTGCCGGCGACGCACCCCGATCCGAAGGCGCGCGCCCGGAAGATCCTCGAATTCTCCTCCATGCCCGGCACATCGCGGCATCACTGGGGGACGGACTTCGACATCAACGCCCTCGACAATGCGTATTTCGCCACGCGGGACGGCAAGCGGCTCTACGACTGGCTGGTCAACAACGCGCACGCCTTCGGCTTCTGCCAGGTCTACAGCGCCAAGGGCGAAGGCGGCCGCGCGACGGGCTATGAGGAAGAGAAATGGCACTGGTCCTACCGGCCGGTCGCAGACTGGTATCTCAGGCAGTATCCGGTCGACGTGGGCTATGAGCGGCTGACGGGCTTTCTTGGCGCCGAGACGGCCCCCGACATCGACGTCATCGGGAACTACGTGCAGGGCGTCAATCCGGAGTGTACGCAATAGCGGGCGTCGCCAGAAGCGCGCTAGGTCGAACTTGAAGCTGTCGAAGGGGGGCGCAATGCGGGATGCGATCTGCTCAATGCTTCTGGGTTGCGCTGCGACCCTGTTCGCGGAAGCGGCCGCCCAGCCTTCCCTTCCTCGCACTGCGGATGGCAAGCCAGACTTGCACGGCTACTGGCTGTCCGGCTTCCTCACCCCGCTTCAACGGCCCACGGACCTGAATGTCGGGCTTGTCGTGTCGCCGGACCAGCAAGCCGACGTCATCGGAAAACTGATGGCGCGCCTCGATGAAGGCGATGTCTACGATCCTGAATTCGACTCCAATCCCGTTCCCCGCGCGCTGCTGGAGATGAATGGCGAATTGCGCTCGTCGCTTCTGGTTGAACCTGCCGATGGACAGCTGCCTCTGACCTCGCTGGCGAAGGCCGTGCTCGATTCGCATGAGGGCGGCTTTGACAATCCGGAGGACCGTCCCGATCCCGAGCGTTGTGTCGGCGGTTTCGTAAACGCGCCGATTGCGCCGTCATGGCTTCTGGTCCCGTTGCAGATCGTGCAGACGCCGGACGCCATCCTTCTCGCCATGGAAGACATGGAGCCGGCGCGCATCGTGCCTCTCTCCGGTCCGGCGTCGCCAGCAGCCCTTCGATCACGCAGCGGCCTGTCGCGCGGACGATGGGAGGGCGATACGCTGGTGGTCGAGACCGACCGCTTCTCGATCGCCAGTTCACAGGGACTTGCCTGGAGAGGCGACGCCTACATCACCGCCGACAGCATCGTCATCGAGCGCTTCAGCCTCATGTCGCCGGACACGCTCCGCTATGCGTTCACGATCGAGGACCCGTCGCTCTACAACCGGCCATGGCGCGCCGAATATGTCTTCAGACGCATTCCCCGCCCGGTCTACGAATACGCCTGCCATGAGGGCAATCATGCGCTGATCCATATCCTGACGGCTGCGCGCATGGGCCGACAGGAGGAGCCTCGGCGCTAGACGTTTGCGCAAGGCCCCGCCTGGCCTATTGTCGGGCATGTCCCGCCGCATCTTCTTCACCGTCGGCTATGAAGGAACCACGCAGGCGGGGCTGATCGCCGCGTTGCAGGCAAGGGGCGTCAGGCGGGTGATCGACACGCGCGATGTCGCGAATTCGCGGCGGGCCGGGTTCTCGAAGTCGCTGCTGGCGGCGTCGCTGGAAGAAGCCGGTATTGGATATATCCACCTGCGTCCGCTGGGCACGCCGAAAGCGGGGCGCATCGCCAACCGCGCCGGGCGGATTGAGGAATTCCGGGCCATCTATGCCGAGGCGTTCGCGCGGCCCGAGGCGCAGCTTGCGCTGCTGGAGGCCGAGCAGTTGTGCCGCGCGCAGGCGACCGCCCTGCTCTGCTATTGCGCCGACGGACTGAAATGCCACCGCCACATCATCGCGACCGCGCTCGAGGCCAGAGGCCTCAAGCGGCGCGAGATCAGCTTTGGCTGAGCCTCAGCCCGGCTTGCGGAATTTCAGGATGAACTGGTCCGTCTTGCCGCGGATGGCGGGATCGAAGACGCCCTTCGTTCCATCGTCAGCCGGATTGTCGAGCGCCTGCGACTCGGCGACGAACTCGAAGCCGGCGGCCAGCACCTCCGATTTCACCTTCGCCATGTCGATTCGGTGGAGCTGCGCGTCGAACTCGACGCCCCGGGCCGACTGGTGGTCGAGCACGACATAGAGGCCGCCCGGCTTCAGCGCGTTGTAGACCGCCTTGTTGGCGACGTTGATGTCGATGTTGCGGCCCGGATTGTGAAGATCGTGATAGTTCTGCGATGTCCAGACGAGGTCGAGCGGCTCGGGCGCGGCCAGCGTGGTGAAGTCGGTCTGGATGAACGCCGTGTTTCCGTAGTTCGCCTTGTCGTCCAGGATGCCCTGGAAAGGCTGGGCCTGGCCGGCCTGCCGCGGCGGTCCGGAGAAGAGATAGACCTTGCCCGTGGGACCGACCGCCTTCGCGAGAATGCGCGTCATGTAACCGCCGCCGGGAATCAGCTCGCCGACGCGATCGCCGGGGCGGACCTCCGCGAAGGCCAGCATCTCGGCTGGCTTGCGATTGGCGTCGCGTTCCGTGTCGGCGGCGGGGCGGGCGCTGTCGGCGACGGCGGCGGCGATGTGCGCCGAGGCGGCGGTGACGGGCGGGTCCATCGTCTGGCAGGCCGCCATGCCCAGCGTGGCGGCGCCCAGGACGGCGAAGGCAAGCGAACGCATCAGGGT
>CAZTMG010000176.1:0-1674 GCA_964614815.1 uncultured Rhizobium sp. | reverse complement strand
AGCGACCGCGCGCGCAAGGCTCAGACCCGCGGCACGGCCGGGCGCAGCCGCCCGCCGATCCGGATCGGCTCGATGCGCCGGGCCAGGCCGGTGGCGTCATCGGACTCGACAAAGACGCCGCACAGGGTGGCAGGCCCTTCGGCGGGCGTCTTGCGCTCGGTCGGCAGGCGCGTGGAGGCCCGCTGCACCAGCGGCCCCTTCTTCATGCCGATGACGCTGTCATAGTCGCCGCACATGCCGGCGTCCGACATGTAGGCCGTGCCGCCGACGAGAATGTGGGCATCCCCGGTCGGCACGTGGGTATGGGCCCCGACGACCAGGGTGGCGCGGCCATCGCAGAAATGACCCATGATGTACTTCTCGGCGGTCGCCTCCGCGTGCATCTCGACGATGACGGCGTCGGCGACCTGGCGAAGCGGCGCCTCGTCGAGCGCGCGCTGCACGCCCTGAATGGGATCATCCAGCGGCTCCATGAAAGCCGAACCATGGATCTGGATGACGAACACGCGCTGCCCCTTCGGGGTGGTGAACAGCTGCGCGCCGCGGCCGGGGATGCTGAGCGTCTGCGGATAGTTGTACGGCCGCAGGAGGCGCGTCTCGCGGTCGATGAAGGTCAGCGCCTCGGCCTGGTCCCACGAATGGTTGCCGAGCGTGATGCAGTCGGCGCCCGCGTCGAAGATTTCCTGCGCGGTCTGTGCAGTGATGCCAAAGCCGCCGGCGGCGTTCTCGCCGTTGACGACCACGAAATCGAGCTGAAGCTCGCCCCGCAGCCGGGGCAGGTGTTCAGCGACCGCCGCACGGCCCGCGCGGCCGACGACATCGCCGAAAAACGCCAGACGCATGAATTCTCCTTGCCCGGCGGGTCTACAGGAGCCCCGCGCCGAGAGCAAACGGACGGATCAGCGCGCCGCTGTCCCGGTCAGTAGACGCGTTCGATCCTGTCCAGCACGTGGATTTCACCGCCGCGGCAGAAGAAGCTGATCCGCTTGTACATGGGATCGGGAACCGGCTCGCGGTAGGCCAGCCTGCCGGGGATCGGGGCCGTCGGCGCGGTGCGGATCTCGAGGATCAGGGTGTCGCCGGTCGAGGCGTCCGAGCGGAGGAGGACGGCGGCGTCCCTCGCATCGGCAAGGCGCACATCCACATGCATCTCGCGTGCGGCGCGGTTCGGGCCGGGCATGTGATTGACCCACGCATAGGCCTCGGCGATGCGGTGGGGACAGGCGGCCTGGGCGAGCGCCTGGCCGGTTGTCACGGGCGCGGGAGGCCCTGCGGGGGGCAATGGCGGGGTCATGCAGGCGGCGAGCGTGAGGGCGGGCAAGGCGCCCAGCCAGGCTGCGGGTTTCACCACGGGAATCGCCTCCGAATCAGGAGCCCCGAGCCTAGCATGGGGCGGGCTGAAACACGGATCGAGGCCGTCCGGGCGGCTTTCCGGCGCAGGGTCATGCCCGGATGGCGCTTTCAATCGTACAGATGTGAGCAGGCCGGGTTCGCAGGGAGGGCGCGCCCGCGCTAGGATGGACGCAGACAACAGGGAAAAGGACAGGCGAGATGGAGCTGACGTTCCGCCGCAACCCGGACTATCAGGACCTGCGCGACGAGATAACGCCCGAAGCATTCTACCTGGACCGGCGCCGCATGCTGACGGCGGCGGGCGTCCTCGGCGCGGGATCG
>CAZTMG010000175.1:0-6132 GCA_964614815.1 uncultured Rhizobium sp. | reverse complement strand
GCCGCCCGATCCGCTGGCCCCGGCCCCTGCGACAACTGCGCCTGCCGCCCCGGCTCCATCGCCTGAAAGCGGTGGATCGCCGAACTAGGCCTCCGGCGATCGGCCCTCGGGCCTCTCGCCTGGGGGCCGCGAATCGTTAAACTGGTCATCCGTCATGAAGCGTTTCATCTTCATCACGGGAGGCGTTGTGTCCTCCCTCGGGAAGGGCATTGCCTCGGCAGCGCTTGGCGCCCTGCTGCAGGCGCGCGGCTACCGGGTGCGCCTGCGCAAGCTCGATCCCTACCTCAACGTCGATCCGGGCACGATGTCGCCGACCCAGCACGGCGAGGTGTTCGTCACCGACGACGGCGCCGAAACCGACCTCGATCTCGGTCACTATGAACGCTTCACCGGTGTTTCGGCCCGCAGCACCGACAACACAACCACTGGCCGCATCTACAAGGCGATCCTCGAGCGCGAGCGCAAGGGCGACTATCTCGGCGCTACGATCCAGGTGATCCCGCACGTCACCGACGCCATCAAGGATTTCATCAAGGCCGACACGGACGATGTCGACTTCGTTCTCTGCGAAGTCGGGGGCACGGTGGGCGATATCGAGGGTCTCCCCTTCTTCGAGGCGATCCGCCAGTTCAGCCAGGAGGTCGGCCGCGAGGCGAGCCTGTTCATTCATCTCACCCTGCTGCCCTACATCGCCACTGCAGGCGAGCTGAAGACCAAGCCGACACAGCACTCCGTGAAGGAGCTCCGCTCCATCGGCATCCAGCCCGACATCCTGCTCTGCCGCGCCCCGATGCCGATCCCGCCGGAGGAGCGCCGAAAGCTGGCCCTGTTCTGCAACGTCCGCCCCGAGGCGGTGATCGAAGCCCTTGATGCGCAGCACATATACGAGGTGCCCCTCGAGTACCACGCGCGCGGGCTCGATCACGAGGTGCTCCGCCATTTCGGGCTCGAAAAGCAGACGACGCCGGATCTCAAGCGCTGGGTCAACGTCTCGCAGACCCTGCGCAATCCCGATGGCGAGGTC
Organism: uncultured Rhizobium sp.; assembly: GCA_964614815.1. GTDB lineage: Bacteria > Pseudomonadota > Alphaproteobacteria > Caulobacterales > Hyphomonadaceae > UBA7672. The sequence goes on along the minus strand of CAZTMG010000175.1, from coordinate 5,108 downwards.
CGCATCGCCATTGTCGGCAAGTATGTCGCTCTCCACGACGCCTACAAATCCGTGGTCGAGGCGCTCGGCCATGGCGGTCTCGCCAACAAGGTGCGCGTCAACCTCACCTGGATTCCATCAGACCGTTATGACGATCCCAATGCTGACCTCAGCGAGCTCGACAGTGTCGACGGCGTCCTTCTCCCCGGCGGTTTCGGCGAACGCGGCGCGCTAGGCAAGATGCGCGCCGCCGGCTATGCACGGCGCCACAAGCTGCCTTGCTTCGGCATCTGTTACGGCATGCAGCTCGCCGTCATCGAACTGGCCCGCAACCTCGCCGGCATCGAGGGCGCCGGCACAACGGAATTCGGCGACCCGGCGTACGCGGCGGTCGGCCTGATGTCCGAGTGGGTGAAAGGGAACGAGAAGGAAGTCCGCGTCGCCGGCGGCGATCTCGGCGGCACGATGCGGCTGGGCGCCTATCCCGCCACCCTGACGCCCGGCTCCAGGGTCGCGGAGATCTACGGCTCAACCACCATCTCCGAACGCCATCGCCACCGCTATGAAGTCAATACCGACGTCATTGCACGGCTCGCACCCCATGGCGTCATCTTCTCCGGCATGTCGCCCGACGGCAAACTTCCCGAAATCCTCGAGCTTGCCGACCACCCCTGGTTCATCGGCGTCCAGTTCCACCCCGAACTGAAATCGCGGCCGTTCGAGCCCCACCCGCTGTTCGCCAGCTTCATCGCGGCGGCGCGGGACAAGAGCCGGCTCGTCTAGCTTTCAGCTTTTCTTTGCCCATTTTGGGTTTTCTTGTGTAGGCTGGGCGCAGGGTCAGACCGGAGTCCGCGCCATGAGCGCCATTGCCGCTTCCGACGCCAGGGCGTTTGACGCGGATTTTGCCGCCATGGCGGAGAACCTGCCCGAGATGGCGTGGATTGCAAATCCGCGAGGCCGACTCGTCTGGGGCAACAAGCTCTGGCGCGAGTACTTTGGCGTTGCGCCTGACCAGATCGGCCTGGAGAGATGGGCCGAACTCCACGACCCGGCGTATTTTCCGACCGTTACCGCGCATTGGGCTGATGCCCTCGCGACCGGCAAGCCGGTGCAGCTGGCCTTTCCGCTGCGCGGCGCCGATGGCGAGTTCCGCATGTTCCTGACCCGTGCGCAGCCCCTGCGCGGCGCCGACGGCGAGATCACCTGCTGGTTCGGCATCAACACCAATGTCGGCGCGCTCGAATCCGCAACGACAGCGCTCGAGCACCAGAAGCGCCAGCTCGAAACGCTGAACCGCACGGCCGCCCGCGTGGCCGCCGAACTCAATCTCGAAAGCCTCGTGCAGACCGTTACGGACGTTGCCGTGGACCTGACCGGCGCGGCTTTCGGCGCCTTCTTCTATCATGTGCCGCAACCGGGCGGCGACACCATGACGCTCTACACCATCTCCGGCGCGCCGCGCGAAGCCTTTTCCAGCTTCCCGATGGTCCGTGAGACGGCGCTGTTCAAACCGACCCTGCGCGCCGAGGGGGTCGTTCGCTCCGACGACGTGACATTGGATCCGCGTTATGGCCACAACGCTCCACACAAGGGCATCCCGGAGGGTCATCTGCCCGTGCGCTCCTACCTCGCGGCCCCGGTCGTGTCGCGGCGCGGCGAGGTCATGGGCGGTCTCTTCTTTGGTCATCCCCTGGCAGGCCAATTCACGGCCGATCATGAAGCGCTCGTCGTCGGTCTTGCCGCACAGGCCGCTGCCGGCATTGACAATGCACGCCTCTATGAGAGCGCCCAGCGCGAGATCGCCGAGCGCAAGCAGGCGGAGCAGGAGCGCCTGGTCATCCTCCGCGAACTGAATCATCGCGTGAAGAATCTTTTCGCCATCACCGCCGGCATGGTCAGCATGACGGCCCGTACGGCTTCGTCCACGCAGGAGATGGCGCAATCCCTCGGCGGCCGTCTCCGGGCGCTCGCCAGCGCGCACGAGCTTATCCGGCCCGCCGTGGCGTCTGACAGTCAGAAGCCCGAGGATACGCGCGTCGCCACGCTGATTGCCCGGGTTCTGGAGCCGCATGTCGCGGACCGCGCGCGCCAGCTTGCGCTGGATGGACCCGACATTGCTGTTGGCCCCGCCGGCGCCACAAGCCTCGCGCTCGCCCTGCATGAATTCGCCACGAACGCAGCCAAATACGGCGCGCTGTCGAATGAGGCGGGCCGGGTCTCCATCTCGTGGCGTGTCGAATCCGGCCTGGTGCTGCTGGACTGGGTCGAACGCGGCGGCCCGCCCGTTGCGGGCCCGCCTGCACGCAGTGGTTTCGGAACAGAGCTTGCCCGCATGTCCGCGCGCGGACAGCTCGGCGGCGACGTTAAGCTTTCGTGGGAGCCGGAAGGCCTCGCCATCCAGCTCCACGCCCGGCAGGAAAGACTTGCCTCATGACCGACTGGCCGGATCTTCGCGGCGCGCGCATTCTCGTCGTTGAGGACGAGCCCTTCATCGCCTTCGATCTCAAAATGGCCATCGAGGACAGCGGCGCCTCCGCGATCGGCCCCGCCGCCACTGTCGCCGAGGCGCTCGACCTGATCGCGCTGGCGACACCAGATGGGGCCATCCTCGACGTCAATCTGCCGGATGGGGCCATCGGCCCGGTGTTGGATGCGCTGGCCGCGAAGGCCGGGGTTGTCGTTCATACGGGCGTTGGGCTTCCGCCCGACATCCGCGCCGCCCACCCGAATGTCCGCGTCTTCACCAAGCCTACCGAACCTGTCGTCCTCCTCCGCCACATAGCGGCAAGCCTCTAGGATCGGGCGTCCGGCGCATCCGGCTCCATGCGTCCCGGCACAAGGTCGAACGCGAACGTCAGGCGGTTCTGTTCGCCGCTGAACGGAACCGTGCCGTGCCACATGTAGGAGGGGAACAGCACCAGCATCCCCGGCTTCGGCTCCACGAAATGCTCCGCCGTCAGCGGCGGCTGCGTCTTCACGCCCGGCTGACCGAACCGGATCCAGCCTTCGCGTCCCCTTGGCTGAACCGTCTCCACATAGCAGGCCGAACTCAGCCAGCCCTGCGGGTGGACATGGTCGACATGATAGCCGCCCCCGCGCAGTTTCACCGACCACATGCCCTGGAAGGCGTATGTCCCGCGATTGCGCGCCCGCACGGGATCCTCTCCCGTCCCCAGCTCCTCCAGTCGTCGCCGGATCGGCCCGTCCAGCGCCTGGGGCAGGGCCCGCAGCGCCGGATGATCCTGCTGCAGGATGTCCACGGCCTGGCTGCCATGGCGCAGCGACTGGTTGAAAGGATGCTCGCGGAAGGCGTGCAGCGCCTTCAGCGCGCCCGCCACGTCCGCCAGATATGCGTCCAGCGTGGGCCATCCCGCCGGCGTATCCAGCATCACCTCCTTCACCAGGGAGTCGTAGTCGTACAGCTGGCGATAGCGCGCATCGCCGAGTATCCGCCATGCGGCGGCCTGCAATGCGATTGCATGCTGGCTGGTCGGCGATCTCTTCCGGATATCACCTGCGAGCCTCTCCGCTTCTTCCGCGCGCCCCGCCGCCAGCAGCGCTTCCGTCATCGTCAGCTGCACGCCCAGGTCCAGCGGCGCCCGACGCATCGCGCCCTGCGCGAACGCCAGCGCATCCGCCCCGCGCCCAAGCGACGTGGCCAGCTGCGCAGCCTGCACCAGCACGCCCGGCTGGTCCGGGTGTTCGCCCGCCAGACGCGACATCAGCGCCAGAGCCCCCTCCCCATCACCGGAAAACTCCAGCGCCTGCGCCTTTACGATGTGCAGCGCCAGCAGGGCGGGCTGCCGCTTCAGCGCGGCGTCCACATGCGCGGTCGCCTGCGTCACGTCTCCCGTCCGCATCCAGATCAGCTGCGCCAGTTCCCGGTGGGCGTCGTACATGTCGCCCCGCCGCTTCAGCGCCTCAAGGAACGCAGTCTCGGCGTTGTCGAGCCGCCCAAGCGCCAGCTCGCATCGTCCCTTCATGAGCCAGGTTTCCGGCGCATCGAGGCCCTTCGCGAAAGCGGCGGCGATATGGGGCTCGGCCTCGGCCCAGCGCCCGGCATCCCCCAGGCAGGCCGCCAGATTATGCTCGGCGACGCCCGATTTCGGGTTGGCGGCGACGGCCTCGCGATAGCGACGGGCGGCCTCCTCCAGTCGCCCGGCCGCTTTCAGCGCATGCGCATCACGCATGAGTGTTGCTGCGTCCTGCGAGATCACCCGGCTCTTCACCCCGAGACAGACTGGAAAACCGCCGTTCCGGGGCGCCGGCCCGGTCTTGCGGCGCATCATCAGACCCTGTATGAGGCGCGCTCGCAAGAACGGGCCCGTCTCGTTCCCCCCGAATTCCTGCCAATTCCGAGGCGAGCATGGCCGTCCCCAAGCGAAAAACCTCTCCGTCCAAACGCGGCATGCGCCGCGCCCACGACCGGCTGCCCCCGTCTTCCTATGTGGAGGACAAGGAAACCGGCGAGTTGCGCCGGCCGCACCACGTCGACCCGAAAACGGGGAAATACCGCGGAAAGCAGATCCTGACGGTCCGGGACGACGAGTAGTCCGGCCCGCCGGCGTCCGACCAGGCCCGGCAAAAGGTCGCACATCGGCGCCAAGGCTGCGGCCGCCCCCCAGACGGGCGGCCGTTTGCATTTCCGCCCCTTTCGGGGCATGGCAGGCGCCATCCCGGCCCCGGAATCGCCCGGAGGCCCTTTCCGCGCACGCCACAGCCAGGGGACAGCCCAGTGACCGAGATCGTCGATGTTTACGCCAGGGAAATACTCGACAGCCGGGGCAACCCCACGGTCGAGTGCGAAGTGACCCTGGAGGACGGTTCGCTCGGCCGCGCCGCCGTCCCTTCCGGCGCGTCCACCGGCGCCCACGAAGCCGTCGAGCTTCGCGACGGCGACAGGTCCCGCTATCTGGGCAAGGGGGTCCGCAAGGCTGTTTCCGCGGTCAATGACGAGATCTGCCCCGAGCTGATCGGATTCGACGCCACGGACCAGCGCCACATCGACAGGACGCTGATCGAACTCGACGGCACGTCCAACAAGTCCCGCCTCGGCGCCAATGCGATCCTCGGCGTCTCGCTCGCCGTGGCGAAAGCGGCCGCGGAAGCCGCGGCGTTGCCGCTCTATC
>CAZTMG010000174.1:0-6141 GCA_964614815.1 uncultured Rhizobium sp. | reverse complement strand
CCGCGGCCGATCGGGATCATCGTGTCGATGGCCTTGATGCCGGTCGACATCGGCTCGTGCACCGACTTGCGCGGCAGGATGCCCGGGGCCTTCACATCCACGCGGCGACGCTCGGCAACATTGGTCAGCGGCCCCTTGCCGTCGATCGGCTCGCCCAGCGCATCGACGACGCGGCCCAGCAGGCCCTTGCCCACCGGGGCGGCGACGATCTCCTGCGTCCGCTTGACCGAGTCGCCTTCCTTGATGCCGCGATCCTCGCCGAAGATGACGACGCCGACATTGTCGCGCTCGAGGTTGAGCGCCATGCCCTTGATGCCGTTGGCGAACTCGACCATCTCGCCGGCCTGGACGCTGTCGAGCCCGTGAACGCGGGCGATGCCGTCGCCGACCGACAACACCTGGCCGACGTCCGAAACTTCGGCCTCAGCGCCGAAATTGCTGATCTGCTTCTTGAGGATCTCGGAGATCTCTGCAGCGCGAATGTCCATGGATCAGGCGCCCTTCATGAGGTTCGTCAGGTTGTTCAGCTTGGTGCGGATCGAGGCGTCGATCAGCCTGGAGCCCATCCGGAGCTGCAGGCCGCCGATCAGCGCGGGGTCCACTTCGATATCGACAGTCACGCTGCGGCCCAGCGCCTTCGAGACGGCGCTTTCGAGATCGAGCGTCTGCTCCTTGGTGATCGCCCTGGCGACGCGCGCGACGACGCGGCTCGCGCCGCGGTGCCGGGCGGCCTTGTCGGCATACGCCCTGGCGATCGCGGGCAGGTCGCCCGCGCGGCGGTTGATGGCGACCACCCCGACAAAATTCCTCGCCAGCCTGGGCAGGTTGAGCCGCTCGCCGAGCGCGGCGAGCACGGCCGCCTTCTCCTCGGCCTTGTACAGCGGCGACTTCAATGCGCCGGCAAGGGCCGCATCGCCCTCGATCAGCTTGCGCAGCGCGGCGAGCGCGTTGTCGACCGCATCCACCTCGCCGGAGGTGACCGCCATGTCGAACACGGCTGCGGCATAGCGCTGCGCGGCTTCGCTTGTGGAAGTGGTCGATGAACCGGCCAAATCGCTAGCCCCACACTCTCGTACATGGCCTCGAATCCCCCGTTCCGGTCCGAGGCAAAAATTGAAGTGAAATCAGCCGCATGACTACGGGTGGCGCCGGGGTCGGCCGTCGCGCGGGGTGACTAGCACGCTCAAGAGCCGTGTGACAACTCAAGGAAATTGGCTTTTTCCCGCGGTTGCGCGGCCATTTCGTCGCGCTTTTTGCGAATGATCCGCACAGGGTTCCCGTTCGGCCCGCACGAACCGAAGCCATGACCTGTCCGCCTGTCGGCGCGGGCCGTGCGCCCTCGGCTCCAGTCCCGGCGCGCCTCCCCCTGCCCGGCCATGGGTTTCTCTTTTGTTCCATTGCAAAATCATCGGGGGAGAAAGGTCGCCTGATCGGACACGCCGATTCGGGATGGCGCCATCTCCGTGACGGCCCTGCCAAAGCGGCCGACGACTTTGCGGCCTGACGGGGAGCGGGCGGATGAGCTGTTGCCTGGCTTGTCTGTTCGCCGGCCCTTGCGCCCGCGGGCTGCGGCGCTCCGCCCCCCGGCATGACACATGACTGTTGAGGCCGGCTCACTTGAACCCCGCCCGCGCCCCCCGTACCTGAGTGGTCGCTCACATTGGCGAGGCCCCCTGCATGACCGCTCTCTTCTCCCCGCTCACTCTCGCCCATGGCCCGGCGTGGAAGAACCGGTTCATGCTCGCCCCGCTCACCAACACGCAGAGCCATCCGGACGGCGTCCTCTCTGACGCCGAGTTCAACTGGCTCACGCTCCGCGCCAAGGGCGGCTTCGGCCTCACCATGACCTGCGCTGCGCACGTGCAGGCCGTCGGCCAGGGCTTCCCGGGCCAGCTCGGCGTCTGGGACGACAGGCATATCGAAGGCCTCACGCGACTTGCCGCCGCGATCAGGAGCCACGGCTCCGTCTCCTCGCTGCAGATCCACCACGCCGGCAACCGCTCGCCGAAGGAGCTCGTCGGCGCGCCCGTCTGCCCGTCGGATGACCCCAGGACCGGCGCCCGCGCATTGACCCTCCCCGAAGTCGAGGCCCTCCGCGACGCCTACATCGCCGCCGCCGTCCGCGCGGAAAAGGCCGGTTTCGACGGCGTCGAGATCCATGGCGCCCACGGCTACATCCTCGCGCAATTCCTCTCGTCCGAGATCAACCGTCGCGACGACCGCTATGGCGGCAGCCTCGAAAACCGCGCGCGTCTCATCCTCGAAATCATCGACGGCGTCCGCGCCGCCACGAAGCCGGACTTCCAGCTCGGCCTGCGCCTGTCGCCCGAGCGCTTCGGCCTCAAGCTCGCCGAGATCCGCGATGTCGCCGCGGAAATTCTGCGCGACGGCAAGATCGACTTCCTCGACATGTCGCTCTGGGACGTCGCCAAGGAGCCGAACGAGGACGAGCACAAGGGCCGCACGCTGATGAGCGTCTTCACGGAGCTGCCGCGCGGCCGTGTCCGGCTCGGCGCCGCCGGCAAGGTGATGACCGGGCCCCAGGCGCAGGGCGTGCTCGACGCCGGCTGCGACTTCGTCGTCATCGGCCGCGCCGCCATCCTGCGCCATGACGTCGTCAAACGCATCGCCGCCGATCCGAACTATGTCTCGCCGCCGAACCCGGTCAGCGTGCAGCACCTGCTTGACGAGGGGCTGTCTCCCGCCTTTGTCCAGTACATGCGCCAGTGGCCCAATTTCGTCGAGGCCGAGACGGCCGCCGCCTGAAGCGCTCCCCCGCCCCATGCGGCAAGCTTGCCTCCGGGCCGCTTTTACCGTCTAACTGGACGGCAAAACCAGATGACGCCCGGGGAGAAGCCCATGATCATCCGCAGCCTCGCGGCGGCGACAGCGCTGGCGCTGTGGGCCGCTCCTGCCCTCGCACAGGGCTACACCGCCCCCCGCAACGGCTATGGCCAGCCGGATTTTTCCGGCGCCTGGGGCAATGAAAGCCTCACCCAGTTCGAACGCCCGCGCGCCTATGGCGAGCGCCTGGTGATGACCGAGGAGGAAGTCGCCCGCCTTGAGGAGGCGGCCAACAGGCGCTGGGAGGAAGCCAACAGGCCGACCGACCATTCCGCCCCCATCGTCGAGGACGGCCGCACGGGCGGCTACAACGCCTTCTGGGTCGGCAACAACAACAAGGTGATGCGCGTGCGCGGCGAGCCGCGCACATCGCTGATCACCACCACGAAGGACGGCCGCGTGCCGCCGCGCAAGCCCGACGCTCCGCCGCGGCAGACATCGAACCTGCAGACCATCTTCTTCAGCGCCGACGTCGGCAATCTCGACAGCTACGAGACGCGCTCGGGCGCCGAGCGCTGCCTGTTCTGGCCCTCGCAGGCCGGCGCCGTTCTGCGCGCGGCCGCCTACAACACGAACTACCAGATCACGCAGGGGCGCGAGGCCGTCGCCATCATGGCCGAGACGATCCACGACACCCGCATCATCCGCCTGACGAAGGAGCGCACGCCGGGCATGGAGGTGACGCGCCCGTGGATGGGCGACAGCATCGGCTGGTACGAGGGCGACACGCTCGTCGTCGAGACGATCAACTATCATCCCGAGCAGTATTTCTTCCACGCCTCCGACCAGCTGAAGGTGACCGAGCGCTTCACGCGCGTCGCCGAGGATCGCCTGCTCTACCAGTTCATGGTGGAGGACCCGAAGGTATGGGCCGAGCCCTGGGGCGGGGAATACGAGTTCAGCCGCTCTCCCGGCGTCTACGAATACGCCTGCCACGAGGGCAACTACGCCATCGTCAACGCCCTCACGATCGCGCGCATGCAGGACGCCGGCGAGATCCCGCCCGATCCGCCGGAAACCCGCACCGCCGCCGAATAGCCCGCGCACGTATCCGGCCGGCGCCTTGCGGGAGCCGGCCGGTCCGGTCCGACGGGGGGCTCAGGCGCGGCTGCGCCGACGCGCCTGAGCGGCCATCTGCTCCATCGCCACGCCGAACTCCTGCATGGAGATGCCGCCGTCCTTGTCCGCGTCGATCTGCGCGAAGGCCGCCTTCAGCTGCTGGTGCAGCGGCGCGACGCCTTCGCCCGTGTCGTTGTGCGGGCCGGGATCGGAGTTCGTGCGCAGCTCGGCCTCCTGCAGCTTCCCGTCGCGATTGTCGTCCGCCATCGTGAAGATCACGCTCTGTTCGAGCTGGGCCGACAGCTTCTCGCCGATCTCCGGCTTGTCGGCCGTCTCGTCCTTCCAGCGGAACTGGACGGCTGTGAACAGCATCTCCTGGAACGACTGGTCGCCCCAGTAGACGCTGCGGTCCGGGGCCGTCAGCGCCTTTGTGTTGTCGCCGAACAAAGCCTTGTTGTTTGCCGAGTTGTCATACCAGTAGTCGGCCACCAGCTTGGTGCCGGCGGGCAGGTCGATGAGATCCTTGTAGATGTACTCGCGCTGCCAGTTGAAGTCGTAGTGCGGCATGTTGAGAAGGATCTCCTCCTTCCCGTCCGGGTAGATGGCTGTCAGCTTCGAGGCATAGCCGCGATAGTGCGCATGCACCTGCACGGCGTAGACCTGGACATCGGCCGGAAACTGCACATAGGCCGTCTCATGGTGACGCGCGGCGTTGGGCGCGATCTCGATCGAGGGGTCGGCGATGATGATCTGGCGCTTGGCGAACTTGGGCGCCTCATCCTGGAAGTAGAGCCCGATCTTCGAATGATCGGTGAAGGCTGTGCCGATCGGGGTGTAGTGCATCTGGAACGAGATGGCGCCGCCGCCGGGAATCCATGTGGCCCAGTCCTGCGGCGCCGTCTGGGATTCAGCGCCCACGGCATAGCCGCCCAGCGAGATGGTCCAGTCGAAGCCGCGGCCCGATTTCGGCATCTCCTTCATCCAGCCGGCGAGGATGTGGTGCACGCCCTGGCGGTTGCCCGCCTTGAAGGTGGTGGACTTCAGCCACTTGCCTTCCTTGTTGGGGTTGTAGACCACGGGCAGCTGGTAATCGACCACGCCCGCCGCCGGCACGTCGTAGGGCGGAATCTCCACGATCAGGTCGGGCTCGCCCAGCGGCCAGTCCGGACGCGAGGTCACGCCCTTGGCCAGCGGGTCCTCACCGCCCTCAGGGATGTCGCTCCGGGCCCCCGCCTCGATCCAGTGGACCAGCGTCTTGATCTCCCTGGCCGACAGGTTCTCGTTGTTCTCGAACACGCCGTAATGGCTGTCGGCGTCGAAGGGCGGCATGCGATCGCGCCGGATCGCCTCGCGTATCATCGGCGCGAAGGTCTTCACCTTCTCATAGCTGTTCCACTCGAGGCCCACCGGCGCGATGCCGTTCGGCTGATGGCAATCGACGCACTTGTCCATCAGGATCGGCACGACGTCGTTCGTGTAGGAGATCTTCGTGAAGTCGGCGCCGCGGTCGGCAAAGACCAGCTTCGCGCCCTTGACCTCGGTGATCTCGGCGTTCGCCAGCTCCTTGCCGGCGACGAAATCGTTGAGTGCGGCCTCGACGGCCTCGACCGGTCCATGGAACTTGATCGTCCACGTCTTCGGGTCGACGATCACCGCCTCGCCCGCATAGGAGAAGCCCAGCGAATCGCCGATCAGCTGGTGCTCGTCATCCAGAACCGGAACGGTGAGGCCGTTGGCCCTGGCGTCCGCCGCGATGCTCTCTCGCGTGTCGGCCTCGGCGGAGTTGATGAGGTGGAAGACCACGCTGGGGTTCTTCGCGGCCAGGTCCTGGATCGTCCTGGCGGCCTTGAGCGCGCCTTCATCGCCCGTGATGTAGCTGGCCAGCACCACGGCCGGGGTCAGCGTGTCATACTTCAGGATGTGGCCCATGCCGTTCTGGTCGACCAGCATGTAGTCGTCGACTTTCGCGCCGACGAGCCTGGCGGCCGGCTCGGCCGAGCAGGCGGAGAGGATGATGGCGGATACGCTCGCGAGCAACGCGACCGCTCCGATCTTCTTGGTGTTGCGCATGGCGGCGTTTTCTCCCTGGGGCCCCGATTTCGCGGGAACCTACCTCGCATTGACACTGTCAACAATCAGATGACCTTACGGCAGGCTGATATAAACTTCCCGCAAGGCGGGAGGTGCAAAGAGCGGACAACGCCGCCCGCGCCGTGGGCTGGGGAAGATGGCCGTCGC
>CAZTMG010000173.1:5009-6156 GCA_964614815.1 uncultured Rhizobium sp. | reverse complement strand
AAAGCCGACGGAAGATTTTTCCCGACCTGTCGGAATCCAGACGCGCGCGTCCCCCCGAATGCCTCACCCGTAATCCAGGGGGCGGGATCGACTGGCCGCCACGAGGGACAAGACCGATTCCGGCCTTGTTTTTCAAGCAATTGATTGACATGGGGGGCGGACGGCCCCATTCCTCCCGCCTTTCCAAATGGCCCTTGAACAAGGTCAGGAGTTCTTCGTCCCACCGCCGGCGTCACCAAGGAGATGCCTACATGTCAAACGCAGTGCTTCCCGTCTACGGCCCGAGCCCGGTCGTGTTCGAGCGAGGCGAAGGCGTGCGCATGTACGACACGGATGGGAAGCCCTATCTCGATTTCATCGCGGGCATCGCCGTCAACGCGCTGGGGCACTGCCACCCGGCGCTGGTGAAGGCGCTGACTGAGCAGGCCAACAAGCTGTGGCATACGTCGAACATGTTCCGCGTGCCGGGCCAGGAGCGGCTGGCGCAGCGCTATGTCGATCTCACCTTCGCTGACTACGCATTCTTCACGAACTCGGGGGCCGAGGCGATCGAAGGCTGCATCAAGATCGCGCGGCGCTATCACTGGGCCAAGGGCAAGCCGGAGCGCATCGGCATCCTCTCATTCGAGGGGTCGTTCCACGGGCGCACGCTTGGAGGCATCAATGCGGGGGCGCAGGAGAAGTACCGCGAGGGCTTCGGCCCGCGCCTGCCGGGCTTCCGCTCGATCGGGTGGGAGGATGTCGCGGCTCTGGAGGCCGAGATCGTGAAGGACGATCTCGCAGCCGTCGTCATTGAGCCGGTGCAGGGCGAAGGCGGCGTGCGCGAGGCCAGTCACGACTTTCTCCGCACGCTGCGCAAGCTGTGTTCCGAAAATGGCGTGCTGCTGATCTATGACGAGATCCAGTGCGGCGCGGGGCGTACGGGCAGGCTGTTCCACCACCAGTGGATCGAGGGCGCTGAGCCCGATCTGCTGGCGGCGGCGAAAGGCATAGGCGGCGGCTTCCCGATGGGGATGGTGCTGGCGACTGCAGAGGCGGCCTCGGGCATGACCAAGGGCATCCATGGCACGACGTTCGGCGGCGGTCCGCTGGCGATGGCGGTGGGCAACGCCGTGCTCGACGTGATGACGGGCGAAGGCTTCCTGGA
>CAZTMG010000173.1:323-4969 GCA_964614815.1 uncultured Rhizobium sp. | reverse complement strand
CTATCCGGAGCTGGTGCTGGATGTGACCGGCGCCGGGCTTCTGCGCGGGCTCCGGATGAAGGACGATCCGCTGCCGCTGCGGGCCAAGCTGTCCGGGCGCGGCCTGCTGGTGGGGACGGCGGGCAACAACACGCTGCGGCTGGCGCCGCCGCTGGTGGTGACCGAGGAGGACGTGCGGGCGGCGATCGACATCATCGACCAGCAGTTCGCCAGCATGATGACCCAGCCGGCGGCCTAGCGATGACACGGCATTTCCTGGACCTCTGGCCCATACCTGCGGGTGAGCTGAGGGCGATTCTGGACAGCGCCAAGGCGCGCAAGGCCGCGCGCAAGGGCATGCCCAGGGGCATGGCGGACCGCGATGCGCCGCTGGCCGGGCGCACGCTGGCGATGATCTTCGAGAAGAACTCGACGCGTACGCGCGTTTCGTTCGACATGGCGATCCGACAGCTGGGGGGCTCCTCGCTGGTCCTGTCGGCGACAGATTCGCAGATCAGCCGCGGCGAAACGATCGAGGATACGGCGCGGGTGCTGTCGCGCTATGTCGACGCCATCATGATCCGCGCCAACAGGCATGACGATGTGGTGGCCCTGTCCGAGACGGCGTCGATACCGGTTATCAACGGACTGACCGAGAAGTCACATCCCTGCCAGATCCTGGCGGACCTGCAGACGCTGGAGGAGGCGGGTCTCACGTTGAAGGGCGCGCGGATTGCGTGGGTGGGAGACGGCAACAACGTCGCCGCAAGCTTCATCCACGCCGCGCCGAAATTCGGCTACTCGCTCGCTGTGGCGACGCCCGGCGGATACGAGCCCCGGATGACCGACGTGGAGCGCGCCCGCAGCGAGCAGGGCCGCATCGAGCTCTACCGCGATCCGAAGGAGGCGGCGAGGGGCGCCGATGTGATCGTGGCGGACACGTTCGTCTCCATGGGCGACACGGATGCGGACAGGCGGCTTGCCGATCTTGGGCCCTACAAGGTCTCGGGCGAGCTCATGAAGCTGGCCAATGCCGGCGCGAAGTTCCTGCACTGCCTGCCGGCGCACAGGGGCGAGGAAGTGGACGCCGAGGTGATCGACGGGCCGCAATCGCTCGTGTTCGAGGAAGCGGAGAACCGGCTGCACGCCCAGAAGGCGATCCTGGAATGGTGCTTCGCGGGCTGATCCCCCGGCTCCGGGCTATTCGCCGCGACCGATGATCGATGCCGACGCGACCAGTTCGTGCAGCAGCGCCAGCGTCGCCGCCCCCGGCGCATCGAACGGATCGAGCTCCGCCCGCTTGAAGTATTTCAGCAGCAGGCTGGGGTTCACCTTCGACAGGTTCACCTGGCCCATGGTCCAGTTTCCGAACTCGCGCTGACCGATCTCTTCATAGGCCAGCAGGCGCACATGCTGGTGCCGCACGTCGCGCACGATGGCGTTGTAGAGTTCGCACACCTCGTCGCGGCCGCCTTCCAGCAGCTGGATGAACACATCCTTCGAGACGCAGAGGAGGCCGGTAATGCCGAGCCTGGGGTTGTTGCGACGGGACTGTGCGAGGATGTCGTCGAGCACGGCCGGGTCCGTTCCGGCGGCGGCGCGGCTGGCATAGAGACAGCGGACAAGCATGGCCCTCAGTCCTTCAGGTTCAGAAGCGAGAGGAATTCCCGGCGCAGCGTCGGGTCCTTCAGGAAGGAACCGCGCATCACCGAGTTTGTCATCCTGGTTTCGTTGTCGCGGACGCCGCGCCAGTGCATGCAGAAATGATCGGCCTCCATGACGACGGCGAGACCGTCGGGGCGCACCTTTTCCAGCAGGAGGTCGGCCAGTTGCGTGATGGCCTCTTCCTGGATCTGCGGGCGCGACATGATCCATTCGGCAAGCCTCGAGTATTTCGACAGGCCGATCAGGTTGGAGTGTTCGTTCGGCATCAGGCCGATCCACAGCCGTCCCATGATCGGGCAGAGATGGTGGCTGCACGCCGAGCGCACGGTGATCGGTCCGACGATCATCAGCTCGTTCAGCGATTCCGCATTGGGAAACTCGGTTACGCTGGGCGCCGGATGATAGCGGCCATGGAAAACCTCGGTGAGGTACATCTTGGCGACGCGCCTGGCGGTGTCGTTGGTGTTGTGGTCGCTCTCGGTGTCGATCACCAGGCTTTCCAGGACGGCCTTCACCTTGCCTTCCACTTCGGCCTGCAGGGCCTCCAGTTCGCCGGGCTGGATGAAGGCGGAGATGTTGTCATTGGCGTGAAAGCGTCGCCGGGCCCTCTGGAGGCGGGCGCGGATGCGCGCCGAGACCGGCATGTCCGCGGCCGTCTCCGCCCTCGGCGCCGGGGATTTCGTCCTGTCGCTCATGTTTCTTTCCCATGGCGCGGGCCGGGTGGCTCCGGCCGCTCGTCCGGAGCTTGTACGCCGCCGGGGCCGGTTCGTCTCACCCATTCCACCAGGAAGTCCGGCTGTTCGCCAGCCGTGCGAGCGCGGGCCCGGGACGCCCGCGGTTGAATCCGTCGCAGTCCGCCCCCATTTGGCCCGGATGCCCACACATGGTACCCCCTCCGGCATGGCCAATTCTTCCATGCCAATCGACCCGCTCGGCGCGGGCGACGATTTCGTCGCCTCGTTCCAGATCGAGGACACCTCCGTCCGCGGCCGCATCGCGCGGCTGGGGGATGGCGTGCTCGATCCCATCCTCAAGCGCCATCATTATCCGCGCTGGGCCGCCCACCTGCTCGGGGAAGCGGTGACGCTGGCCGTGCTGGTCTCGGCCTCGCTGAAGTTCGACGGGCGCGTGGTGGTGCAGGCGCAGGGCGAGGGCCCGGTGCCGTTGCTGGTGGCCGAGGCGCGTTCCGATGGCGGCGTGCGGGGCTATCTGCGCCTCAACAGGGAAAAGTGGGATTTTGTCGACCGCGTGAACAAGGGTCAGCGTCCGCACATTCCGCAGGCTCTCGGCCGGGGCGTGATGGCGCTGATGCTGCAGCCGAACGATCCCGACCAGGCGCCGTGGCAGTCCATGGTGCCGATCGAAGGCGCAACGCTGGCCGATTGCGCCCAGATGTGGTTCTCGCAGTCCGAACAGGTTCCGACGCGGGTGCGGCTGGCCGTGGGCGAGCTGTCCGAGCCGGGCGGCGCAAAGCGCTGGCGGTCGGGCGGCGCGCTGATCCAGCAGGTGGCGGGTGATGCGGCGCGCGGCGCCACGGACGAGCCGTGGAACAATGCGCGGAGCCTGTTCGACACCATCGAGGACATCGAACTGGTCGATCCTGACGTTTCATCAGGCACCCTGCTGTTCCGGCTGTTCCACGAGAGCGGCGTACGGCTGGAAACGCCCCGCCCGCTTTCGGACACATGCACCTGCTCGGACGAGAAGCTGCTGGACACGCTGCGCCAGATGCCGCGCGGGGAGATCCTGGATCTTGCCAGGGGGGACGGGGCGATCTCGGCCGACTGCCAGTTCTGCGGCCGGGTCTACCGTTTTCCGGTCGACACGATCTGAACTGTCCGGGTCCGTCATTACCCAAAAAGGGGCGGTTCCTAATGAACCCGCCCCTTTTCTTAACCGGACTCACATCCTGTACGGCTAAGCGTGGGCGGTTCGTGGAGACGCCCATGACGCACAGCAAGCTTGTGGGAACGCGCATTCCCCAGGTCCGTCTCGGAGAGATCATCGAGGGTCAGCTTCGCGCGTTGCGAGCCAGCGAGATCTTCGGCCGCGGGGCCTGCATGATCGCCGGGATGCCGGGGGCGTTTACCCCGATCTGCACCGGGAAGCACGTGCCGAGCCTCCTGCGCAATGCCGACCGCCTGCGCGCGGCGGGGTTCGCCGAGATCGCGTGCGTGGCGACAAGCAATCCCTTCGCGCTGGATGCATGGGCGAAGCTTGTCGATCCGGAACGGAAGGTGCGCTTCCTGTCGGACGGCAACCGGACCTTCACGCGGACGCTCGGCCTCATGACGCATGAGCCGAAGCTTTTCCTCGGCGAATGCTCAATGCGCTACCTGATGACGCTGCGGGATGGCGTGATCGAGAGCGTGAGAGTTGAGGAGAGCGTCCTCCATGTGAGCTGCAGCAGTCCGGACGATCTAGTCCTCGAAATCGCCTGAGGGCCTCCGCCACACAAAAATTCCGCCGCGGACGGCATCCGCGGCGGCAGGTAGCATGGCGGGCTCCCCACAGGAGGAGGTAAGCGAGGGCGCCCGGACCATGTGTCCGTCATGTCATGACCTTTTCCGCTTCAGCATCTCCCTCAGGCGCGTGACGTCGGCTCCGACGCGGGTGAAAGACATCCATGCGCCCGTGGCGCAGGCAGCCGTGACGGCCGCGAGCAGGATCAGCGTGACGATGTCCCATACGGGCCGCGAACGCATGAAGCTGAAATCGAGGCTGTGCAGGCCGCTCTCCCACCAGCGATACCGCTTGGCGGTCGCGTCGATGATACGGGGCTCGCCTGTGACGGCGTTGAAATAGATGTGCGTCTGGTCGGGGTCGGACAGGGTGAGACGGTAGACCGGAAAGTCGACCGGTTGCTTGTGCCCGTAATAGTAGTCGTCCTCCGCGGTCAGCACGTCGAGCTTGCCGGCGGCGAGCAGGCCGCCCCGCGCGGCGAGGCCCGCTTCGAGTTCGGCCTGGGCAAGCGGGGTGGGGCCATCGCGGCCGAGGCGGGT
>CAZTMG010000173.1:0-307 GCA_964614815.1 uncultured Rhizobium sp. | reverse complement strand
GATGAGGTAGGGCTTGTCCATGAACGGTGCGGCCCGCAGGACGACCGCGCCGGCAAGGGCAGGGTCGGAGCGTGCGCGGTCGATGATGGCGCGGACGTCGCCAAGCGTCATCGTGCTTGCGACCTGGTCGCGCTCGATTGCCGGCTTGCTTTCCAGCAGGCCCCACGGACTCATGGTGAGCAGGCCCGAGAAGGTCCAGGTGAGGACGAGCACTCCGGCGAATGTGCCGAGCACGTGGTGCCACATCCACACGGGGCGATTCCGGTAGGGCCACCACGTTCCGGATCTTCCGCGCAGGCGGGCGAAG
>CAZTMG010000172.1:3230-6173 GCA_964614815.1 uncultured Rhizobium sp. | reverse complement strand
TACGGATTGCCGGGCGCCGCCCGCATCATGAAGAACACCACCGTGATGATGGCGAGCATGGTGGGGATGGCGGCCAGCACGCGGCGGCCTGCATACGCCCAGGGAATCCGGGCTGCGAGTCGCGTCAGAGCCGATGAGGACGGAGAACGATTCTGGTCGGTCGACAGGGGTTACGTCCTCCGTGGCGGCGGGCGTATAAGAGAGGCGAGCGAGCCTGCGCGCAAGCGGGCAAATTTGTCGCGGTTGTACGCAGGCAGAGGAACATAGATGGCCGATATCCGGCGGGTGACAGACCAGTTCGCGGTGGCGCCCCAGCTTGCGCTGGAAGACTTCGCCGTGCTCGCGGAAATGGGATTCCGGCATGTGATCAACAACCGGCCGGACGGGGAAGCGCCCGATCAGCCCGATTCCGCCGCGATGGCGGCGGCGGCAGGAGCGGCCGGGCTGACCTATGTGCACGCGCCCTTTGTGGGGCAGCCGACCCCGGATGCGGTGCGCGAGGCTCTCAGGGCGAACGGCAAGACGCTGGCCTTCTGCCGATCCGGGACGCGGTCGATCACCGCATGGGCCATGGGTCAGGCGAGTCAGGGCGCCAGGGTGCAGGAGATTGTCGAGCTGGCGGCGGAGGCTGGATACAATCTCGCGCCGATGGGCGGGCTGCTTCGTCAGCTTGGCGGGCGGTAGACAGTGGCCGGCATCCCTTTCGTTCGCGAGCTGAAGTTCGCCTATGGCGTGCCGGATCAGGTCAGCCCGCTGATCCGGCGCGTGATCGCGGAGAATCCGGGACCCTTCACCTATCTGGGAACGGGCGTCTACATCATCGGGCGCGGCGACGTGGCGGTGATCGATCCGGGACCGCCGCTGGACGCGCATTTCGAGGCCCTGAAGCGGGCGCTCGCGGGCGAGCGCGTGACGCATGTCTTCACCACGCACACGCACCTCGATCATTCGCCGCTGGCGCATCCGCTGGCGGATTGGGCGGATTGCAAGGTCTTTGGCACGCCGGATCCATCCGGCACGAAGGACCAGGTTTCGCTGGAAGAGGACGGCGAAGAAGGCTTCATGCCGGACGTCATCGTCAAGGATGGCGACACGTTCACAGGGCCGGGATGGACGCTGGAGGCGATCACGACGCCGGGGCACATGTCCAACCATGTCTGCTATGCGCTGAGGGAGGAGAACGCCCTCTTCTCGGGCGATCACATCATGGGCTGGTCGACGACCGTGATCTCGCCGCCGGACGGGAACATGGGCGACTACTACCGCAGCCTTGCAAAGGTGAGGGCGCGCAATTTCGGGACGCTGTGGCCGACCCACGGGCCGCCGGTCCGGGAGGTCAATGCGTTCATCGACGCCTATGTGGCGCATCGCCGGGCCAGGGAGGCGGCGATCCTCGATCGGCTCAGGGCGGGAGATGAACTGATCCCCGAGATGGTGAAGACGATCTACAGGGATGTGGATCCGCGGCTTCACCCGGCGGCGGCGCGATCCGTGCTGGCCCACATGATCCATCTCGTTGAGACCGGGCAGGTCGCGGCCGACGGGCCCATGGAGCTTTCGACACGGTATCGCCCCGCATGATCTACCTCGTCCGGCACGGGCAGACCACGTTCAACGCAGAAGGGCGGATTCAGGGCGCGAAGGATTCGGCCCTTACCGAGCTTGGAGTCCGGCAGGCGAGGCGCGTGGGCGCGATGCTGGGCAGGATCGTGCCGGCGGAAACCCGGATCATCGCCTCGCCGCGGGGGCGCGCGCAGCAGACCGCCCAGCTGATCCGCGAGGCCGGGAGACTGGAGGCGGAGATCGAGACGGATGAGCGCCTGGCCGAGATCAGCCTCGGCGCATGGGACGGTCTGCTGAAGGAAGACATCCGCAGGCAGTGTCCGGACTATGACGCCGGCGAGCGGCGCTGGAGCTGGTTCTTCGAGGCGCCGGGCGCGGAGAGCTACGAGACGATGGCCGGGCGGCTGCGCGCCTGGCTTGAAGATGCACGCGCGGCGGGCGGCCCGGTCATCGCCGTGTCGCATGGCGTGGCCGGGCGCATCCTGCGCGGATTGTTCCTGCAGCTGCCGCGCGAGGAGGCGTTGATGCTGGACATCCCGCAGGACGCCTGCTTCCGGCTGTCGGGCGGGCGGATCGAACGACTGGAGTGCTAAGCGCGGCTAGCGCTCCGCCACCGGCGGAATCCACACACGGGCGCCGGGTTGCTTCCTCATGACAGCGGCCTGGCGGATCAGGGCCTCGACGCGGTCGCGGCCAATGAGGCCGGCAAGCGCCTGAACGAGGCCGGCGTTGGGCGCGCCCGCCCTGGCCTGTGTCATCATGGAGGCGATCAGGTCGAATGGCGTGGTGCGGTGGATCTGCATGCGCAACTGGTAGCCGTCCTCGGCGGAGACGCCGGCCAGCGCGCGGGCCTCCTCGATGGCGGCGATCAGGTCGCCTGTCCGGGTGACGAGGCCGTTGGCCAGCGCGTCCTCGCCGGACCAGATGCGGCCGCGGGCGATCTCCTGAACCTTCTGCAACGGCATGTTGCGCCCTTCGGCGACAATGCCGGTGAAGCGGTCATAGGTCGCCTGCAGCATGGCGCGGAGCTTGGTTCTCTGTTCGGGGGTGAACGGCTCGGTGGAATAGGCGCCGGCGAATTCGCCGCCGACGCCGACGGACGCCGGGCTGATGCCCCAGGCGCGCAGGCCGTCGGCGATGGCGAACTTGCCGCCGAAGACGCCAATGGAGCCCGTGATGGTCGAGCGCGTGGCGACGATGCTGTCTGCGCTGGCGGCGACGTAGTAGCCGCCCGAGGCCGCCATGGAGCCCATGGAGACGACGACCTTCTTGCCAGAGGCCTGCACTTTCCTCACAGCGTTCCAGATCTGGTCCGAGGCGGTGGCCGAGCCGCCGCCCGAGTCGATGCGGAAGACAACCGCGTCGATCTCGTCATCCTCG
>CAZTMG010000172.1:0-3174 GCA_964614815.1 uncultured Rhizobium sp. | reverse complement strand
ATCCGCAGGGCTGCCATCGCCCGTCAGGATATCGCCCTCGCCTCCCACGATGGCGATCACGGCCTTGCCGTTGTGCGGGGGCGGGGCGTAGTCGGCGACGGCCACGAGTTGCCCACGGGCGCGGTCGCGCGCGGCCTGTGCGGCTTCCTCTGGATAGCCGAGCTTGTCCGCGAGCTTCAGCTCGACGGCGCGGTCGGCCGTGTAGGGGCTGCCTTCGAGCAGGGCGCGCATGGCGGCGGGCTCCAGTCCCCGGTCGGCCGCGATGTCGGCGATCGAATGACGCCACACGCTGGCGGCCAGCTCCGTCATGGCGCGGGCGTGGGCCTCGGAATAGGTCTCGCGCTTGTAGATGTCGGCGGCGTTCTTGAATTCGTAGAACTGTTCGATCTCGGCGTCCACCTTCAGCTTCTCGAGCGCGCCGCCGAGGAACAGCGTCTCGAAGGCGATGCCGGGCGCCTCGAACGACGTGCCCGGCTGTATCCAGATCTCGTTGGCGGCGGAGATGGCGCGGTAGGCGGAGGGGCCGGCGGCGAGAAAGCCCTGCGTGTGGGCGATAACGAACTTGTCCTGGGCGCGCAGGCGGAGGAAGGCCGCGCGCAGCTCCTCCGCGCGCGAGGAGCCGATATCCATCTCGGAGGCGCGAACGAACACGCCTTTCACATCGGGGTCGCTGGCCGCGGCGTTCAGGCGGAGCAGGATCTCGATGAACGACGTGTCGGCGAAGGCGGCGCTGACCGGATCGGCGGCGGGCTGGTCGGGCCAGGCGTGGCGAAGATCGACCTCGATGACGGCGTTGCTGGTCTGCGGCCGCTCGTCTGCGGGCAGGAACGACATGATCAGGATCAGGGGAACCAGGACAAAGAACACCACCAGGGCGGCAAGGCCGCCAAGAAAGGTGAGCAGGAAGGTGCGCATCGGGTCGGCTCCGGGCTTCCCTCCCGGCTTAGCCGGAAAAGGCCTGAGGCGACAACGCCATCAGCAACGTTAACGCTGCTCCGGCAGGCTCAGAAGAAAGGGGCGGGGTGTCGGGACTGATGCGATGGTCGGAGTAGCTGGATTCGAACCAACGACCTCTTGCTCCCGAAGCAAGCGCTCTACCAGGCTGAGCTATACTCCGACGGAGCGGGGCCTATAGCGGCTTTCAACCGGGGGCGCAATGAGCGTTTCACGGGGATTCCGGTGGTGATCGCCGCCGCCGTCCCGGCGGGAATCCGCGATAAAACAGGGCCGTCGGGGGCAGTTGCTTTCCGCGTGCGAATTGCCTAACTCTCCGCCCTCTCCCTGAACTGGGGTGTCGCCAAGTGGTAAGGCAGCTGGTTTTGGTCCAGCCATTCCTGGGTTCGAATCCTAGCACCCCAGCCAGGGAGAATTCGTCTCCGGCCTGATGGCCGTTGAGGGTCTGGGCTCGGTCCGTCGCAGATCGTCAAGGTTCAGAAGGGGTGGCGTCCCCTGGAAGCGCAGCACGTGGTGCGTCGACGCCGGGCGTGGTTTGCTTCGGCCTTCGGCGATGGTCGCATCCATGTCGCAAAGGCGCAGGGCGCCTTAGCCGGCGGGGGTCCACACCGGCCGGCCCGCGTCATCGATTTGGATGCGACCGGCCTGGCCAACGGCGGACCGGTCGGTTGATGTGAGCAGGGCCAGCGCGCCCGTGTCGGATGGCGGGATGCGGGCCATCACGCGGCCGCCCTCGGGCGTGCGTGCGATGACGACGCCCTGAACCGGCGCGCCGTCGCGAGCGTAGATCACGGTGCAGGTCTCGATCGCGGCGGGGCCGGCATAAGCCTCGGGCAGCTGGGGCGAGGCGCCGCGGGCGGCGTCGGCGACGTGCTGCACGGAATGGTCGGGCGACATCGGACCGGCCGGCGGCGTGGCGCTGACCACCAGCGTGTGGTGCTTGTTGACATAGCCGCCCTGTCCGTAGAGCAGGCCGAGATCGCCCGGGCGGGCGCGCAGGACGCGGACCATCGCGGCGATGGCGTGGCTCATGTAATTGTTGAGCGGACCGCCGAAGAAAGTGAGACCGCCAGCGACGGTGGGCGGATGCTCCGCCGGATCGAGCTTCAGCGTGCGCAGCGCCATCTTCGGAACGACAGGAAAGCAGCTGTAGAGCTCGAGATGGCGGAAGCGGCGGGCGTCGCCGCCCGCGATGGCGATGGCCTTCTCCAGCACCGCGGTCTGTGCGACAGAGCGATCGTAACGATCGCGCTGGAGATAGTCTTCCGGTTCCGCGGCGCTGGCGCCGCCCCAGATGTGGATGAGCCTGTCGTCGGCGAGGCCGAGCGTCCGCGCGCGGGCGAGGCTCATGACGATGACCGCGGCGGACTGGTTCACCGCCGGGTTGGCGACCATCAGCTTGGGATAGGGCCAGGCGATGAGTCGATTGTCCGGCGTGACGGCGGCAATGACGTCCGCCCCCGGAGCCGTGCGGATCCAGGCGGAGGGATTCTTCGCGGCGACGGCGGCATAGCGGGCCCACAGCTCCGCCGATTCACGATTGCCTTCGGCTGGCGTCTGGCCCCAGGCGGCCTGCGCCGCGACCTCGTAGAACGGATAGACATGCGCGGGGTCCATGACGCCGAGTTGCCTCGCGACCGGGCTCATGGCGAAACGGCTGGAGGGGAAGCGGACGGCCTCCTCCTTCGACACGGGCGGCGTCCAGGGCGGCGTCACGCCGGCCTTCATCGCCTGTCCTGCGGCGTGGGCGGATTCCCCGCCCACGATGGCGGCGACCAGGTCCTCGCCGCAGGCAATGCGCGCGGCGGCTTCGTGGACGAGCCGGACCGGCGTTTCACCGCCCATGCTCGCATTGACAAGGCTGTCCGGCCGGATGGCCAGCCGCTCGGCCAGAAGGCGGACGGGGTCCCTGTAGCGCCAGCTGACCAGACCGATGAGGCTGAGGAGGCCGACCTTGTCGAGAAGCGCCGCGCCGGCGTCGGCTTCACAGGCGCGCAGGGCCTCCGCCATCAGGGCGACGGGTTCGAGCGACTGGCCGATGCTGGCCGGACGGTCGATCCGTTCGCCAACGGCGGCGATGACGGGCGTTGTACGAGGATCGAGCTGCGCCATTCAGGCCTCCTGGTCGGGTGGCATCGTGGTGCACATCGCGGCGCGCGCGCAAGGCTGTGCGGCCGCCTGCGACGTCGGCGGCGGTCCCGGCCGTCTTGCGCTGACCCG
>CAZTMG010000171.1:5114-6177 GCA_964614815.1 uncultured Rhizobium sp. | reverse complement strand
CATGGCTGATCGCACTGCGCATGGCGGCCATCATATCCTGGAAGAAGGCGATGTTGTGCCAGCTGAGCAGCATGGGACCGAGATACTCGCCCGCCTTGAAGAGGTGGTTGAGGTAGGCTCTGGAATAGTCGCGACTGGCGGGACAGCTGGATGAGGCGTCGATGGGCGAATCGTCCCCAGCGTATTTGGCGTTCTTGAGGTTGATGGGACCATCCCAGGTCCACGCCTGGCCGTGCCGGCCGGAGCGGGTGGGCAGCACGCAGTCGAACATGTCGACGCCGCGCGCGACGGCTTCGAGGATGTCGATGGGTTTTCCCACTCCCATGAGATAACGCGGACGATCACGCGGAAGCAGCGGTGCCGTGAGGCTGATCGTGTCGCACATGGCCTCATGCCCCTCGCCCACAGCGAGGCCGCCAATGGCGTAGCCGTCGAACCCGGCGTCCACGACCCGCCTTGCGCTTTCCATGCGGAGGTCCGCGTAGGTGGAGCCCTGGACGATTCCGAACAGCGCCTGGCGGTCGCGCTGGCCGAAGCGCGCCCTGGACCGCTCGCCCCAGCGGGCTGAGAGCAGCATGGCAGCCTTCGCCGGAGCGTATTCGCACGGATTGGCGACACACTCGTCGAGCTGCATGGCGATGTCGGCGCCAAGAAGATCGGCCTGGATCTCGATGGAGCGCTCGGGCGAGAGGAAGTGCGACGAGCCGTCGATGTGGGACCGGAACTCGACGCCCTCCTCCTTCATCTTCCGAAGCCCGGAAAGAGAGAACACCTGGAAGCCGCCGCTGTCGGTGAGGACGGGGTGCGCCCAGCCCATGAAGCGATGAAGGCCGCCAAGCTTCGCAACCCGTTCGGCGCCGGGACGGAGCATCAGGTGGTAGGTGTTGCCGAGAATGATGTCGGTTCCCGCCGAGCGGACATCGTCAAGGAACATGGCCTTGACCGTGCCGGCCGTACCCACGGGCATGAAAGCGGGCGTGGCGATGTCGCCCCGCGGGGTCTGCAGCCTGCCCGTGCGCGCGTCGCCGTCCGTGGCCAAGACATGAAAGGGAAATTCGGCCAT
>CAZTMG010000171.1:4496-5099 GCA_964614815.1 uncultured Rhizobium sp. | reverse complement strand
GTCTCAGGGAAGCAGCAGGCACGCATCGCCGTAGGAGAAGAAGCGGTAGCGCTGCGCCACGGCGTGGGCGTAGGCGCGCTTCATGACGTCGAGCCCCATCAGGGCGCTGACGAGCATGAACAGCGTGGATCTGGGAAGGTGGAAGTTTGTCATAAGTCCATCCACAACGCGGAAGCGGTAGCCAGGCGTGATGAAGATGGCGGTCTCGGCGCTGTAAGGTCCAAGCGGACCGGCGACGGCGGCCGCACTTTCGAGGGTACGCAAGGCAGTCGTGCCGATCGGGACGCAGCGACCGCCGGAGGCGCGCGACGCATTGATGGCGGCCGCCGCTTCGGCGGAGAGGGTGGCGTGCTCGGCGTGCATGCGATGGTCCGCGATGTTCTCCGACTTCACCGGCAGGAAGGTGCCAGCGTTGACATGGAGCGTGACGGTGCTGCGCCGTACGCCCGCGGCGGCGAGGCGCTCCAGAAGCTCGGAGGTGAAGTGGAGTCCGGCCGTGGGAGCGGCGACGGACCCCGGCGTGCGCGCGAAATGGGTCTGGTAGTCGCTGACATCCTTCTCGTCCGGACGACGCTTCGAGGCGATGTAGGGAGGAATGGGCAT
>CAZTMG010000171.1:0-4465 GCA_964614815.1 uncultured Rhizobium sp. | reverse complement strand
CGGCGCCGGACCGGTTGAACCGGAGATGGACCTCGGCGTCCGCCCTGGCGGCGACGATGGCGCCGAGGCCATGGGCGAAGCGGATGGAATCGCCGGCCTTCAACCGCTTGCCCGGGCGGGCGAAGGCGGACCAGCTGTCCGGCGACAGACGGGAATTGAGGTTGATCTCGATCTCCACATCGGCCCCCTCCCCACGCGCCGGCCGATGGCCGACCAGGGCGGCGCGAATGACACGGGTGTCGTTCGCCACGAGAATGTCTCCCGGCGCGAGGAGATCCGGCAGGTCGCGAACCGTGCAGTCTTCTAGCCTGCCGTCGGGGCCCCGGACCACGAGCAGCCGGGCGGAATCCCGCGGGAAAGCGGGGCGGAGGGCGATCAGCTCCTCCGGCAGGTCGAAGTCGAAGTCCGACAGTTTCATCGGGGCGGCCCATAGCGGGGAACGGCCCCGGGCGCCAGTGGCGCTTCGCTGCGGGCCGAAGCAGGCGTATCATGCATGCGGGAGGATGCCCCCATGATCCGGACCTGCCTGCTTCCAGCAGTTGTTCTGGCCGGGACCGCCCTGGCCGCCTGCGCCGCCCCGACGCCCGCCCCGACGCCGCCTGCCCCCGTCTCCCTGTCCGCGCTGGAGGCGGCGCATGACTGGCAATGGGAAAGCGGCAAGGCGCTGGATGCGGCCTGGAGGCACGGAGTCGCCGCCCTGTTCGGCGGGATGAGCCGGCCCGCCGCCATCGCGGCCATAACCGCGGCGGGATTCGAATGCGCCTATGGCGAGGCGCATCCGGATTATCCTGACCCGATGGCCGTCTGCACGCGCAGCTTCGCCACGCGGCGCTGCCAGATGAACTGGGAGATCAGCACCACGGCCGACAGGGGTATGGTCCACGAGGTGGGTGGCGCGTTCACCCGCGACTGCGTCGGCGTGATCGATGACTGGCCACGCGAGGTGACGTCGGCGATTGATAACCAATTGGCGCCGGCCACGCCCTGAACGCATCCGTCGAGACGCCGCCGCGCGGCTCCCCAGGATCAGGGCGGTAGTCGCGGCCGTGTTCCTGTTGTCGCCCTGTCGGATCTCATTCCCAGGGATCGCGAAGCGACCGTCCCGGATGGGTCAGGCCGGACCTACAGCCCGAGCTTTCTTGCCAGGATCTCGTTCACGGCCGCCGGGTTGGCTTTGCCGCCCGAGGCCTTCATGACCTGTCCGACCATCCAGCCGAGCGTTTTCGGCTTCTCGTGGCCGGCGGCGCGCTGTGCCCTGATTTCCTCGACCTGCGCCGGGTTGGCGGCAAGGACCTGATCAATGACCTTCTCGATCGCGCCGGCGTCGGTGACCTGCCGCAGGCCCTCGCGATCGACGATGGCGGCGGCGGTATCGCCCGTGGCGATCATCTTCTGGAAAACGTCCTTCGCGATCTTGCCGCTGATCGTGTTGTTGGCGATCAGGTCGATCAGGCCGCCGAGCTTGTCGGCACCCAGCGGGGATTGCGACAGGTCGAGACCTTCCCTGTTGAGGTAGCCGAACAGCTCCTGCGTGACCCAGTTGGCGGCAAGGCGCGCATCGCGCCCCCGGGCGACGGCCTCGAAATAGGCTGCCTTCTCGCTGTCGCCGGCCAGAACGCCTGCATCGTACTCCTTCAGGCCGTAATCCCTCACGAAACGCACGCGCTTCTGATCCGGCAGTTCGGGGAGGCTCGCCCTGATGCGTTCGACATAGTCTCCCGTGAGTTCGAGCGGCAGAAGGTCCGGATCGGGGAAGTAGCGATAGTCATGCGCGTCTTCCTTCGAGCGCATGGATCGCGTCTCGCCGGTCGTCGCATTGTAGAGGCGCGTTTCCTGTTCGACCGTTCCGCCGTCTTCGATGATCTCGATCTGGCGTCGCGCTTCGTATTCGGCCGCCTGCTGGATGAACCGGAAGGAGTTGACGTTCTTGATCTCGCAGCGTGTGCCATAGGCGGCGCCGGGCTTGCGCACCGAGACGTTGACGTCGGCGCGCAGATTGCCCTTTTCCATGTCGCCGTCGCACGTGCCGAGCGCGATGAGAATGGAGCGCAGCTTCTTGACATAGGCAGCGGCCTCCGCCGGCGAGCGGATGTCCGGCCTGGACACGATCTCCATCAGCGCCACGCCGGAGCGGTTGAGATCCACATAGGTGGCGTTGGGGTCCAGATCATGGATCGACTTGCCGGCGTCCTGTTCGAGGTGCAGGCGCTCGATGCCGACGGTGAAGGTGTAGCCTTCGTCGGTCTCGACATCTATCCGGCCTTCGCCGACGATCGGGTACTGGTACTGGCTGGTAGCCCTGCGGCAGGTCCGGATAGAAATAGTTCTTCCGATCGAAGCGCGACCAGGTGTTGATCTTCGCGTTGAGGCCAAGGCCGGTTTTCACCGCCTGCTCGACGCAGAAGGCGTTGATGACCGGCAGCATGCCCGGCATGGCCGCATCGACAAGCGAGACGTTCGTGTTGGGATCGGCGCCGAAGGCGGTGGGCGCGCCCGAGAACAGCTTGGAGTTCGAGGCAACCTGCGCATGGACTTCGAGCCCCATGACGACTTCCCAGTCGCCGGTGCGGCCTGAAATCAGATAGGGTTTGCGGTCAGCCATCGTCGTCCTCGAAGCGGGTAGCGTCCGGCTTTTAGCGGGGTTTTCCGGAGGCGTCACCCCGAGGCGGAAAAAGTCGGGAATGGCTGTCGGAACAGGCCTTTCACCCGCGTCTTCAAAGCAGGACGCCTGAAAGCAGAAGGAAAACGCCAATGACCGTTGACCGCACCATTCGCCTGCATCGCGTGCTGACCGCGGCGCCGGAAAAGGTCTATCGCGCCTTCATCGACGCCAACGCCAAGGCCAAGTGGCTGCCGCCCCATGGCTTCTACTGCACGGTTCAGGCGTGGGAGCCGAAGGCGGGCGGGACGTACAGGATGTCCTTCACCAACTTCACGAGCGGGAACAGCCATTCGTGGACCGGCAGGTTCCTCGAACTGGTTCCGGGAGAGCGCATCCGCCACGTGGATCGCTTCGATGATCCTGGCATGGCGGGCGAGATGACGGTGACGGTCACGCTGAAGAAGGCGACGGTCGGGACGGAGATCAGCATCGAACAGACCAACGTGCCGGCGCAGATTCCACTGGATGCCTGCCATCTCGGCTGGCAGGAGTCGCTGGATCAGCTGGCGAAGTTGGTGCAGCCTGAGATCCCGGGCTGAGATCAGGCGCGAGGCGGCAGCTGGTCGAAGGCGGCCGCCACATCGTCCTCGCGCAGCGGGAGGTCGTAGGCGTAGCCCTGCACGTAATCGCAACCGACGCCGTGCAGCTCATCCGCGATCTGCCTGTCCTCGACGCCCTCGGCGGTGACGGTCATGCCGAGAGAGCGGATGAGGCTCGTAAGCGCGGTGACGATCCGGCAGGCGCGCGGCTGGCGGATCATGCGGCAGAGCTTGGGATCGAGCTTGACGCCATCGGCGGGGATTTCCGCCAGCCAGGCGAAGGAGGAATGACCGGCGCCGAAATCGTCGAGCACGATGCCCGCGCCGGCGGCGCGGAAGGCGGCCAGCGCGCCAAGAGCTCCTTCGAAATCGCGCAGCGCCGCCTGTTCGGTCAGTTCGACCCGCAGGGCGCCGTGCGGGAGATTGGCATCCCGGATGATGGCGGCGGCTTCCTCCACCAGCATGGGACGGGCGATCTCGGCGGCGGAGAGATTCACCTGCATGAACACGTCGCGTCCCTCGCGGCGCAGGCGGGCAAGCGTTTCGGCGGATCTGGCGAGCATCACGGGGGCGATGGCCGTCCAGTCCGTGTCGCCGCCGAGGCCGGCCAGTGTGTCGGGCCCGACAAGCTGGCCATCCGGCGCGCGGAAACGGGCGAGCGCCTCGAAGCCGGCGACGGCGAGCGTCTCCAGACGGCGGATGGGCTGGAAGACGGGCTCCACATTCGTCTCGCCCTGGACGAGGCGCTGCCCGGCATCGGCGGAAACGATGAGCCCGCGCGCAACCCCAAAATCGTGGAAGGCGCCGAAGAAGTGCGCCGGAGCGCCGTCCACCAGCGTGACGCGGATGTCGACGGGATCGCCGGGAAGTCCGGATTTCAGCGGAGCGCCGATGCGGACCCGGGCCAGGCCGTCGAACTGCTCGAGCGGGGATTGCAGCGTCCAGCGGCCCTCAAGGCGGGAGAGGGGCCCGCCCGGCTCGGCGCGGATCTGCAGCACGCCCTCGGCCGCATTCCACGACCAGAGGGCGGCGCGGTGGGCGACGGCTGGACTGGTGGAGAACTGGGGCATCGTCGCGTCCGCACAACGTCCTGGATCAGCCTGCGGCAGAGACAAACGCCTCGGCCGCCGCAAGTCCAGCCTTCGGTCCGACGGCGGCGGCGATGGCGGGGGCGGCAAGTGAATCGGCGGCGACGCGCGCGACGTCGGCGGCTGTCACCGAGTCAATGCGCTGCAGGATTTCCTCGATGGGAACCAGTCGGTCG
>CAZTMG010000170.1:5263-6224 GCA_964614815.1 uncultured Rhizobium sp. | reverse complement strand
GACCTTGAGGCTGGTCCAGTCGCGGATCGGTGCCGAGCGCAGGATGCCGGAGAGGCCGCCGGACCGGATGGCGCTGGCATCGACGTGGGAAAGCTCGGTGGAACCTCCGCCGACATCGACGACGAGTACCGAGCGGGCATCCGGCTGGATCAGGTCATAGCAGCCGATCGTGGCGAGCTTGGCCTCTTCCTTGGCGCCGATCACCTTGAACGTCAGGCCGGTCTCGGCCTGCACGCGGCGGATGAAATCCGGACCGTTGGCCGCCTTGCGGCAGGCCTCGGTGGCGATGCAGCGGATACGGCCGACGCCGTGCTGTTTCAGCTTGTTCCGGATGGCGTGCAGGGCGCTCATGGCCCGCTCGACGGCAGCGTCCGACAGGCGGCCGGTATCGTGAAGGCCTTCGCCGAGGCGGGCGATCTGCGAGTAGGAATCAACCACGCGAAAAGACTGGCCGCGGGGCTCCGCGACCAGCAAACGGCAATTGTTCGTGCCGAGGTCGACGGCCGCGTAGAGCGGCCTTGCCTGTTGGGAGCCGGCCGGACCGCGCCTGCGGCCACCAGCTCCGTCTTTTTTGTCAGCCATGGTGTGGCCCGAAACCGAAACTTGAGGCATGCTCTACCACAGGAGCTGAAAATGACCAGTAGACGTGGCCTTTCAGGCTGGTTTGGCGCCTGGTTCGGGGGTTCGAAGGGGCGCAGGAAGCCCCCGCTCGTGCTGACCGACAGGATCGACGAACGCTATCATTACGGCTCGGTTTCCAAGCACATCGCCAAGTTCCAGATCGGGCAGATCGTCCGCCACCGGGTTTTCGCCTTCCGGGGGATAATCTTCGACGTGGACCCGCAGTTCGCGAACACCGACGAATGGTATGAGTCGATCCCCGAGGAAGTGCGGCCCCGCAAGGACCAGCCGTTCTACCACCTGTTCGCCGAGAACGAGCGCACGCATTACATCGCGTATG
>CAZTMG010000170.1:0-5223 GCA_964614815.1 uncultured Rhizobium sp. | reverse complement strand
GACCTGCCGCTGAGCCACCCCGACATTCCGGAATGGTTCGACGTGACCGGCCGAGGGACGTACGAGCTCAAGAAGCACTCGACGAATTGAAGGCAGGATTGACATAGGGCAGGGCCCCCTGCCCCGCGCTTCTGCAGGCGGAGTTTGGCCCGAAGCGGACATCGCGGCGAGCATCGGTTAGGAAATTTAGATGTCCAACACTCGCAAGTCGCCGGTTCGCCTTCTCATCGTCTTGACCCTGAGCGTCGTTTCTCTGGTGGTCCTGTGGGTAGTATTTGAAGTTCGTTACATTTGGTATTTGAACGAATCGACCACGACAGCGCTGCGGAGTGGTTTCGCGCTCCTTGCGTCGGGCATTTTGCTCTCCTTGTTCGTTGCCGCGTCCAGATCGCTGGTCGGCGTACTCGGGCTTTTGGCGATGCTTTTTCCATCGATGCTCGGCTTGAGCGACACACCCATCAATCTCGGCTTTCTGCTGTTCCTCGCATTTGCGGTGGGCCTTTTGATCGTCACAGCTCACCTTCGACGAAAGATGCTTTAGGCCCGCTTTCGGTGACTGCCTACCGATCGCATAAACTCGAGGAACTCATCAGCAGCCGGGAGCATCATGCCTGGTGCAGAGTCAGATCCGACGCGGTTGGTCGCTATGGTCGCGGATGCCGGTTTTCCGTTCGCAATACCCGATCCGAGCGATGCGCAGAAGCGGGGCAGGGTCCCCTGCCCTAGTTGGTTTCGCTTGGTGTTTCTTCTTCGCCGGAGAGGATCGCGGCGACTTCGTCCCAGTGCGCGAGGGCTTCGATGTCGCCCATGGCGGCGACTTCGGCGGCGCGCAGCGTGGCGATGACGACGGCGTCTTCGCCGTACTGGCGCCAGAGCGCGGCGGCGGTCTGGGCGGCCTCGGTCATGCGCCGGACCGTGAGCGGGCGATGATCGAGGTGGTCGACAGCCCGGGCACAAGCGGGACGACGATGACCTCACCGCCGCGCGCCTCGACGAGATCGGCGCCGACGATGGTGCCCCGCGAATAGTCGCCGCCTTTGACGAGCAGGTCGGGCTTGAGGGCGGTGATCAGGTTCAGCGGCGTGTCTTCCTCGAAGATCACCACGCCGTCGACGGCGGAGAGGCCGCAGAGAACCTGGCCGCGCGAGGTTGCGTCGTTGACTGGGCGTTCGGGTCCCTTGAGCCGCTTCACCGAGGCATCTGAGTTGAGGCCGACGATCAGCCGGTCGCAGCGGCTGCGCGACTCTTCGAGCACGCGGACGTGGCCGGGATGCAGAATATCGAACACGCCGTTGGTGAAGCCGATGCGCAGTCCGGACTCGCGCCAGCGCTCGATCTGCCCGACCATGGCATCGAGCGAGAGGAGGCCGGCTTTCTGGCTCTGGCTCGTGACTTCGGAGGCGTCGAGGAGTTCGGCGGCGGAGACGGTGGCGGTGCCGGATTTGCCGACGGCGATGCCGGAGGCGAGGATCGCGACGTTGACTGCTTCCTCGAGCGTTGCGCCGGCCACGATGGCAGCGGCGAGCGCCGCGAGGCTGGTGTCGCCGGCGCCGGAGACGTCGAAGACTTCGCGGGCCTTGCCGGAGACATGGCCAGGAGCAGCGTCGCCGGAGATGAAGGACATGCCCTGCGCCGCGCGGGTGACGACGACAGCCTTTGCGGGCAGCGATTTGCGGGCGGCGGCGAGCGCGGTTTCGACCTCGGCGGTATTGGACGTGGGCAGGCCGAGCGCGAGGGCGAGTTCGCCCGCATTGGGCTTCAGGATGTCAACGGCGCCATAGCGGGTGAAGTCTGCGCCCTTCGGGTCAGCGATAACGGGGATGGCGTGGCGCTTCGCGGAGGCGAGCACGGCGGCGATGACCGCGCCGGTGAGCAGGCCCTTGGCATAGTCGGAGACGAGGACGGCGGAGACGGTCGGCGCGAGCTCGTTGATGGCGGCGATCAGGGCCTGTTCGCTGGCGGCGTCCGGCGGGCCAATCTCCTCGGCGTCGAGGCGGAGCAGCTGCTGGCCACCGGCGACGAGGCGGGTCTTGAGGGTCGTCGGGCGGGCCTTGTGGGTGACGAGGCAGGCGGAGATGCCGGCGGAGGCGTTCAGGAGGGCGGAGAGTTCGGCGCCGGCTTCATCGTTGCCGACAGCGCCGATTATGACAGCTTCCAGCCCGAGCGAGGCGAGGTTGCGGGCGACGTTGGCGGCGCCGCCGGGCATGCTGGCGGCCCGGGTCTGGCGCAGCACCGGCACCGGCGCCTCGGGCGAAATGCGGCTGACGACGCCGTAAACGAAGCGGTCCAGCATGATGTCGCCGACGCAGAGCACGCGCTGATTCTGTGCTTTTTCAACGATCTGGCGAAGTCGGGCGGGTTGCATCCGGGGCTTTCTCTGGTTCTTCCGGGGGTATAGCGGGCCGGGAGGCGGGTTGAAAGTGCAGTGGACAGGACGGATTGATCCAATGCGCAAAGCCTGCCGTATGGAGTTTCACCAGAGATCAGGATTTGACCGAGTTTCATGTCAGTTTTGCCGCCCGTCATCGTCTGGTTCCGTGAGGATTTGCGTCTTTCGGACAATCCGGCCCTGTCGGCGGCGCTGGCGACCGGCGCGCCTGTGGTCTGCCTTTATGTGCGCGAAACCGGCCTGGACGGCGCCCGCGAGATGGGCGGCGCTGCAAAATGGTGGCTGGACAAGAGCCTGCGGGCGCTGGCGGCGGATATAGAGAAGTCTGGTGGGCAGCTGGTGCTGCGCACCGGGCGGGCCGAGGACGTGCTGGGCGCCGTCGTGCGCGAGATCGGCGCTGCGGCGGTGTTCTGGAACCGCAGATACAGCGAGCCGGAGAAGACGGCGGATGCGGCGCTGAAAGCCTCGCTGAAGGCGGCGGGGATCACGGTTCAGAGTTTCAATGCGCGGCTGCTGATGGAGCCGTGGGAGCTGAAGACGGGGGCAGGTGGTTACTACCGCGTCTTCACGCCATTCTGGCGGGCGCTGCAGGCGGCCTATCACCCCCCTGCCCCGCTGGCCGCGCCGAAGAAGATCAAGTGCGTCCGGATCGACAGCGAGGATATCGGGGCGTGGGGCCTGCATCCGACGCAGCCGGATTGGTCGGCGGGCATGGCGCAGGCCTGGTCGCCCGGCGAGGCCGGCGCGCAGGCGCGTCTTGCGGCGTTTCTGGATGGGCCGGTCAACGGGTATGGCGAGACGCGCAACCGGCCGGACATAGACGCGTCGACGTCGCGGCTGTCTCCGCATCTGCGGTTCGGCGAGATTGGACCGGCGCAGATCTGGCGCGCGGTGAAAGCAGGACTGGAGGCCGGGCGGCTCGAGGAGCGTTCGGCGATGGTGTTCCTGTCCGAAATCGCGTGGCGGGAATTCTCCTATGTGCTGCTGAACTTCCATCCGGAACTCGCGCGGCAGAATTACAATCCGGCGTTCAACCGGATGCCCTGGCGGACAGACAGCGCGGCGCTTCGCGCGTGGCAGCGCGGGCAGACAGGATATCCGGTGGTGGATGCAGGCATGCGTCAGCTTTGGCACACCGGCTGGATGCATAACCGTGTACGGATGATTGTCGCCTCGTTCCTGACCAAGCACCTGCTGCTGCCCTGGCAGGCCGGTGAGGACTGGTTCTGGGATACGCTGGTGGATGCTGACCCCGCAGCGAATGCCGCCAGCTGGCAATGGACAGCAGGCAGCGGCGCGGACGCTGCGCCTTACTTCCGCGTGTTCAACCCGATCACGCAGGGCAGCAAGTTTGACGAGACGGGCGGCTATGTTCGCACCTGGTGCCCCGAGCTGGCGGGCCTGCCGGACAAATATCTGCATTCGCCGTTTGATGCGCCGGACAATGTACTGCGCGCCGCAAGGGTCGTGCTGGGCAAGACCTACCCCAAGCCGATCGTGGAACATTCTGCCGGGCGCCAGCGCGCGCTAGACGCCTACAAGATGATGAAAGAGGAGCAAGGGGCCGAATGATGAGAATTGCGATCATCGGATCCGGGATTTCGGGTATTGGCGCCGCCTGGGCGCTGCGCGACACGGCAGAGGTGACCGTGTTCGAGAAGGATGACCGTCTCGGCGGCCATGCCTGCACGCATGTGTTCGACTATGACGGCCAGACGATGAATGTCGACCTGGGCTTCATCGTTTACAACGGTCTCAACTATCCGAACCTGATCGGACTGTTCGACGCCCTGGAGGTGAAGACCGAAGCGTCTGACATGAGCTTTGCGGTGTCTGATCCTGAGGGATGGACGTGGGCGTCAACGGCGGCGGGCATCTTTGCGCAGAAGCGAAATCTGCTGAGCCCGAAGTTTCACCGCTTCTGGACGACGATCCTCAAGTTCAACGACATTGCGCGCACAGAGCTCGCGAATGGCGGTGTGTCGGATACCACGCTCGGCGCGTGGCTTGACCGGCACGGTTTCGATCAGGCTTTCCGGGACAATTACATATTGCCGATGGGCGCGGCGATCTGGTCAACGCCCGAGAACAAGATTCTCGACTATCCGGCGATCAGCTTCTTCCAGTTCTTCGACAACCACCGCCTGATGCACAAGGAGCGCCCGAAATGGCGCACGGTTTCCGGCGGCAGCCAGAACTATGTGCGCAAGGCCGCCGAAGTGCTGGGCAACCGCGTGAAGCTGAAATCGGCTGTGGCCCGCGTGCATTCGTTCGGCGACCGCGTTGCGGTGACGACCGAGGCCGGGACGACCGATGTGTTTGATCAGGTGATCTTTGCCTGCCACTCGGACGAGGCACTGAAACTGGTTGAGCGCGACTTTGAGGATCAGGCCTTCTTCTTGCGCTCGGTGCGATATCGTCCGAACACGATCTATCTGCACCGCGACCCGGCGCTGATGCCGAACCGCAAGGCAGCGTGGGCGAGCTGGAACGTGCTGAAGCAGAAGAATGGCGATATCTGCCTGACCTACTGGATGAACAAGCTGCAGAACCTTGATCCCACGCGGCCGGTCTTCATCACGCTTAACCCGGAAACGCCGCCGGATGAGCGGTTGACGTTCCACAAGTATGCGTTCGACCATCCGCAGTTCGACGCGGCGGCAGAAGCAGCCGTGCGGTCGCTGAAGCGCATTCAGGGCCGGGACGGGCTATGGTTTGCCGGTGCCTGGATGGGCCGCGGGTTCCATGAGGACGGGCTGAAATCCGGACTCTCCGCAGCGTTGTCTCTCGGGGGTACGGTGCCGTGGGAAGCGAAAGGCGTAGACATTGTAACC
>CAZTMG010000169.1:3668-6289 GCA_964614815.1 uncultured Rhizobium sp. | reverse complement strand
TCTTCGAGCCGTTCTTCACCACCAAGCCCGTCGGCAAGGGCACCGGCCTCGGGCTGTCGGTGGTATATTCCATCGTCAACGGCTGGGGCGGCGTGGTCAGGCTCGACAGCGAGATTGATAAGGGAACGACCGCGGTGGTATACATTCCCGAGCAGGGATGACGGCCGTTCACCGGCGTCCGGGGACTCGCATGGCGCACATTCTCTTGGTCGAAGATTCGCCCGAAGTCAGCATGTCGGTGCGCGAGATCCTGGTTGCCAGCGGCCACGCCGTCGACGAGGCGGCATCGGGCAAGCAGGCGCTCGACAAGCTGAAATCCGGCAAGTTCGACGCCATCGTCTCCGACATCTGGATGCCCGAGATGGATGGCATCGCCTTCCTGAAAGAGGTGCGCGGCTCGGGCAACAAGATCCCGGTGGTGGTCATCTCGGGCGGCACGCCCAACGCCCCGCTCACCTATACCGCGCCGCTGGCGTCTACCTTCGGCGCCAACGTGGTGCTCTACAAACCGTTCGAGAAGGACGAGCTGCTTGCCGCGCTGAAGTCGGTACTGTAGGCCATCGCCCCGTCCGCCATCGCCGGCGTTCAGGCTGCTTCTCCCGTCGCATCGAAGATGTAGCCCGCCCCGCGAACCGTGCGGATGAAGCGCGGCGTCAGCGGATCGGTCTCGATCTTGCGCCGCAGGCGCGTTACCGTGACGTCGATACTGCGATCGAACGGCGCATCCGCATCGTTCGCATACAACAGGTCCATGATCGCCGCCCGGCTCAGCAGGCGGTGAGGGTGCGCGGCAAACAGGGACAACAGCCGAAACTCGGCCGGTGTCAGGCTGACCGCCCTGCCGCTGGCGTGCTGCAGCTGGTGGGCGTTGCGATCGAGGGTCCAGGGGCCGAAAGTGACCGCCCCGCCGTCGCGGTCCTCTGGGCTGACGCGCCGGCGCAGCACGCTGCGCACGCGGGCCAGCAGTTCGTCCCGGTCGAAGGGCTTGCTGACGTAGTCGTCGGCGCCGTTCTCCAACGCCACGACGCAATCGCGCAGGTGCTGGCGTCCGGAGAC
The DNA here is from genome assembly GCA_964614815.1 of uncultured Rhizobium sp. GTDB lineage: Bacteria > Pseudomonadota > Alphaproteobacteria > Caulobacterales > Hyphomonadaceae > UBA7672. The sequence goes on along the minus strand of CAZTMG010000169.1, from coordinate 5,233 downwards.
GACAATCAGGCCCAGATGGGGCTGCCTGGCGAGGTCGCGGACCAGCGGTTGCCCGTCCTCGTCGGGTAATCCCAGATCGATCAGGACGAGGTCGTAATCGTCGGCCGCAATCTCCGTTCGCGCGGTTTGTCCGAGGCCCGCAATCTTGGTGGCGTAGCCGGCGCCTTCCAGCATGCCATTCAGCACGTCGGCGACGGCCGCGTCGTCCTCGACGATCAGAATGCGATCGGACATGGTGCTCCATCCTGGCGAGTCGGGGCAGGGAAGTTCCCACCCCTCAATCAGTACGCTTCAGCCACCCTCCCCGATTTCCGCAGCGATATCGGATTGAAATACGCCTGAAACAATTTCCCTCCATAGCAAAAGGCAAGGAAGGACACAACTCCTTCTGACCGGCTCGATCATAACTGCGTTTGACGCGCCGACAGATAAAAATGAACACGACCCAGGCCGTTTTGTTGGAAAATTACGCCCGCGACGAAACAAAGCCTCTGCCGCCTCGCGCCGTGGCGCGTCTGATATTACGTTCGGTGGCGCGTCTGGTCGAGCGGTGGGAACGCTGGCGTTTGCGCCGTGTCGGCCTCGACAGCCTGATCAATCGCGGCGTTTTCGGCTACGTCATGATCAACGCCGCGGGGCGGGTTTTGGACTGCAATGCAGCTTATGCGCGAATCGTCGGCTACGACAAACCCGCCGACCTGATCGGCCGGGGCGTCTTCGAATGGCTGGCCCCTGAATATCAGCGCCGTCTGAAGGAACTGTTAGCCACCAACAAGCGCGCCAGCTACAAGACCTTCCGCAACGTCTACTACCGACCCGACGGAACCGAGCGTTTGGTCGAGGGCGAAACCGAGATCACGCCGGGGCGGTTCGGCCCGATCTGCGCGGCGGTCGTCCGCGACGTGACCGAGCATAAGGAAACCATCGCGCGCATGCGCATTGCCGAGCGCGCGGTCGATGCGGCCGGTCCGGGCATCGCCATTGCCCGGTTGGAACAGGACAGCTTCCGTTACATCTACGTCAATCCGGCCTTCGAGCGGATGACCGGCTTTTCCCTGGCCGACATCAGGTCGGCCCCGCACTGGACGCTCGTGACGAATCCGGATGAACGGCAGATCGTCCGGGCGGCCTTCGAGCGGGCCATGGCGGAGGGCGCGGCGGAGGCCAAGGTTTTGTCGCGCCGCAAGAATGGCGAGACGTTTCTGCGGCGGTTCAGCGTGTCGCGCGTCCCGGCGACCGACGATGAGACGAAATACGCCGTCACCTTCAGCGAGGACATCACCGAAGCCGAAAAGCTGAGCGAACTGGTGAAGTTGCAGGCGCGCGCGATCGAAGCGTCGCAGAACGGCCTGATGATCGCCAAGGCGGGCGGCGCGGATTGCCCGATCCTGTTCGTCAATCACGCGTTCGAGAAAATCACGGGTTATGCGAAAGCCGAGGTCATGGGGCGCGATTCGCGCTTCCTGCGCGGCGACAAGCGCGACCAGCCCGGGTTAGCCCTGGTCCGCGAGGCTATCCGCACCGGGACGTCGGCCTCGGTGGTCGTCGAGAACGTCCGCAAGGAC
>CAZTMG010000169.1:0-3646 GCA_964614815.1 uncultured Rhizobium sp. | reverse complement strand
TATCGACCCGGTCTACGACGAGACGGGCAAGGTCACGCACTTCATCGGCGTGCTGTCCGATGTCACCCAGCAACGCGAGAGCGCCGCGCGTTTGAATCAGATGGAGAAGCTCCAGGCCCTTGGCCAGCTCACCGGGGGAATCGCCCATGACTTCAACAACCTGCTGACGGTCATCAAGGGCAACCTCAGCTTGCTGGGCAGCACCCTCCACGACGAGACGCAGCAGCGCCGGCTGGCGCTGGCCGTTTCGGCGGTAGGCCGCGGCGCGGAGCTGGTCCAGAGGCTCTCGGCCTATTCGAGGACGCAGCGGCTCGAGCAAGCCGTCGTCCAGATCAACGAGCTTATCGCCGAGATCGAGCCACTTTTGCACCGGGCCCTGGGTGAGCACATCAGGGTCACGTCCGCGCTCGCCCCCGATCTTTGGCTCGCGTATGTCGACAAGGCGCAGTTCGAAACCGCGATTCTCAATCTGGTCATCAACTCGCGCGACGCGATGCCCGGCGGCGGGACGGTCAGGATCACGACGCGCAATCTCGACTCCTTCAGCGCGCAGGCCGTGCCCGGGCTGGCGCCGGGCGACTACGTGTTGATCACCGTGGCCGACGACGGGCATGGCATGCCCGAGGCCGTTCGCAACCGGGCCTTCGAGCCGTTCTTCACGACCAAGAAAGTGGGACAGGGCACAGGCCTGGGCCTGAGCTCCGTCTACGGCTTCATTAAGCAGTCGAACGGGCACGTGATAATCGACAGCGCCGAAGGGCGCGGCACGCGCGTCAGCATTTATTTGCCGCGCTGTCGGCTCGGCGACGTCGTGATCGGCGCGACGACGGCGGCGCCACGCGCGCTGCCGGCGGCTGCGGATGGCGCCGTCCTGATCGTCGAGGACGATCCCGAGGTGCGCGCGACCGTCTCAGGGATGCTGCAGGATCGCGGCTATCGCACCTACGAGTCTGGCAACGCCGCCGAGGCGCTCCGGGCGATTGAGCGATACGGCGACATCAACGTCGTTCTCGCCGACGTCATTCTGCCAGGCGGCAAGACCGGTCAGGATCTTTGCCGGGAGATCGAGCAGGCAAGGCCCGGTCTGCCGGTGTTGCTGGCCTCGGGCTATCCGCGCGATGCCATACCCGACATCGTGCATGGCGGCGTGCGGATCCTCGGCAAGCCCGACAACCTCGACGAGCTGCTCGACGTCATCAATTCCGCGATTGCCGACTCCAAACGGAGCAGTCGTGCCGCCGCGCCGTCGGGAGGATCGGATTAAAAAATGGAAGGAGGAAGAGGAGGACTGATCGCCATGATGGATCCGCCGAAGACAAAGCCTCATGTGCTGATCGTCGATGACGACGATATGGTGAGAGAGACCCTGGTCGATATCGTCAGCAATCTTGGCGTTATGGTGACGCAGGCGCGCAACGGCGTCGAGTGTCTGAATCTGGCGCTGTCACACAAATTCGACGTCATCATCATGGACATCATCATGCCCGAGAAAGAAGGGCTCGAGACCATCGCCGCGCTACGGGCGCGGGCGGTGCCGGCGAAGATCATCGCCATCTCGGGCGGCGGGCGCACGAAGAACCAGGACCTGCTGTTGTGGGCGCGGCGTCTCGGCGCCGACTTGACCGTGCAGAAACCCATCGATCCTGAGGTGCTGGTCGAGTCCATCCGGCAACTCGGGGTGGTGTAGGGGCGTGGCCCGACGCGCCCGCGTCCTCAGCAAGGAAACCAGTTATGTCGTCGAACAAACCAACGAAATCCGAAACGGTGGCGGCGCAGAAAACGCCCGCGCCGGCCAGCCGCGTCGCCGATGTCATGCACACGATCAAGCTGCAGGACATGATCGTGCACAAGTACAGCGAAGGCGACGCGCTTATCCGCAAGGCGCACAAGGTCGCTTATGACCTGATCCTGCAGGATTTGCGCCCGGGCGAGTACGTCCGCACCAAGAAGCTCGGCGTCTTTCAGGTGTTCTTCCCCAGCCTCACGCCCGAGGCCGGCCAGCTGCGCTGCGCGGTCATGGCCGACCAGATCTTCCGGGCCATCAAGGCGATCAATCCGACCTACCAGGAAATCGCCGCGGCCGACGAGGCACCGCAGGTACCGCACCCCGCGCCGCCGCAATCGCGGCAGGCCCCGAACCAGGCCGTGCGCGCCAAGCCGCGCGTCAGCCCCAGAGTGGCCGCGCCGCTCGACCCCCACGCCGAGGACATGCGCCGGCAGGCATCCGAGGCGGTCAAGCTGATGGCGGGCGGCAGCCATATGAAGCTCGAGGAGCTGCTGGCGCAGGCCGGGCAGAGGTTCTCGCCCGATCAGTTCGACGCGGCGTATCACCCGATGTGGATGCAGGCAAAAGGTCACGTCAATGCGTACCGGCTGACGCTGCGCCACCGCGATGCGCAGCTGGCGCTCAATGGCGACCTGCCCAACAGCATGGCCGATGTCGCAGGAATATTGCGCGCCAAGAAAGCGGTCGAAACGCTGCAGGGCGACGGGACGCCGGCCATCATCGTCGTGCCGATCCAGTTCGCCACGCTCGAAACCGTGCGCTTGCGCCCTGCGCTGATCGAGGCGCTGGCCTCCTGCTCGGACCTGTTCTCGAAATACCTCGTCTGCGACCTCATGATGCCGCCGGGCGAGATTTCGCGCTTCCGGCTGCGGGAGTTCGCGCGCTACCTGTTGGGCCGCTGCCGGACTTTCTGTGCCCGGGTCACGTTGGACACGCCCGATCTCGAGGCGTTCGCCGAGGCCGGGTTTCACGCCGTGGGGATCGACTGGATGGCCTATCCGTGGCCCGAGCGGTTGCTCTTGCCTGTGCTTGAGGCGTTCGCCGAGCGCGCCAGCGCCTGCGGGTTGAATACCTATCTGCACCGCGTCCAGACGCGCTCGGGCATCATCGCGGCGGTGGGCTCCGGATACAGCTACATCGACGGCCCCGCCATCCATGCCCCGCTGCGCGCCCCCATGGGGGTCCGCCCGTACGGCTTTGGCCACATCTACAGGAATATGCTGACGCCGCTCGCGGCGGCGTCCGAGGGGGCCGCGGCCGTGAAATAAGGCGACCGCCTTACGCCTTCAGCAGCTCGCGCAGCACCTTCTCCATGCTGACGGCCAGCGACCAGCGCTCGTCCTCCGACAGCGTCTCCAGCGCCCGGCTCAGCTCCTGCAGGGGGTCGTTCCTCAGCGTCGCCTGGCCCTCCTCGGTCAGCACCAGGCGGTGGACGCGGCGGTCCTGCTTGTCGGCGACGCGGCGTAGGTGGCCCTTGCGCACCAGCGCGGCCACCGTCTGCGAGGCGGTGCCCTTGGTCGTGCCCTGGAACTGGGCGAAGCCGGTCACGGTCTGGCGTTCCACCGTGGCCTCGTCGAAATAGCGCAGGGCCGCCCACTGCGCCGGGTTCAGGCCGGGCGTGTAGCCGAGGTTGTAGGCCGCCTTGCCTACCTGCTCGATAAGGCGGGCCAGCCCGCGCGTCGAAGATTTGCTGTCGCTGCGCACGTAACGAACGAATCCCATGCCCCCGGCGGGTCATCCGCGCTCGGCCGCGCCGGCACGGCCGAAGTCCCCCTCTGGGCGCGGACTATAATGATTCGCGGCACGGACCAGAAGCGGTTAATTGCACGCGCCGCGCGCGCCGGTGCGCCCCCAGCGCCA
>CAZTMG010000168.1:3613-6383 GCA_964614815.1 uncultured Rhizobium sp. | reverse complement strand
CGATGCGGGATCTGTCCGGCGCAGGCTTCGAGGCGGTGGCGGGCGCTGCGGGTGACGGCTTCACGCAGACGCTTCTGGGCGAAAGCGGCGGCCAACGCCTCCGTGTCCAGCTGTCGGGCGCCGAGCCAGGCGCGGCGGGGCACCGGTCGCGCTTTTCCGTCATCACCGCCGTCGTGTCGGCCGTACCCTGACAGGGCTGAAGGCGCATGAGCGACGCCATCGTCCTGGCCGCCTGGACAGGCGCAATCCTCTGGCCGCTGCTGCTCGGCCTGGGGCTCTGGCGCGGTCTCAGGACCGGGCGCGGGCCGGGCTGGATCGGCTGGAGTCTCATCGTGCTTGTCAGCGCAGCCTGGCTGCTGGGCGTCCGCGCCTTCCTGTGGGAGCCGGCGACGCTGGAGGTCCGCCGCATCGAGGCTGCGAGCCGGGGGTGGAGCGGCGCGCCGATCCGCATCGGCGTCATCACCGATACCCACACGGACGGGCCGCATGTCGGGCTTGCACGGCTTGCGTCCATTGTCGCACGCATGAATGCGGAGCGACCTGACATCATTGTGCTGCTCGGCGATTTCGTGGCCGGTTCGGCGCCAAGATCCCAGCGTAGCGAAGACGACCGTCGGGAGATCGCGGAAGGACTCGCCCTGCTGGGCCAGCTCGAAGCGCCGCTGGGCGTGTGGGCGGTGCTCGGCAATCACGACTGGTGGTATGATGGCGGGGCGGTCGAGCAGGGGCTGGTCGCCGCCGGCATCCAGGTGCTGGAAAACACCCGCGCGCGCATCCCGCGCGAGGGCGGGGCGTTCTGGATCGGCGGTCTTGCGGACTATGACTCGCGCCGGGCGCAGCCCTCCTATTCCCAGACGCTCGACGGCGTTCCGGCGGAGGACCCGGTGATCGTGCTCAGCCACTGGCCGGACGTCTTTGCCGCCGCGCCGGAGCGGGTGGCCCTGACGCTGGCCGGGCACAGCCATTGCGGCCAGGTCAACCTGCCTTTCGTGGGCCGGATGCTGCATGCCTCGGCAGGGTCGGCGCGCTGGCCGTGCGGACTGTACGAGGACCGGGGGCGCTGGCTTTATGTCTCGGGCGGGGTGGGGGTGTCCGTGCTGCCGGTCCGGTTCAATCAACCCCCTGAAATTGCGGTGATAACCTTGCGGGCGTTTTAGCCAAACTGCCGCCTTTACAGGGGGGGCAGGCCTGATAGACCCACCCCCGGACAGAAGATGGGCTTCCAATGGCCGACGCACACATGCTCCATTTTTCGCTGGTTTCGCCCGAGCGCGAGCTGTTTTCCGGCGAGGTGAAACAGGTCGATGCGCCCGGCGTCGAGGGCGAGTTCGGCGTGCTGCCGCAACACGCCCCGTTCATGACCGTGCTGAAGCCGGGCGTCGTCCGCATCCATGACGCCTCCGGCGTGACCCCGGTGTTCGTGCGCGGCGGCTTTGCCGATGTGACGCCTGCCGGCCTCACGATCCTTGCGGAAGAAGCCGTGCGGCTGTCCGACGTCAACGCCGCGGATCTCGATGCGGAAATCGCCAGGGTCCGCTCGGACGCCAGCGACCCGGGCGATGAAACCCGCCGCAAGCGCGCAGCAGAACGGCTCACCTATCTCGAAGCCCTGCGCGCCGCGCTGGCCTGATCCATCGGTCTCCCAGGCAGACGCCTGCATTCCGCGCGCGGAATGCAGGATTGCGGACAAACTGCGGCCGGCCATCTTCTGCCTGTGACAATCCCGGCATAGGCTGCCGCGGGGCTTGGACCCGGTGGGGGCTGCATCATGAAATGGAGTCTGGTGTTGACCGCGATCGTCTGGCTTGCCGCGCCCGTCGCGGCCGGTCAGGAGGGTCAGGCGCCCTCGGGCGTGGGCAGTCTGCGCCTGCTGGCTGCGAAGCCTGCCGAGACGCCGGCAGCGCCCGCCGTTCCCCCGATCGTTGCGGCGGGGTGGTCCGGCCCGGTGAGCATGTCGCCCGTCGCCGTGGTCGATCTCGTGAGCCGCGTGTGCCGTCCGGCCGTGACGGGCGACGGCGGCGACGTGCAGGCGCTGGCCGTGTCGCTGGGCCTTGGCGATGCGAAACCGCCCCCGGCGGAGATGGCGCGTGCGCTGCCCAACGGCGCCGCGCTCTGGCGCGTGCCATCGCTGGACGGGGAGCTGTATCTCGTCATGCATGGCGAGGCGCGCAATTGCAGCGCTGCTGTCCTGCGCCCGATGCCGGAAGCGGGCTTCGACCAGGCGTCGCGCCTGCTGCAGGCGCCGGAGCAGGGTTTCATGCCTGACTCCAGCCAGACGCTTGCGGGGGATGTGCGATGGTCGCGTCTGCGTTCGCCAAAGGGGGAGTTCGTCGACCTGATGGAGTATCCGCCTTCCGGCGAGGAAACGCCCGGCGTCCTGCGTGTGGACTACCTGCCGCAATAGGCGTGTCGCCTCACACCGGTTTCGTCCATGGCGCAAAGGCCCGCGCGACCTCCGCATAAACGGCGGCCTTGAACGGAATGACGAGCCCCGGCGTATCGGCGAGATCCGCCCATTTCCACGCATCGAATTCGACCGTGTGACGGTCGAGCTGGAAGTCGGTGTCCGAGCCGAGAAAGCGGAAGGCGAACCATTTCTGCCGCTGTCCGTAATAGGGGCCGGAGAGTTTCGCCTTCAGCGCAGGCGGGAAGTCATAGAACAGCCAGGGCTGCAGTTCCTCCAGCAGTTCGACCTGGCTGGGTTCAAGGCCGGTTTCCTCCCCGAGTTCGCGCAGCGCCGCCTCGGCCGGCGTCTCGCCCCGGTCGATCC
>CAZTMG010000168.1:0-3588 GCA_964614815.1 uncultured Rhizobium sp. | reverse complement strand
TGCCAGGCATAGCGGACATCGTCCTTGCGCAGGCCGGCGCGGCGGCCAAGCCAGACATGACCTTTGCGCGAGAAGATCGCGAGCCCGACATTGGGGCGGTAGAGCGAGGGATCGCGCCCGCCCTGCAGCGGCTGGGCTTCGCCGCTCACCGCGCCACGACGCCTGCGACTGCGGAGGCGGGGGCCAGCTGGTAGCCCTTTGCCCTGAGGCTTTCGGCCCACTGGCGGAACTGTTCGATCGTGACCGGATAGGCAAAGCCCACGCCCATCGCCTCGCCATTCTGGATGGCGAGCGCTTCCAGCGCCAGCAGCTCGCGGTCGATCGAGTCGGCCGTGAGTTCGGTGTCGACGATGCGGTCGGCGACGGTGAAGTCGAGACCGGTCTGCAACGCCGCCTGCGGCAGGGCGGAGCGCGCGGCGGCGCCGTCATGGATGAAGGTGAGACCGCGATCCTTGAGGACTTTCATCACCGGCGCAGCGGCGGCGGCATCGGTCGCGAAGCGCGCGCCCTGGTAGTTGGTGACGCCGAAATAGCCGGTGGCCTTGCCGAGCAGGAGATTGAGGCGACGCAGGTTCTCTTCCGGCCTGGCGCTGGTCACCAGCGTCAGCGGGCCCGTGTCCACGTTCGGATAATCGTAGGCTTCCATCGGCAGTTCGAGCAGGACTTCATGGCCCGCTGCACGGGCCTTGTCGATCCAGTCCTGCAGGTTGGGCGCATATGGCACGAAGGACAAGGTCACTTCCGGGGGAAGTTCGTTGATGGCGGCCAGCGTGTGCTTCTGGGTCATGCCCAAGCCGCCGACAATCAGCGAGATCCGCGGCGCGTTGGAGGCGCTGTGAAAGGGGCGGGCATAGGCCTGCGCCGGCGTGCGGCCATCGGCGGCGATCCTGGGCAGGTCTCCGGAAGGCGTGCGCTCGACGAAGCCGGGCAATGGCGCGCGCGGCAGGGCGCGCGCAGCGGCGGGCCCGGCGTTCGAAGCGATCTCGGTGACGGTCATGGTCGCTGCGCCGCCGTCGCCAAGCAGCGCATCCTCGTATTCGACGCCGAGGCTGGGCGTCCTGTCTTCGGCATGGGCGTCCAGCGCCTCGGGGGAGGTGCGGTTTTTCAGCAAGGGCGGCGGGCCGTCCTGCCGGGAGAAAAGGGCAAGCTCGACGCGCGGGGCGGCCGCCGCCTCGTCGCCGAAAATGTAGACCGCCCCCGCCGCGCCGGCGCCGACGGCGCCAAAGGCGATCAGGCTGAGCGCGACATGGCTGAGACCGGTGCGGATGACCGAGCCATCGGTAATTCGCGACGCTGGCATGAGATCCTCATGGCTGCCCGGGAACGAACGCCGATCCTGCGGCGGCCATCGTTAAGAACGCGGAAATGCGGCTGCGGCGATTTGGCTGATCGGCGCGAGCCAGCGCCTTGATTGCATTGATGTTCGGCCAGGACTTGCCAGCCTTGAAGCCGAAAGGCCCGGCGCGGAGGGCCGGGCCTTTGCCTGGTTCGCGCGCAGACGGACTTACGGCGTGGCGGGAGCCGGGGCGGCCTCGACCATGTTGGAGGAACCCGGCGTCGCCTTGCCGGCCCTGATGAGGGCGACGGCCCGGTCGAGCTGATAGTCCTCGCCGGCATAGCCTTCCGGCGGCATGTCGGCCGGAACGTGCGGCGGCCTGCGCTTGGCGCCCTGGTCGTTCTCCAGCGCGTGCGGCAAGGCCGCCTCGCTGAAGCGCGCGGCGCGCGTCTTCAGATCCTCGATGTCCTTGTCCGACAGGCGCACCGGGGCGACCTCGTAGTCGGGCTCGATGCCTGCGCCCTGGATGGAGCGGCCTGACGGCGTGTAATAGCGCGAGGTGGTCAGCCGCATGGCGCCCTTGCCCGGGCCAAGCGGCAGCACGGTCTGCACCGAGCCCTTGCCGAAAGAGGTGAGGCCCATCACGACGGCGCGCTTGCGGTCCTGCAGGGCGCCGGCGACGATCTCGGCCGCGGAGGCCGAGCCGCCATTGATCAGCACGACCATGGGCACATCCGGGAAACGGCTGGCGCGCACGGCGTTGTAGCGTCGCTGGTCCGTCTCGCGGCGGCCGCGCGTGGAGACGACCTCGCCGCCATTGACGAAGCGGGACGTCACCTCGATCGAGGCTTCCAGCAGGCCGCCCGGATTGTCGCGCAGGTCGAGGACGAGGCCCTTGAGGCCGCCCTTCACCTCCTTGCGGACCTTCTCGAGGCCGGCGTCGAGCGCCTTCACGGTCTGCTCGTTGAATGTGGTGATGCGCAGATAACCCACATCGCCGATGGCCCGCGTCTTGACGACTTCCGGGCGGATCACTTCGCGCGTCAGGGAGACATCGAAGGGTTCGACGTTCTCGCGCACGACAGTGACGCTGATGGTCGAGCCGACGGCGCCGCGCATCTGTTTCACCGCCTCGTTGAGCGGCAGGCCCACGATGGACTTGCCGTCGATGGCGGTGAGGAAGTCGCCCGACTTGATGCCGGCGCGGAAGGCCGGCGTTCCATCCATCGGCGACACCACCTTCACGAAACCGTCCTGGGCGGTGACCTCGATGCCGAGGCCGCCATACTCGCCGGACGTCTGCGTCTGCATGTCCTTGAATTCGTCGGGATCCAGATAGCTGGAGTGGGGATCGAGAGAGGCCAGCATGCCGTTGATCGCGGCCTCGATCGCCTCGGCGGAATCGAATTCGGTGACGTAGTTGGCCTGCGCCTTTGCGAGGATGTCCGCAAACTGGTCCAGCTGCTGGAAGACCTCAGCCTTCTTCGCGGACTGGGCGTTGTTGTCGGGGAAGGCGAAGGCTGTGACGCCCACGGTCGCGGCGACAAGAGCGGCGCCGACGATCGGGGCCAACCACCATTTGCGCATGCTGCGCTGCTCCTCTGTCATCGTCCCGATATCCATCCGTTACTTTGACGCCATCTCCACGAAGTTCAACCGGCATTGACGCCGCGATACGCAGTTTCCGCACCCGCAGCGGGCATCCAGCCCGGCCGGAGCCCGCCTAGCCGCGCCGGCCAAGCCACGTCTCCGGGTCGACAGGCTGGCCCCTCCTCCTTACCTCCAGATAAAGTTCGGGAGCAGGCGATTTCCTGTCGGACATGCGGCCGATCGGTTCCCCTGCGAGAACCCATTGTCCGGCTTCGGGATAAAGCCCATCCATGCCGGCCACCACCACCAGCACGTCCGCTCCCACGTCGAGGATGGCCATATGGCCGTAGCTGCGGAAGGGGCCGGCGAACTGCACCCTGGCGTCGAGGGGGGCTATGACGGTCGCGCCCGGGCGCGCGGCCAGGGTGAGGCCTTCCTGCTTCTGGCCCTCGATGATGCGGCCGAAGCGGCGCAGCGGGTTGCCGACGACCGGTGCGAGCGGCAACCCCGCGGCGGGTTTTGGCGCGGCGGCCGGCGCGGTCGATCGTGAAGCCGAAGCCGCCGGGCCGGCTGCGGAAGGCCTTGACGGGGTAGGCTTCTGGCCCGGCTTCACCGAGGGAGCTGGCGGGGCCGTCTTCGCCAGTCCGGCCAGGAGATCGCGCAGTGTTTCGGCCTCGCTGGCCAGCCTGTCGGCGGCGGCGCGGGCGGCTGCGGCCTCGGCG
>CAZTMG010000167.1:0-6384 GCA_964614815.1 uncultured Rhizobium sp. | reverse complement strand
TCCTGCGCGACCCCGAAGCCCGAATCCGCCGCCACGCCGCGCGGATCGCGAAACGATCAGGCGCTAGCGGCTGCCTCCTCCGTCGCGCTGCGCGCGCCGACTCCCTCCCTTGCAACGCACGCGGGAGAGGCGCGAAGCGCGCATCCTGCACGCGGGACGGCGGGGATCTCCCGGCGAACCGCGCCCGCGCCCCGCCCTGCCTTCACGATTGCCAGCGGCCGGCGACCGCGGAAGCGCCAGCTTCCGGGATCGCGCCCTCATGCCTCCCGTACGGCGTGCGCCTTCATCGCATCCGTCAGCCAGACCGCAAACCCGGACGCGATCGTCTCATACCGTTGCACGAAATCCGGATGAGACAGGTAGAGGTCGGCCAGCCCCGCATAGGCCTCTGGCGAACATGGCTTGTCCCATGCCGCCGCAACCCAGGCGCGATGGCGCCGGATTAGCCGGTCAATCGGCTCGGATACCGGATCCATCCCGCGTCTCATGCCTTCGGCCAGCGCCGCCTCGATATCTTTCAGTTCGGCCATCACGGCCGCCTGTTCGGCCTCGGTCATTTTCGACCTGGCCTTGCGTGCGCGATCGACGTCCGCCTTCATCGCGTCGCCATAGCGTTCGATCAGCCAGGCTTCGTAGCCGGCCTGCTTCTCCGTCGGAAAGCCCTTGTAGAGATCTGCGTTCGACATTTTCGTTTCGCCCTTCAGCTCCGCGACCGTACGGTCGATTGTTTCGATCAGGACGCCGAAGCGCTGGCGCTCCGCCTCCAGCTTCTCGCGATGGCGCATCAGGACGCCAATCTGGTCCTCGCCTTCGAGGTCCAGCAACGCGGCAATCTCGCCAAGCGGCACGCCGAGTTCGCGATGGAAGAGAATCCGCTGCAGCCGCAGCATCTCGGCCCGGCCGTAATACCGGTAGCCGTTTCCCCCAACGTAAGCCGGAGCGAGCAGGCCGATATCGTCATAATGGTGCAGCGTCCGCACCGTCACGCCCGAGATCGCCGCGAGCTGTTTGACCGTCAGATCCTTCATACCCGCCTTCATGCCCCCTCACGACGCGTGAGGGTCAATGCGAATTTTGCTGTCGCACGATGGTTAACACTTGCCCGGTCCGCTAATTGCAGGCTGTGGCATGACGCCTTCGGGAGATTGGTCATGAATGGGACGACGACGTTGAAACCGCAAACGCCAGACGCCAACAAGGGGAACAGCTTCCCCTGGGCCGGACAGCCGGATGAAACGGCCTGCAACTTCGCCTTTGGTCACCTTGTCCGCAATCTGCCGGCGCGTCTCAGCGCGGATGGAAAGCTTCATGCGCCGACGCTGATGGCCGCAGCGGGCGCGGTTGCGGGCGTCTGCGCCCAGGTCTCCCTGCTCGCCGACCCGGCCCGCATGGAAAGGGCCCGCGACGAGAAACGGCTCCAGGAAGTCACGCTCAAGGACGGCCGCGTCTTCCTGTATGGCGATGCGCTCAACGAGATGCTCTATGCCGTGCGCGACCCCGGCGTCGCGCGTGCGCGCGTCTGGAACATGATGGTCTCTGCGGCCCTGCAGAAGGGTCTCGACCGCAAGGACCTCCCGGCGATCCCCGACATGTTCCGCCATGTCAGCGACAGTTTCGGCACGATGAAGGAAGGGCGCCCCTCCGTTGCCGACAACGCGCAGCCGATCATGCCTGTGCGCGATCTCCTCCGCCTTGTGGGGCCTGTCTCCTTCGCGGCCCTCGCCGGCGAAGTCGATCCTGTCTCCGCCCGGACCGCCGGCAAATGCGAACGCACCTCCTGGGTCGCCATCTCGGCCCAGGCCGCGGCGAACATGCTGCTTAACGCCTCGCGCATCCTGCCGCCGAAGCTGGCGCTCGCCATCGCGATGGAATCGGCCATCTACGCCTCGAAGCTGCGCGCCAGGACGGGCGCCCGGCCAGCAGACGCCAAGACGGCCGGGGAAGGTCAGGCATAGGCCGCGACGGAGCGGACCACCTTGCCATCCGCCCCGAACAGGAAGGTTTCGGCGACCTGCTGCTGCCTGTGGTTGGTGTAGACGATCGTGAGGGCGTCGGACCCGGCGAACACCTGGTCCACCTCGAAATAGAGGTCGCGCGCGAGCGACAGGGCCTTGGCCCAGTAGGCGCGCAGCGCGTCCTTTCCATTCACGGCGTCGACATCTTCGCCGGTCACGGCCCGGATTCGCGGCGAGTGGAACACGACGTCCTCGGCATAATGCGACAGGATGGCCGCAAGGTCGTGGTCATTCCAAGCCTTCGCCCACTCTCGGGCGAACGTCCGGGCGCTGTCGGCGTCGATCATCGGAATGGATCATCCCTGCAGCTGGCGTAGAGAACGAGATTCAGCGTTCTTGCCCGTCCGGCGCGTGCGATCTCGTCGACAGGAATCGCATGCGTCGCCAGCCACTTCGCGTCCTGTTCCGGATAGTCGCCCATCAGCCAGTAGACCGTCCGCTTGTGCTGGGCCCCATGGCCTCCGACATAGATGATCGCCGTGTCGGCGGTTTCGGAGCGGACCGCAAAATCCGCCAGCGCGAGTCGGGCCGCGTCGATCGTGTTGTCGAGCGCCAGCGTCGTTTCGTAGCCGGCCGCGTTCAGGGCGGCGGGAATCCGCTTGGCGTCGAACGCGGCGCCCCGCAACGAATAGGTTCCGGACTTCGAGTAGTCCGCATTGATCAGCACCAGCGCGAGGCGTTTCTCGCCGGTATCGAGGCGACGCCTGGGGTCCGGCAGGTTGCGTGGATAGTCCAGCATCTGCCAGCCCAGGCTGTGGATCTGGTTCGCCTCGGCCAGGCGGCGGGTGAAGGTTTCCAGAGTCAGCGGCCGCTGCCCGATGATCTCGCAGACCGCACTGGCGAACGGATTGCCGCCCAACCGGTCGCGATCCGTGGTGAGACGTCCGGCCTGGCCTGCATAGTAGATCAACGCCGGCGACGGCGCGGCCCCCGCCTGCGCGAGCGCAGGCGGGGCCGCCGATGCGGCAAGCGCGGCAAGGAACGTTCGGCGGTACATGAGGCGAAGGGTAATGGCCTTCCGCCCTGTGTCCAGCACCGTTAGAACTTCAGCACCTTCACATAGCGCACCTGAGGCAGCGCCTTGATGGCCTCCAGCGTCGGCTCCGGCACATCCTGGTCCACGCCGACGATGGCGATGGCGTCGCCGCCCGCCGCCTCCCGACCGAGATTGAATGTGGCGATGTTGACCTTCGCATCACCCAGCAGGCCCGCCATGGCGCCGATGAAGCCCGGCTTGTCCGAGTTGTTGACGAACAGCATGTAGGGCTGGAAGTCCGCCTCCAGCGCCATGCCCTTCACCTCCACGATGCGGGGCTTTCCGCCCACGATGGCGCCGGCGACCGAGCGCCACTTGCCGTTCACCTTCACCTTGATGCGGATCAGCGAATCGTAGACCGGGCTCGCCTCATTGGTCGATTCCTTGAGCGATCCGCCGCGTTCCTGGAGAATCGCCGGAGCGGACACCATGTTCACCTCCGCGAGGAACGGACGCAGCATTCCAGCGAGCGCCGCCGAAGTCAGCGGCTTGCGGTTTAGCTGCGCAACGGCGCCTTCATACTCGATCTCGACTTCGGACAGGCCTCCATCGGCCACCTGTCCGGCGAACTGGCCGAGCTTCTCCGTCAGGGCGATGAACGGTTTCAGCTTCGGCGCCTCCTCGGCGGTGACCGAGGGCGTGTTGAGCGCGTTCGTCACCGCCCCGGTCAGCAGATAGTCCGCCATCTGCTCGGCGACCTGGAAGGCGACATTGTCCTGCGCCTCGACGGTCGAGGCGCCCAGATGGGGCGTCGCCACGAAGTTCGGAGCGCCGAACAGCACGTTGGCCTTCGCCGGTTCTTCACTGAACACATCGAACGCCGCCGCGCCGATATGGCCGCTCTCCAGCCCCTTGCGCACCGCCGCCTCGTCGACAAGGCCGCCCCGGGCGCAATTGACCAGGATCACGCCTCGCTTCGTCTTGGCCAGGTTTTCGGCCGACAGGATGTTTCGGGTCTGCTCGGTGAGCGGCGTATGCAGGGTGATCACGTCGGCGCGGGCGAGGAGATCATCCAGCTCAACTTTCTCGACTCCGATCTGCGTGGCGCGTTCCGGCGTCAGGAAGGGGTCGTAGGCGACAACCTTCATCTTCAGGCCCAGGGCGCGGTCCGCGACGATCGAACCGATATTGCCCGCGCCAATGAGCCCCAGCGTCTTTGCATAGAGTTCGACGCCGATATAGTCCTTCTTCGGCCACTCGCCATTCTGCGTGCGGACGCTGGCGGAGGGGATCTGGCGCGCGGCCGCAAACATCATCGCAATCGCATGTTCCGCCGTGGTGATGGCGTTGCCGAACGGCGTGTTCATAACGATCACGCCCTTGGCGGTCGCCGCCTTCACATCGACATTGTCGACGCCGATCCCCGCGCGGCCGATCACCTTCAGCTTCGTTCCCGCCGCGATCACGTCCTTGTCCGGCTTGCAGGCCGAGCGTACGGCAAGGCCGTCATACTCGCCGATGATCCTGATGAGTTCGTCCTTCTTGAGGCCGACCTTCATGTCCACCTCGATCCCGCGGTTCCTGAAGATGTCGGCGGCGCCAGGCGCGAGATCATCCGCGATGAGGACTTTCACTTTGGCGGTCATGGGGAGGTCTCCTGTTCCAATTTCGGCATACCCGGCGCGCTGCGGAGCTTGCTCCAGCCCTCGCGCGAAAGTCTGTGAACCAACGTATCATCCTCGCCGAACATGCGCCGCTCGACGGGCTCGAATCCGAGACGCTGGAAAAATCTGTGCGCCCGCGCATTCGACGCCAGCGGATCGACCAGTACGGCGTCTACTGACGGATTCTCGAAGCAGCAGGCCAGCGCAAGGCGCATCATCATCCTGCCATGACCCTGCCCTCGCGCCTCCGGCTCGCCGATCCAGATGTCGAGCGCACGCAGGTTGGGGCCAATGTCCCCCCAATAGCGGGTCGGCTCCAGGTGCGGGTCGCAGAGCTGCATGGCGCCGATCGGCCGGCCGTCGACTTCCGCGATCCAGTATTCCCAGACATCGCGCTGATAGAGATCGATGTTCTGGATCCAGTCGTTTTCTTCGCCGAAGGCGATGGTTGCGTCGGGGTCATCGCTGGTCGCGGCGATGACCGTGGAATCACGGTCCCAGCGCGCCAGCACGGGAATGTCGGCAGGCGTGGCCGCGCGCAGCACGAGCACGGGCCGGCCGCCGGCTTCCAGCTTCATGTAACGCGGCGCTTCAGACATGGGCGCCCGTCCCGTCGCCCGCCGCCTTCCACATGCGTGCGCGGTTGACCCGCATCTTCGCATCGACCTGCTCAGCGAGATCCATGCCGAGAAGACCGGCAAGGCGGTGCAGAAGGATCGTCACATCCGCCGCCTCGCCGCCAATCTCCGTCGCATCGCCGGACCGTATCGCCTGCTCCAGTTCATCGAGTTCGCCGCGCGCGCGAGCGGCAAGCACGGAAAGATCGGAAACCTTCCCGAACGTCTCATCGCCCCAGTCGCGGATGGATGCGCTTGTTTCGATGGCCATGTCGCCCTCACATCCGGGAAACCCTTCTCCCTCTCCTTCGAGACATTCGCTTTGCCCATCCTTAGAGGAGGAACACGGGCGTCCCGAAGGACGAGGGCGAGAGCTTCTAGAGCTCTGCCGCCGCCGTCGCAAACGCCCAGTCGAGCCACGGCGTCAGCTTCTCCAGATCGCTCGCCTCGACCGTCGCGCCGCACCAGATACGCAGGCCGGGGGGCGCGGCCTTGTAGCCGCCGATGTCGTAGGCGGCGTTTTCCTTCTCGAGCAAGCCGGTGAACTTCTTCACGAACTCCTGCCGCCCTTTTTCGTCCAGCCTCGCCACGCGGGGGTCGACGATGGAGAGGGTGACGGAGGTGTTGGAGCGGATGGCCTTGTCGGCGGCAAGGAGCTCCACCCACGGCGTCCGCGCCACCCACGCCTCGAGCACGGCGAGGTTTGCGTCCGAACGCCGGAACAGCGCCTCGACGCCGCCGAGGCCTTCCACCCATTGCAGCGCGTCGAGATAGTCCTCGGCGGCCAGCAGGGAGGGAGTGTTGATCGTCTCGCCTTCGAAGATGCCTTCGGAGACCTCGCCGCCCTTGGCCATGCGGAACAGTTTCGGCATCGGCCATTTCGGCGTGTAGGTCCTCAGCCGTTCGATCGCGCGCGGGGACAGGATCAGCATCCCGTGCGCGCCCTCTCCGCCCAGCACCTTCTGCCAGGAATAGGTCAGCACATCGATCTTGTTCCACGGGATGGGCATGGCGAACACGGCGGAGGTCGCATCGCAGAACGTCAGGCCCTCGCGATCGTCCGCGATCCAGTCGCCGTTCGGCACCTTCGCGCCGGAAGTCGTGCCATTCCA
>CAZTMG010000166.1:0-6400 GCA_964614815.1 uncultured Rhizobium sp. | reverse complement strand
ATCCATGCGGCAGGACCGCGCGCGGGGCGCGCGAAGGTCTGCACCACCGGCACGCCGAGGCGCTCGACGGCGTGCCGGCGCGCCTGGCCGCCGCCGACGATCGAGGCGGCCTTCGCCTTCGCCCAGACCTTCATGTCGGCGCGGCTGTCGCCAATGTATTCGTAGCCCTGCGGGGCTTCCGCCTGGAGCAGGCGCGCCTTGGCGCCACCCTTGTTATTGGTGACGCCATTGCTGCCGATGGCGCGGTCGAAGACGCCGAAGCGATCCGCCACGTTGCTGACGATCCCCTGGTCTGAGGCGGAGACCAGCCAAACGGGCCGGCCGGCGCTGCGAGCCCGGCGGCAGTAGGCGAGCACGTCCTCGTTCACCGGCAGGCTGGCCATATCGAGACTGGCGCGCGACTGGAGGCGCGCCTTCGTGGCGGCAAGGCTGAAGGGGAGCTGTATCATCTGCCCCATCGTCCAGAGCGGGCGACGGCGCAAATGCTCGGCGAGTGATTCGAAGAGCATGTCCGTGAACAGCAACGTGCCGTCGAGATCCACCGCCAGCGGCAGGCCGTTCAGGATGTCGGCATGCGCGGACGCCTGCGCATCGTTCGCCGGTCGCGCATGGGGTGGCTGGCTCACGTTAGCGATTCCTGCAGGGCGTTAATGTTTCAGTCTAGGCGGAACTCCCCAAGAATAGGTTGATCCGCCCGATCCATGGCAAGCAGCTGCCTGCTTGCGGGCGCAGCGCCGCGACTGACTGCATCCCTTGCCTCGCCGGTCCTCGCAGTTACAACCAGCCCGGTGCCATGCGTCAGGGTGGAGCGCTGTTGTCCGTGCAGAAGATCATTCCCGTCATCATGTCCGGCGGATCGGGAACGCGATTGTGGCCGCTGTCCACGGCGGAAAGACCCAAGCAGTTCCACAAGCTCGGCGCCGGCCGGACGATGATCGAGGAAACCGTGATGCGTTTCTCCGGCCGGCATGACGGCGTCGTGTTCCTGCCGCCCGCCATCATCGCCTCGGAGGCCCATGCCGATCTGGTTTCGTCCGCCTTGTCCGCGTGCGGCGTCACCCCCTCGGCCGTGATCCTCGAACCCAGCGGACGCAACACGGCGGCGGCCGCCGCCCTTGCAGCCTTTCTGGCGCAGGAGATCGATCCGGCGGCGCATGTCCTGCTTGCGCCGGCGGACCATCTCGTGGCGAAGGCCGACGCCTTTGTGTCCGTCATCCGCGCCGCGACGGCTGTGCTGCCGGACCGCATCGTGACATTCGGGATCAAGCCGACCGGGCCCGAGACGGGTTTCGGCTATATCCTTCAGGGCGAGCCTCTGGGGGAGGGGGTGAACGCGGTCGCGATGTTCGTGGAAAAACCACCCTTGCCGGACGCCACGCGCTACTACAACCACGGCGGCTACAGCTGGAATTCCGGCGTCTTCCTGTTCTCGCCGCAGACGATGCTGGAGGAGTTCGGGATTGCCGCTTCGGATATCCGCGAGGGGGCCCGCAAGGCGCTGGCCGGCGCACGGCGCGCCGGCTCGGAGATCAGGCTGGACGAGGAGACATTCGGCGCTGTGCGCAGCGAGGCGGTCGATCGCGCCGTGATGGAGCACACCCGGCGCGCCGCGCAAGGCGCTGGCCGGCGCACGGCGCGCCGCGGTCGCCCCATGCGATATCGGCTGGGCGGATGTCGGGTCCTGGGCGGAGGTCTGGCGCCTGTCGGACAAGGATGCGTCCGGCAACGCCCTCGCCGGATCGGTTCTTGTCGAGGGCGGCTGCAACAACCTCGTTCGCACCGATGGCGCGCATGTCTCGATTGTGGGCCTGTCGGATCTGATCGTCGTCGCACATGGCGGGTCCATCCTCATCGCCCCGCGCGACCGGGCGCAGGACGTCAAAAAAGTCATTCCGGGCGGCGGCTGAAGCGGTATAAGCGGGACCGGGCAGACAATCCCGGCCGGAGACCCGCCGATGCAGTTGTTCATTGATTCCGCCGACGTGGCCGAGCTTCGCGCCGCCGCCGCCAGCGGGCTGATCGACGGCGTCACCACCAACCCCTCGCTGATCGCCAAGTCGGGCCGCAGGATGAAGGAGGCGATTGCGGAGATCTGCTCCATCATTCCGGGCCCGGTAAGCGCAGAAGCCGTCGCCACGGAGGTTGAGGGGATGCTGGCGGAAGGGCGCTATCTCGCGCGTATCGCTCCGAATGTCGTGGTGAAGCTGCCGCTGACCGAGAACGGCCTGCGCGCGTGCCGGATGCTGTCGGACGAGGGGGTGCGCGTGAACGTGACGCTGTGCTTCACGGCTGTCCAGGCGCTTCTGGCCGCGAAGGCCGGGGCCTATTTCATCTCGCCCTTCATCGGGCGGCTGGACGACAAGGGCCTCGATGGAATGGAGCTGATCCGCGACATCCGCCGCGTCTATGACAATTACGGATTCTCCACGAACATCCTGGCGGCGTCGATCCGCTCGATCGAGCATGTGCGCCAGTCGGCGCTTGCGGGAGCGGACTGCGCGACGCTGCCGCCGAAGATCTTTGCCGCGATGTACAAGCATGAACTGACGGACGCCGGCGTCGAGGCCTTTCTCAAGGATTGGGCGTCGACTGGACAGTCCATCCTCTGACCGCCATGGCGGATCGGGACGCAGAAACCGTTGCGCCTGCGGTCACGGTCGTGGTGGTCAACTACAATGGCGGGGAGTTTCTCCGCCGCTGCCTCGCCTCGCTCGCGCGTCAGACCTTCACGGATTTCGAGACGATCGTGGTCGACAATGCATCAACAGACGGTTCGCTTGAGACAATAGTCGAGACGCCGGCGAAGCTGACCATCCTGCGGCAGGACACGAATCTGGGATTTGCCGGCGGCAACAATGTCGGCGCCCGGGCGGGACGGGGCGCCTGGCTGGCGCTGCTGAATCCGGACGCCGAGGCGGCGCCGGACTGGCTCGCGGCGATGATGCGCGCCGTGGCCCGGCGTCCCTCGCACCGGATGGTGGCCTGCCTGCAGATCAGCCTGAACGATCCCTCAAGGCTGGATGGCGCCGGCGACTGCTATCTGGCCTATGGTTTTGCTTGGCGGGGCGGCTTCGGGCACGCCGTGGGAAAGACGCCGCAGGCCGGCGAATGCTTCGCGCCGTGCGGTGCGGCCGCGCTCTATCCGCGCGACCTCTTTCTTGCCAGCGGGGGCTTCGACGAACGCTATTTCTGCTATCACGAGGATGTCGATCTCGCTTTCCGTCTGCGCCTGATGGGGGAGCGCTGCCAGTTCGCGCCGGAGGCCGTGGTGCGCCATGCGGGATCCGGCGTGACCGGACGCGCCAGCGCCTTCTCCGTGTTCCATGGCGTGCGCAATGGCGTGTGGACATATGTGAAGAACATGCCTGGCGGACTCCTGCTGCTGACATCGCCGGTGTGGCTTGCCGGATCGCTGTTGCTGCTGGTGCGGGCGGCGCTGCGCGGCGTGTTCCTGCCGACGTGGAAGGGGTTTGTGGCGGCGTTCCGGCATATCGGGCCGGCGCTGGCGTCCCGCCGCGAGGTGCGCGCGCGGCGACGTGTCTCGCCGGGCGCCGTCGCAGCAGCGTTCACCTGGAATCCGTTTGCCTATCTGGGCCGGTCAATCCAGGTGCGCGCGTTTGGCGGGGCTCAGCCTGATATGCGCAGCACCTCGGCGAACGCCAGAAAGAGGTGATAGAGCGTCGAGGCCGGCACGGTCCTTGCCGCCGGCGCGCCCTGTGCATCGAACGCATCGATCCAGACGCCGCCCGGCTGCACGCCAAGATAGCGAGACAGGAGGAGCTTGGCCGTCTGGTCGATGGTCGGGCCGGGATCGACGCCATCCAGTTCGTGGAGGGCAACCGCCGCCTTGAGGCGCTCCGTATTCGGCCAGGCGCGCGAGCCGCGGTCGAGCGGCGCGCCATCGTCGCGGACGGCGTTGTAGACGACTCCCGTTGCACGATCGACGCCATGGGTCTCGGCGAAGCGGGCGGCGGCGCGCATTTCAGCGGCGGTATCCATGTCGAGCTGCTTGCGGGCGGCGTTGAGGATCCAGACCCATTCGAGCAGGTGTCCCGGTTCAACGAGGCGGCCGTCGTCTCCGGGCGCGCGAGACCAGTCATCGTCGAAGTACTCGGCCAGTGTTCCCGTGCGGATGTCGAACAGTTTCGCGCGAAACAGCTCCACCAGCCTGCGCGCGGCCTCGCCGAAGCGGACTTCGCCCGTCGCCTCGTGCGCGGCGAGGCAGGCTTCGGCAAGATGCATGTGCGGGTTCTGCCGGCGCCAGCCCCGTGGCGGCAGTTCGTGCCAGAAGCCGAGCCCGCCGGGGTGGCGCATGTGCGTCTCGATGAAGTCCAGCGTCCGGTGCAGCCATTCGCGCGAGGCTGCATCCTTCACCGCCCGGTGGCGCCAGGCGAAGGCGAACAGCACGAAGGCCAGATCGTAGAGATCAGCCGCCGGATCGAGGATCTGCCCGTCTGGCGTCAGGAGTCTGGCAAAACCGCGTTCCTCGCCCTGCCAGGCCTTGTGGATGAGGAGGTCGATGCCCCGGGAGGCAAGGTCGTTTCCGGCGCGCCAACCAAGAATGGCGGCATGGGAAAAGACATAGATCTGCCGGCAGGCGACACGCGTTCGCCTGAAGGCGACGCCGGCGTCCTGACCATTGAAGGTCAGCTGCTCGATGAAGCCGCCGCGCACGCTGTCGATGCCATGCGCGGACCAGAAGGGCAGGGCCTGATCGAACATCCATGCATGGATGGCCTCGCGCGTGCTGATTGCCGGCATCGGGCTCCCCTGACTCGACCGTCCTGCAAGCTCCCTAGACCAGAACCTGCCGGCCTGAACAAGCCGGGCGAGGGGCTGCATGCCCTGAACTTGCCTGGGAACCCGCTTGCGCCTTTCCCGGCCCGGCTCCATGGATAGCCCTGCATGGGAATCGATCCGCCGCGCCATATCGTGCTGACCGGGGCCGCGGGGTTCATCGGCTTTCACGTGGCCATGGCCCTGCTGGACGCCGGCCATACGGTCACAGGCGTGGACAATCTCAACGATTACTATCCCGTCACACTGAAAAGGGACCGGCTGGAGCAGCTTGCGAACCGCGCGGGTTTCCATTTCCACAGGCTGGACATTGCCGATCATGAAGGCCTTGGCGCAGCAAGGGGCGTTGCGGAGGCCGATACCGTCATCCACCTCGCGGCGCAGGCGGGCGTCCGCCATTCGATCGACAACCCGTTCGCGTACGCACAGTCAAACCTTGTCGGCCACCTTTCTGTTCTGGAACTCGTGCGCCGGCATCCGAAGCGGCCGCGGCTGGTCTATGCCTCCTCCTCCTCCGTGTATGGCGACGCATCGACCCCGCCCTATTCGGAGAACGCCCGTGTCGATCACCCGGTTTCGCTCTATGCCGCCACCAAGCGCTCCAACGAGCTGACGAGCGAGGCCTATTCGCGGCTTTATGGGATCGACCAGGTGGGCCTGCGCTTCTTCACCGTCTACGGCCCCTGGGGCCGGCCAGACATGGCCTACTGGACCTTCACGCGCGACATCCTCGAGGGGCGACCTATCCGCGTGTTCAACAATGGGGATCTGAAGCGCGACTTCACCTGGATCGACGACATCGTCGCCGGCGTGGTCGCGACGGCCCTGCGTCCCCCGGCGACGTCACAACCGCTCCACCGCATCTACAATATCGGCAACAACCGCCCGGTCGAGCTGGGACGGTTCATCGCCCTGATCGAGGAGGCGGTGGGGAAGAAGGCGCAGAAGGAGATGCTGCCAATGCAGGCGGGCGACGTACGCGCCACCTGCGCCAATATCGATGCGATTCATCGGGACTATGGCTTCACGCCAGCCACACGCCTCGAGGACGGCATTCCGCGCTTCGTGAGCTGGTATCGCAGCTACACCGGAAGCTGAGGGTCAGGCGTCGGCGAAGGGCGGCGTCCAGAAACCAAAGGCCGCGTTCTGCGCTGTCGGTTTGCGCGTGTAGTCGATCCTGATGCCGAGCACTTCCACGTTCGAGCTTCCGACCAGCGACACGCCCTGGGCCAGCAGCTTGTAGTTTGCGCCATCCGAGACGTAGACGTATTGCGTTCCCGGCCCGTGCATCGGATCGCGCGGGATCTCGGGCAGGAAGTCCGGCGCAAGGCCCGGAATCCAGCCCGCGCCGCGTTCATTGGCGCCGGCCAGGCCTTCAGCCTTCGGATAGGCGCCGTTGCGAGCGTGATAGGCCTTGAGCGCGTCGTTGATCGTGACGAGATCCTGCACGCGCTTGCGGTTGACCATCCGCGGATCGGGGGCGAGTGCGACAGGCGGCGCCTCCGGCGGCCGGGCTGACGCCTGCGGCTTGGCCTTGGGCGGTTCAACCGGCGAGGCGACTGCCGAGGGCGCAGGCGCCGGTTGTGGACGCAGCGCGGCGGCG
>CAZTMG010000165.1:0-6418 GCA_964614815.1 uncultured Rhizobium sp. | reverse complement strand
CATTCCTGTGGTGGCCCAACGCGCAAACGGTCGGGCGCGAAGAGGTGCGCGGGCTCCGCCGGGCGGAAGCGGTAGGCGAGGGCTTCGGCGGCGTGGACGCGGGCGACGCTGGCCGCGCCGTCGAGATCGGCGATGGTGCGCGCGACCTTCAGGACCCGGTAATAGGCGCGGGCGGAGAGGGCCATTTGTTCGGCGGCCTTGGCGACCAGCGCCCTGGCGCCGGCGTCGAGGCGGCAGAGCGCCTCGATCTCGGACCCCGGCGTGTCGGCGTTGATGTTGCGGCGGCGGGCGCCGCTGTCGCCATAGCGTTTCGCCTGGATCTCGCGCGCCCTGGCGACGCGCGCGGCGGCCTCCGCCGTGCCTTCGCTCGGCGGCGGCAGCGACAGGTCCGTGGCGGTGACGGGGGCGACGTCGACGAAGAGATCGATGCGGTCGAGGAAGGGACCGGAGATGCGGGAGAAATAGCCAGCCTGGCAGGCCGGCCCCTTGCGGCACTGGAAGGCGCCGGGACCGCCGCCGCACTTGCAGGGATTGGCCGCGGCGACCAGCTGGAAACGCGATGGATATTTCACGTGCCGGTTGGCGCGGGAGATCACGGCCTCGCCGTTCTCCAGCGGCTGGCGCAGGCTGTCGAGCACCTGCGAGGTGAACTCGGGCAGTTCGTCCAGGAACAGGACGCCATGGTGCGCCAGCGAGACCTCGCCCGGCCTGGCGCGGACGCCCCCGCCGACCATGGCCGGCATGGAGGCGGAATGGTGCGGCGCGCGGAAGGGGCGCGCGCGAGAGAGCTGGCCGCGATCCAGAAGCCCGGCGATGGACTGTATCTGGCTCACTTCCAGAAGCTCGCGCGCCGAGAGCGGCGGCAGAAGTCCCGGCAGGCGTTGCGCCAGCATCGACTTGCCCGAGCCGGGCGGCCCGATCATCAGAAGGTTGTGGCCGCCGGCCGCGGCGATCTCGAGCGCGCGCTTGGCGCCGTCCTGTCCCTTCACGTCGCGCAGGTCCGGCGGGGCGGGCGGCTCCGCCAGCGGGCCGGACCTCGCCGGCATGATCGGGCGCGAGCCGTTGAAATGGTTGACCAGTGCGATGAGACTCGGCGCGGCGAGCACCGTGCCGCCCGACCATGCGGCCTCCGCGCCGCAGGATTGGGGGCAGACCAGCGCCATCTCCAGCGCTTCCGCCGCCATGGCGGCGGGAAGCGCGCCATTGGTCTGCGCGAGCCCGCCATCGAGCGCGAGTTCGCCGATGGCGGCGACGCCGTCGAGACTGTCGCGCGGGATGGCGCCGATGGCGGCGAGGATGGCGAGCGCGATGGCGAGATCGTAATGGCTGCCTTCCTTGGGCAAGTCCGCCGGGGCGAGATTCACCGTCGTGCGCTCGGGCGGCAGCGACAGGCCGAGCGCGGCGAAGGCGGCGCGCACCCGTTCCCGGCTTTCACCCACGGCCTTGTCCGGCAGGCCCACAATATTGAAGGCGTTGGCGCCGCCTGCGAGTTGCACCTGCACGTCGATCGGGCGGGCCTCGACGCCTTCGAATGCAAATGTCGTGATGCGGCTGATCATGCGGCCCATCCCCACGCCCGCTTTCGGACGCCCATGCCGGCACCCTACAGCAAGTTTGGAACATTTCAAGAACATTCTTTCCGCATCACGAAGCCGCATTTGCGCGCCGGGGCGAACTGGCGGAGACTCTCCCGGCCTGGGAGGGTCGTCGTGTTGAAACGCTTCACAGCCAGCTTCGTGGCGCTTGCGGCGGCGGCCTGCGCCGCCGCGCCGGCGCATGCGAGCGGGTTCCTGGCGGCGATCGAGGATGTGCCGCTGATGGCGGGACTCGTGGAAGAGCCCGAGCCGCTGGTCTTCGAGAGCGACCGGGGCCGCGTCGTGCGCACGGCGGCGGAAGGGCAGGTCGATGGCGCGCGCATCGCGGCTTTCTATGAAGCGTCCTTGCCGCAGCTTGGCTGGACGCGCATGGCGGTTGCAGAGGGTCTCGCCTGGGAGCGCGAGAGCGAGACGCTGCGTATCGTTGTCAGCGAGCCGGTGAACAGCAGGCCCGTGCGGGTGTCGTTCGAACTCATCGTGAAGCTCGCCCCCTCGCGCCTGCCGGAGTAGGGCCCGGCTTTCCACTCCCAGGCGAAGGATGGTGGGACCTGGCAGGGCCGGAGCGGCAGGCCGACAGAATTACGCGGTCGCGACACTCAATCATACTCGACAGACCGAGGAATGCCGCCGTATCGATAGGCCCGGAAACCACTGGCATGGAGCTTGGTGAGCGAGCCCCCGGAACCTGCTGACTGGCGAATGCAGCTGGAGGGGCAATCGACGGGATCGCCCTTCGGACGGCCAGACGTCAGCTACCTGAATAGCAGATCCAGCGCCCGGCCGTCATGAGCGGCGGCCAGACGCTGCCGGCTTCATGCGGGCGGGCCTGTGCAGGGAGCGGAGTCCGGGCGTCGCCGAAGGCTTGGGAAGTAGTTTGTCCACGGGTTCTGCCTGAATGATCGTCTGGCTTGCCTCCTATCCGCGCTCCGGCAATACGCTGACCCGGATCATCCTGAACGATGTGTTCGGCGCGCCCGTCCCATCGATCTACGAGGAGGATCGCACCCAGCAGGAATACAACTGGGGCGACCTGCTGCCGCCGACCTCCCTGCACCGCCCGGCGAATTTCACGCGCGAGCAATTCCTGGAGCACGCAAGATCCAGCCCCGACATGGTCTTCGTGAAGACACACGGGCCGCCGCCGGAGTCCAATGAGGCTGCGATCCTGATCGTCCGCGACGGGCGGGCGGCCGTCTCCTCCTTCGAGGCCTATCAGAGATCATTCTGGCGCCATCCCAGAAGCTCTGGCGCCATCCCAGAAGCCTTGCCCACATCGTCGTGGGCGGGGAGGGAATGATGAACTGGTCGCGCACCAATGCGGCCTGGCTTCGCCGCAACGCGCCGACGCTGCTGCTCCATTATGAAAGCATAACCGCCGACCCGGACGGGACGATCGCCAAGCTGGCCGAATTCACGGGCAAGACGCCGGTTGGCGCGTTCTCCCGCTCGTTCGCAGACATGCACGCGATAAATCCCGACTTCTTCCGGGAAGGCAGCAATGCGCCAGGGATCGCGCATGTGGAGAAGGAATGCGGAGCCCTGTTCTGGTCCCTGCACGGCGACATGATGAAGGCGCTCGGCTATCTGGACGACGCTTGGAGGCCGAAGTCGACAGCCCTTTTCGAGCAGGCGCTGGCGGAGGCGGGGGCTGCTCTCGAGGCGTACGCCGTCCGGATCGACACTGCGCCGTCAGCGCTGGAAGCGCCGCCCGCGCCGGCGCCGAACATTGCATCCGAACCGCCCGCTTCGCCGGGGGCGAGCGACCTTTCGTTTCGCGCCAGCGGGGGCTAACAAGGCGCCTGACAGGAGGCGCCCATGACGCATGAAACGCTGCTGGTCGAAACCGACGGCAAGGTCGGCATCATAACGCTGAACCGGCCGGAAGCGCTGAATGCGCTGTCGCGCAAGCTGTGCGACGAGCTGGCCGCCCAGCTGGGCGAATGGAACAGCGATCCGGCGATCGGCTGCGTGATCATCACGGGCGCGGGCCGGGCCTTCGCGGCCGGCGCCGACATCAAGGAAATGGCGCCGCAATCCTACATGGACGTCTACAAGGCCGACATGTTCGCGGGCTTCGAGCAGGCCGTATCCTCCTTCCGCAAGCCCATCATCGCGGCGGTCAACGGATTTGCGCTGGGCGGCGGCTGCGAGCTCGCCATGATGTGCGACTTCATCCTGGCGTCCGAGGCGGCGCGGTTCGGGCAGCCTGAGATCAATCTCGGCGTGATGCCGGGGATTGGCGGCACGCAGCGTCTCACCCGGCTGGTCGGCAAGTCCAAGGCCATGGAGATGTGCCTGACGGGCCGGATGATGGATGCGGCCGAGGCCGTGCAGGCCGGGCTGGCCGCGCGCGTCGTGCCGGCCGACAGGCTGATGGCGGAGGCCCGGACGGTCGCCGCGAAGATCGCCGCCGCCTCCCAGCCGATCGTCATGATGACCAAGGAGGCCGTCAACGCCGCCTATGAAACCACGCTCCATCAGGGGCTTATCTTCGAGCGGCGGCTGTTCCACTCGATGTTTGCGACAGCCGACCAGAAGGAAGGGATGGCCGCGTTCGTCGAAAAACGCCCGGCCGACTTCAAGAACCTGTAAGGCGGGCCGGGATCGGGCGTTTCGCCGCGTGATGGCCCTCGCGGCAAATCGTGAAACTGCCGAATTGACCGGCTGGTGCGACGCTGATAAGAGGCCGCTCCCCAAAACCCCCGGCCCATGCCTGACGGCCAGGGTAAACGGAGCTTCGAAGACCTATGGCCAACACGAAATCCGCCAAGAAGATGGTGCGCAAGATCGCCCGGCGGACCGAGGTCAACAAGTCGCGCAAGTCGCGCATCCGCACCTTCATCAGAAAGGTCGAGGAAGCCGTTGCGTCAGGCGACAAGGCGGCGGCCGTGAAGGCCCTCAAGGCGGCCGAGCCGGAAATCATGCGCGGCGTCACCAAGGGCGTTCTGCACAAGAACACGGCCGCGCGGAAAGTCTCCCGTCTCGCCGCCCGCGTGAAGGGCGTCGGCGCCTGACGCGCGCACGCCGGGTTACAGAATTTCGGGGTTGCCTTCGGGCTCGCCACGCAGTTGAATTCTCCCCTGTCGCCGCGCCGGGAAGCAGCGCGGCTATTCCCGCATTCTGAGTCATCCGTACACGGATGATCCACGCGTCTTGGCAGCCGTGCCGGGGCAAGAGCCGGGTTCAATTTTTCAATGAATCCAGTGGCAATACCGACCGTGTCAGATTCGTGAAAAATAATTCGGCGGCTGCGACGGATGAGTCGGTTGACGGCTCGTCGCGAAGGGAGAAAAACTCTCCTCCGTAGCGAGTAACCTTCCATCGTTCGGACACTGACCCGCGGCTCTTGGGCTAGAGTCGGCGAAGGAGTTTTTGTCCGAAAAGAATGCGAAGACATCGCCTGATGAAGGGTAGATGAGGGGCCATGATCAACAAGCAGAACACGACACTGTTTGCTCCGGCTGCAGCAGGCGGCGCCCCTCGCATCGAGCAAGGCCAGGCCGCCCGCCCGGCCACGTCGATCGAGCGCGAAGGCGACCAGATTCCCGCCCTGTGGTCGCGCGTTCGCGCGTCGCTGCGCCGCCGCCTGGGCGATGTGAAGTTCGACAGCTGGCTGGCGGGTCTCGATCTCGTCGCGGAAGTGAACGGCGAGATCCTGCTGGCCGCCGCCAGCGAACATGAGCGTTCGCGCATCGAGGCCGATTTCGGCCATATCATCCAGCAGGCCTGGACGGCGGCGGACCACAATGGCCGCCGCGTGCGCATCGAGGCGCGCGAGCGCATTTCACCCGACGTGCTGGCGCTGGCCCGCGCTGCGTCCGCCGTCGCGGCGGAGGAAGAACTCGACGCGGACGAGGCCGAAGAGCTTTCCGGCGCCGGGATCGTGGGCGAGAATGTCCAGACGCTCGAGAACTTCATGGTTGGCGACAGCAATCGCGTCGCCTTCGGCCTTGCGCGGCGTCTTGCAATGGGCGCCAGCGTCGCGGCGCATGTCGTCACCATCGTGGGGCCGCATGGCGTGGGCAAGACCCATCTGCTGAAAGGCATCGAGGCGGCGCTGCGTGTGACGAAGGGCGAGGGCAGCGTGCTCTACATGAGCGCCGAGGATTTCCTCCACGCCTTCGTCGACGGCGTGAAGAAGAGGGACACGTCCGACCTGCGCGCCATGTTCCGTCGTGCGCGTGTCGTCCTTCTCGACGACTTCCAGTTCATCTGCGCGAAGCCGGGCACGCTGGTCGAGTTCTTCTCCCACCTGCGCGCCATCGTGGCGAATGGCGGCGTGGTCGTGCTTGCGGCTGACCAGACGCCGGCGCTCATCGACCAGCTGGATGAGCGGATGCGCGACGAGATCCATGGCGGCGTCATCGCCCAGATGGAACTGCCCGAGCGCAATTTGCGCCGCGAGATCCTGCGGGCGCATGCCGCGGCCATCTCCGCCTCGTCGACGGCGATCGAGTCCGAATTCCATCTGACGGAAGAATGGATCGATCTCCTGGCGGACCGTCTGCCCGCCTCGGGCCGCGCCCTCTGCGGGGCTGTGCGCAACGTCTATTGCGGCACGGTTCTGGCCGGCAAGCCGGTGGACAAGGCGGCGGTCGAGAAGTCGATCCAGCTGCAGATGGGCGGCGCGCCCGCCCGCGCCCCGCGCATCGACACGATCAAGGATGTCACCGCCAAGGCCTATGGCGTCACCAAGGCCGAACTGGAAAGCCCCTGCCGCAAGCGGCAGTACGCGCTGCCCCGCCAGTATGCGATGTATCTGAGCCGACAGCTCACCAAGTGCTCCTACCAATCGGAAGAGCGTCGTGTAGGGAAAGAGTGTA
>CAZTMG010000164.1:0-6424 GCA_964614815.1 uncultured Rhizobium sp. | reverse complement strand
CCGGAGTATAGCCTCCTGTCGCGGCCGCCGGGAACATGTGATGAAGATTCTCATCGTCGGAAGCGGCGGCCGGGAGCATGCGCTGGCCTGGCGCCTCAAGCAGAGCCCCCGAGTCACGCAAATCCTGGCGGCGCCCGGCAATCCGGGCCTGATGGAACTCGCCGCGTGCGTCCCGGTCGCGGCTGACGATATCGACAGCCTGGTGAACCTCGCCCGCACTGAACGGCCCCACCTCGTCATCGTCGGGCCGGAAGTCCCCCTCGTGATGGGGCTCGCGGACCGCCTGCGCGCCATCGACATACCGGTGTTCGGGCCCTCCGCGCGCGCCGCCATGCTCGAAGGCTCGAAGGGTTTCTCCAAGGACTTCATGGCGCGCCACAACATCCCCACCGCGCGCTACCGCCGCTTCACGGCAGACCAGGCCGCCGACGCGCGGGCCTATCTCGCAACGTTCGACGGACCGCCCTATGTCCTGAAGGCGGATGGCCTTGCGGCAGGCAAGGGCGTCGTCATCGCCGGAAGCAGAGCCGAAGCCGAGGCCGAGATCGACGCGATGCTCGGCGGGAAGTTCGGCGCGGCTTCCGCGTCGCTCGTCGTCGAGGAATTCATGCACGGCGAGGAGGCGAGCTTCTTCGCCCTCTGCGATGGCGAGACCGCCATTCCCCTCGCCGGCGCACAGGATCACAAGCGCGTCGGCGATGGCGATACCGGCCCCAACACCGGCGGCATGGGCGCCTATTCGCCGGCGCCGATTCTCGACGCCGACATGCAGCAACGGGTGATGGACCTGATCGTCACGCCCACGATCGAAGGCATGAGAAAGGAGGGCCGCCCCTATCGCGGCGTCCTTTTCGTCGGCCTCATGATCGACGCGAAGCACGGCCCGCGCATGGTGGAATACAACTGCCGCTTCGGCGACCCCGAATGTCAGGTCATCATGACCCGCCTCAAGGAAGATCCTCTGCCCCAGCTGCTCGCCTGCGCCACGGGCGGGCTTGCCGGATGCAGGCGGCTGGAGCGTTTCTCTGATCCCGCGGTCACCGTGGTCATGGCGGCCGAAGGCTATCCGGGCGATCCGAAGAAAGGCGGGGTCATTCGCGGACTCGACGCAGCGGGGCAGGTTCCCGGCGTCACCGTCTTCCACGCCGGCACGGCCAGAAGGGGGGATGATATCGTTGCGAATGGCGGAAGAGTCCTCAACATCACGGCGACCGCGCCCACCTTGAAGGAAGCAGTCGCGCGCGCCTACGCCGCCGTCGACCGCATCGACTGGCCCGACGGCTTCTGCCGCCGCGATATCGGCTGGCGGGCGCTCGGGCGCGGCTGAAGGCGGGCGTTCCCCACTCCCCCCTCGACCTGCGCGCCCGGTCGTGATTAGCAATCCGGGTAACGGGCTTGTTGCTGGCGAAAGACCAGCCTCCGATACGACAGGGCAGGACATGACCGACACGAACCCCACCGACCTCTTCTCCGGCACGAAAGAGGTGGCCGACACCCACAAGTTCGACGAGGCCAGGCTCGCCGCGTGGATGGAGGAGAATGTCGAGGGCTACAGGGGCCCGCTCACGGTCCGCCAGTTCAAGGGCGGCCAGTCCAACCCGACCTATCAGCTCATCACCCCGGCGAAGAAATACGTCATGCGCCGCAAGCCGCCCGGCAAGCTGCTTCCCTCCGCCCATGCCGTCGACCGCGAGCACCGCATCATCGCCGCGCTGTATCCGCTTGGCTTCCCCGTCGCGAAACCCTACGGGCTTTGCGAGGACGAGAGCGTCATCGGCACGATGTTCTACGTCATGGACATGGTGGAAGGCCGCATCATCTGGGATGCGACGCTGCCTGACTACACGCCTGCACAGCGCGCCGCGATCTATGAGGCGAAGGTCTCGACCTTCGCTGCGCTTCACAAGGTCGACTGGAAACGGGCCGGTCTCGAAGGCTTCGGCAAGGAGGGCGACTATGTGGCGCGCCAGATCCACCGCTGGACGAAGCAGTACCAGCTGTCCGAAACCACCAAGATCCCAGAGATGGACAGGCTGATCGACTGGCTGCCGAAGAACATCCCGCCGGGCGAGACCACCACCATCGTCCATGGCGACTACCGCATCGACAACATGATCCTCCATCCCACGGAGCCCCGGGTCATCGCCGTGCTCGACTGGGAGCTGTCGACCCTGGGCGATCCGCTGGCGGACTTCACCTATCACCTGATGTCGTGGGTGATGCCCTCGTCCGACCCGCAACGCCCCTCCATCGGCGGCGTGGTCGACAGGCCGGGCTATGGCATCCCGACCAAGGAGCAGTACGTCGCGCGTTATTGCGAGCTGACTGGCCGCAGGGGCCTGCCGGAGCTGGATTTCTATTTCGCGTACAACGCCTTCCGTCTCGCCGGCATCCTTCAGGGCATTGTCGGCCGCGTGCGCGACGGTACGGCCTCGAATGCAGCCGCCGCCCAGAATGAAGGCCGCGTCGCGCCGCTGGCGCAGTTTGCCTACGCCTGCGCCCAGCGCGCGGGAATGGAAGGATAGCGCGCGGCTGGCAAGAGCAACGTATCGCTTCTTCTCAGGCGTTAAGCCGCTTCACGAACCATTCGGTCAGCTTGTTCCACACGTCGCGGTCGGCTTCGTCCTCAACGCCGTGTTCGAGATTCGGGTTGTCGTTGATCTCGATCACCAGGGGGCCGTCAGGACCCGATTTGAGATCGACGCCATAGAAGCCGTCCCCGATCAGGTTGGCCGCCCGCACCGCCACATCCACCACGTCGGGCGGGGCCTCGGCCACCGGAATGGCCTTGTGCCCGCCCTCGACGCTCTCGCCGCCCTCCTGGTGCTTGATGATCTGCCAGTGGCCGCGCGCCATCTTGTACTGGCACACGAACACCGCCCGCCGGTCCAGCACGCCGACGCGCCAGTCGAACCCGGTCGGCACGAATTTCTGTGCGATGCAGAGATCGGATTCCTCCAGGAACGCAGCCACGATCTCGCGCAGCTCCTGCATCGAGGACGCCTTGCGGATGCCGCGTGAGAAGGAGCCGTCCGGAATCTTGAGGACGACCGGGAAGCTCAACCGGTCGGCCACGTCCTCCAGATTGGTCTTGTCCTGGATGATCATTGTTTCGGGTGCGGGCAGGCCCGCGCCCGTCAGCCGCTCCCACAGGTAGACCTTGTTGGTGCAGCGGATCATAGACACCGGATCGTCGATCACGGGCATGCCTTCCTGCATCGCCTTGCGTGCGAAGCGGTAGGTGTGGTTCTTGATCGACGTCGTCTCGCGGATCATCAGGGCGTCGAACTCGCCCAGCCGGTTGAAATCGCGGCGCGTGATGGGCTCGATCTCCACCCCGTCCTTTTCCGCCAGCCGCGCCCAGTGCTCCAGACTCTCCACATTGGACGGGGCAAGCTTCTCGTTCGGGTCGTGCAGCACCGCGATCGACCATTTCGGGATCACCCGCGCCTTGGGGTTTTTCCACGTCCGGCCGGTGTAGGCGGTGAGGCTCTTGACGAAGAATTCCAGTTCCTCGTCCTCCAGCCGGGTGAAGGGGGTAATACGGATGCGCCTGATCTTGAACTTGCCGGGCGCCCCGTTGGGCGCGACCGTCACCGCCACGACCGGCGCGCGATACCAGTCGAACAGCTGCCGGCCGAACTTGCGGAACCGGTCGTCATTCACCTCGCCGAAGCATACGACCAGCCGCTCCGGCACGGGGCCCCTGTCTGAAAACTTGGCCAGATCCTTGTGCAGCAGCTCTTCGAGGATGGAGGCGGTGTCCTCGGGTATTTCCCGGTCATGGAGGTCGAGCAGAGTCTCGACCGTCGGCACCACCCGGTGCCCCCGCGCTTCCGCCAGCAGGGAGGCGTAATACCCGTCCGTCTGGTAATTGTAGCTGCGGGCGAGGTTGATGATCTTCGGTCGCGAGCCCGAAAGAAGTTTCGGCTGCAGGACATAGTCGCGCGTCGTCATCATGCGGAAGGGCGCGCCCAGGGCGGCCAGGTCCCGCAGGTCGTCCGCGATCAGGATCCAGTCAAACCTCAAAGCGCCTCAGCATCCTGATTGCCCCCCACCCGTCGGCGTAGAATCCGGGCTCGATCTCGAAGCACTTGTAGCCATAGCCATGATAGCGCTTCAGCAGGGGATAGTTGGTTTCCTTGATCTCCAGGTTCAGTCGGGCAATGCCATTGTCGCGGCAATATTGCTCGACATGGCGGAACAGCTTCTCGCCCAGGCCCTTGCCCTGGTGCGCGGGTGAAACGGCCAGACTGTCGAAATGGGCGGCGTCCCCCTCCAGCAGCAGGTAGGCGTACCCCACCACCTCATCCCCCTCGACCGCGCAGAAGAGCGCAGCATGATCGTCCTCGAGCGCTTCGGCGAAGTCCTCGCGGCTCATCATCTTGTCGGCATAGCCCGCAGCGAAGCAGGCCGTCTCGATTGCCGCCAGCGCGTCCACGTCCTGGGATTGCATCTCGCGGATCATGGGCCGCGTGTCCGAGCCTGTCTGTCGCGACGCATGAAAGGGAGGTTCGCGTGGAGACGGGATTAATACCAATCCCGTGAGTCTGTCGATAGAGAGAAGACACGGGGCGGGCGCGGCTCGCCGGGAGTCGGGAGGAACGGATGCCGGCGCGCGGCGTGATCCTGGTGTGGACCGGCCTGGGGATTGTCTCGGGCCTGGGCATGGCGCTCGCCGCCTGGCTGCTGATCGCGCCCGATGTCGGCCCGCCGCCGGCCATTCCCTTCCAGGACAAGCTTTTCCACATGGCGGCTTTCGCCTGCCTCGCCGGCCCCGCCGTGCTGGCGCTGCCGAAACGGTATCTCTGGTTCTAGCTGGCCCACATGATCGCGCTGGGCGGCGGGATCGAGCTGGTGCAGGCCCGCATGGGCGAAGGGCGGACGGGCGACCTCCTCGATTTTGCGGCGGATGTCGTCGGCGTGCTGCTGGCCATGGCGATCGGGCGCTGGATCAGGCGCCGTTTTGCCGAAAAGTCGCCCTGACCGGACAGATCGTCCCGCATGAAACCCGATGCGTTTCGGCGCTGCAAAGCCGGTCCCGGCCTCAAGTCTGGCCAGAGCCTGTTTCACCTGGCTCGCAGCTTCAGCCTCTCCAGCGTCGCGGCAGGGTCCCAGTCTGCGATCGTTGCAAAATGCTCATCGCCGCCCAGCGGTCTGTCCCCGATGCCCACCGTGTACAGCCCCTCCGCCCGGAGGTTGGCGATCATGGGTCCTCCATCCTCGATGCAGGCCGCATGCTGCGGCAGGGCGCCCAGGGCGGCGCAGGCCATTCCGTAGATTTCCGCGCTCGGCTTGGGCTCGGCCAGGCTCGGGTCCGCCACGAACGACACCAGCCCCGCCAGCCCGATCCGCTCCAGCACCGTCTGGGCGTTGAGACTTGCTGACGCCACTCCGATCCTCATGCCCAGGCGCCGGCAGGACTGCAGCGCCGCGAGCGCGCCGGGGAAGGCGTCGTCCGGCGTCAGCCGCTCGATCAGCGCGTGATACCGCTCGTTCTTGTAGGTCATAAGCCGCTCGCGGGCGGCGGCAGGCAGGTCCGCGCCGGCATGGGCCAGCAGGGCGTTGAGGGCGGAGGCGCGGGGGACGCTGCGGGTCGCCCGCAGGGCCGCCTCAGTGACCGGAACGCCAAATTTTTCCGCCGCTTCGGCCCAGCTCTGTTCATGCCGGGCCGAGGTGGATGTCAGCACGCCGTCCAGGTCGAAAATCGCAGCGAAAACGCCGGAGGGCATGATGAACAATCCTGCGCGGGCCGTGGCCGGAAGCAGTGGTGACGCCTTGTCGCCCCGCCTGCAAGTCCGCCTTCAAGACCACTTCCCAAGCAAGGGGAGAATCGCTAGACGGCTCTATGGAACAGCACCTCCCTTCAATCCGCATCCGTCAGGCCATCACGTTCGATGACGTGCTGCTTGAACCCGGCCCGTCCGAGGTCATTCCCGGCGAGGTCGACATACGCTCGCGTCTCACCCGCGAGATCTCCATCAATGTGCCGATCGTCTCCGCCGCTATGGATACGGTCACCGAAGCCGGTCTCGCCATCGCCATGGCCCAGTTCGGCGGCATTGGCGTGATCCACCGCAACCTTTCCATCGACGAGCAGGCCGAGCAGGTCCGCCGCGTGAAGCGCTTCGAAAGCGGCATGGTCGTGAATCCGGTCACGGTGACGCCCGACGTCACGCTCCGCCAGCTCCGGGTGCTGAAGGACCGTCTGAAGGTCTCCGGCATTCCGGTGGTCGAACCCGGACCCGAGGGCGTGCCGCAGAAGCTGCTTGGCATCATCACCAACCGTGATGTCCGCTTCGCCGAGGATGACAACATGCCGGTGTCGGAGCTGATGACGAAAAAGGTCGTCACCATCCGTCAGGGCGCCGACCAGTCCGAAGCGCGCAAGCTGCTGCACAGGCACCGGATCGAGCGTCTGATC
>CAZTMG010000163.1:1458-6440 GCA_964614815.1 uncultured Rhizobium sp. | reverse complement strand
CATGGGCCAGTTCGGCACGCTCAACGAATTCCTCGAACACGTCGAGCTCGTGATGGACAATGCCGAAGGCGCCAACAGCCAGGACCAGGTGCAGATCCTCACGCTGCACGCGGCCAAGGGCCTCGAATGGCCGATGGTCTTCCTGCCCGGCTGGGAGGAGGAGGTGTTCCCCTCCCGCCGCTCGCTCGACGAACAGGGCGCCAAGGGCCTCGAGGAAGAGCGCCGCCTCGCCTATGTCGGCATCACGCGCGCGCGCGAGCGCTGCTACATCTCCTTCGCCGCCAACCGCCAGATCTACGGCCGCTGGACCAGCGTGCTGCCTTCCCGCTTCGTCGACGAGCTCCCCGCGAAACACGTCGATGCGGTCAGCGAGACCGGCTACGTCTCCCCCGGCGGCCAGTTCTACGGCAGCGAGGTGAAATCCCAGTGGGACAAGCCCGGCGGCGCAAGCCCGATGTATGCGACGCGCCGCTCCAACCTCGACGATGGCGTCGGCCCCGCCGTGTTCGACAATACCAGGGCCGGCGGATTTCGCGGCGGTTATGACAGTCCCGGCTGGCGCCGCGCGCAGGAAGCCGCCCAAAAGCAAAGAGATGGCACACGCGGCAACACCCGCCCGCCCGACATCGAAGGCCGCGCCTTCCGCTCCGCCGATTCAGACGGCCGCCCGCTCCAGCGCGGCCGCACGCCCGGCGACATGATGGCCTCCTCCGACCCCGCCGCCTCCAGCGGCCTCGACCCCGGCCAGCGCATCTTCCACGAGAAATTCGGCTACGGCCGCATCGTCGGCGTCGAAGGCGCGAAGCTCACCGTGAACTTCGACAAGGCCGGTGTGAAGAAGGTGGTCGGGAGCTTTGTGAAAAGGGTTTAGGGTGGATTGAGGCGGGGCCGAAATGCACCAGCTCCACCGCAACAATAGCGGTGCATGTCGCTCCGCCCGGTGCGCCCCACGCCCACGTGACTTGCCGGCCTCCTTCCCCTCAGGCAATCTCCCCCTCCAACGCACATGAGGGCGGCAGACCCTTTCGCGCCGGGGAGGGAGAGATGAGCACACGACTCCGCAAAGTCGGGTTGGCTGCCGTGATGGCGGCCTTGCTTGGCGCGTCGGCTATCGCGCTGGCCCCCGTCGCGCTGGCGCAGGCCACAGGCGACTACCAGCCGCCGCGCACGCCGTCCGGCAAGCCGGACCTGCAGGGCGTGTGGAGCACGGCGAGCGTCACGCGGCTGGAGCGGCCGGAGGGCTACCCCCTCGTGCTGACGCGCGAACAGGCGGACGAGCTGGAAAACGGCAACCTGTTCAACCAGCGCATGAAGACGCAGGCCAACTTCGTGGATCCCAATGAAGGCGCGCCCGAAAAGGGCAAGCCCCTGCCCCCGGTCGGCAACTACGATGTCGCCTACACCGACCCCGGCGCGCACGTGGCCAGCATCAATGGCGAGCTGCGCTCCTCCTTCATCGTCTATCCCGAGAACGGTCGGATCCCGGCGCTGACCGAGGACGGGCGCCGCCTGCGCGCGAGCATGCCGCGCCGCATCGGCAGCGGCTTCGACAATCCGGAAGAGCGCGGGCTTTCCGAGCGCTGCATCATCATTGGCAATGCCGGCCCGCCGCTGGGCCAGTATCTCTACAACAACAATTTCCAGATCGTGCAGACCGACAGTCACCTCATGCTGCTGTCGGAAATGATCCACGATGTTCGCATCGCCGAGATCGGCGGCCGGCGTCGCGGCGGCGAAGTCGAGCAGTGGCACGGCGACTCCATCGCCTGGTGGGAGGGCGACACGCTCGTCGTCGAGACGCGCCACATCGCCAAGACGCAGCGCGCCGCCGGGGGCACATTCCTGTCCGACAAGGGCGTAATGACGGAGCGCTTCACGCGCATAAGCGACAACCAGATCCTCTACGCCTTCGAGGTGAACGACCCCACGGTCTACACCTCGGTGTGGCGCGGGGAGATGCCGCTCAACCGTATGGACCAGCCGGTCTACGAATACGCCTGCCACGAGGGCAATTACGGGATCGTCAACATTCTTTCCGGCGGCCGCGAGAACGACCGCAAGGGCATCGCGCAGACCGGGGGCGAAAGCCGCTCGGAATAGCGCTCAGCGTTTCAGCCGCTCGTTTTCCGCCGCGAACATGGCGCGCACGCGCTCGCCATCGCTCGCCCCCTCTTCCAGCGTCTCGGCGTCCCAGAGGCTGCGCGGCGTCCCGAAGAAATCGCCGCCATACACATGCAGGCCGCCGGCGAACCGCTCCAGCGGATTGGCGACGGAGTGGATCGCCTCGCGAGGCAGGCTCGCCACATCGCCGGCGAACAAGGCGGAGGCCCCGCCCGCCCTGAGGCCGTTGGCAGTCCGCTTCCAGAAAATGTTGTCCTCGCGGCCGGCATAGATGCCGATCAGCGCCCACATCTCATGGTTGTGCGGGGCCAGCGTCATCCGCGGCGCCCACTTTGCGGCAAGGATGGTGAGTCGCGGCGAGGCGACCAGCACGTCCAGCCCCGCCTCGCGCGGCTCGCCCAGCGCGGCCAGCACGGACGCATGGTCCCGCATGGCCCGCGCCAGATGCTCCCGGATCGCAGACTGCGGATCGCCCTCGTCCAGGGCGGCGACGCAGTCCGTGACAAAGCGATCCCTGTCAAAGCCCATCCCCGACCCTTAGGCGAAGACTCCTGTCCTGGAAAGCGCCCCGGCGCCTCGTGAAACCTGTCGCGCGCGACTGCGTTGATCTGCGGAACCCTGAACGCATTCATGGAGGCCGGCATGGCGCATCGCCAAGACATCGACTTCAACACCCATCATCCCATCCACGACTCCATCTTCGGATCGGACCCTGACGGGGTCGTGAACGATACGCCTCCCGGCGCCATTGGCGAGCGGGTGAATGTCATCGGCGTCGCCGCCCAGCCGGAAGGCTTTCAGCCGATGCGCAACGTGGGCGATTCCGACCAGGGCGACCGCCAGCCGGATGGCGGCCGTCGCCGCTAGGCGCGCACAAGGCGTCTGCAGCCTGCCAGGAACGCTGACGGCCGGCAGGCGTTGTTCTGATGCGCGTGAGGGCGTGGGAGCAATCGTTGCGCGCACGATGCAAGAGAAGGAACGCCCCATGACCAGCAATCCCCGCGATCCGAACCCCAATCCGAACGATCGCCGCGACAAGGCCAACATCAACGATCCGGATCGCGACCGCGATAATGACGGCGCGCGCCGCCAGCAGCAGGCGGAGCAGGCTCGCCAGGACCAGCAAGGCCAGCGCCCGCAGCCGGCGCGCCCGGAAGACCGGCAAGGTCAGAAACGCCCGCAGCAGGGCTGAGGCGCGACAACATCGTCCGGCGCGCAGGCGCCGAGGCGGCGAAGGCCCCGGATCCTGGCGTCCGGGGCCTTTCGCTTGCAGCCCCGCGCCGGCGCGTGCTGCTGTTGCAGCCTCTCCTGCAGGCGATATAAGCCGGCCACGTCTCACAGACGGACCGCCCCGGAATCGCCCATGTATCGCGTCCATTGCCTCCTGCCGCGCGTCGACGCCGAGCGGCTGTCGGATCTGCTGTCGGGAATGGATCCCTCGCCCGCCTCGGCGGTCTCCGTCGAGGAGGCCTCGCGCGTGTCGTGGAGCCTCGACGCTTTTTGTCTCACCGAGGAGGAGGCGAACGAAGCCGCCGTCATCATCGAACGCGAGGTCCCGGGCGTCCGCGCAGCGGTCGAGAGGCTCGACGACAAGGACTGGGTCGCCGTCTCGCTGGCCGGCCTGCCCGCCGTGCATGCGGGGCCTTTCGTCGTCGCCGGCTGGCATGAACTGGCGCATCTCGAAGGCGGCCGGATTCCGGTCTGGATCGAAGCCGGCCCCGCCTTCGGCACCGGCCATCACGGAACGACGAAGGGCTGCCTGGAATCGCTCGCCGCGGAGCTGAAGCGCAGGCGGCCGGCGCGCGTCCTCGATATAGGCACGGGGTCGGGCGTGCTCGCGCTCGCCGCGATCAAGGCCGGGACGCCCTACGCGCTGGGCACGGATCTCGACCGGGAGTCGATCCGCATCGCGCACGAGAACCGCAGGAACAACAAGGCCGGCCGCAGGCTGAAGCTGCTGCACGCGCGCGGCGCGGGCCATGCGCTGATCCGGGCGGGCGCTCCCTATGATCTTGTGCTGGCCAACATCCTCGCGCGGCCGCTGGTCGGCCTTGCGCCCGAGATCGCAAAACTCGTGAAACCCGGAGGACGCGTGATCCTGTCCGGCCTGCTGACGCATCAGGAGCCGCAGGTGAAGGCCGCCTATGCCGGGCGCGGCCTCCGCCTCACGGACCGCCGCCGCCTGAACGGTTGGTCGACACTGACCTATGCGCGGGCGGGATAGCGGGCTATCCTGCGTCCACTCCCCGATTTGAGGCGCAGACATGAGACAGACCTACGAAGTCATTGGCGGACCAGCCGTCGGTCAGGCCTCGCTGCCGCTGCTGCGCGCCGCGCTGAAGGCGCAGGGGCTTGATGGCGTCTACATCCCGCACGACGACGAGTATCAGAACGAATACCTGCCCGCCTGCTACGAGCGTCTCGCCTGGGCGACGGGCTTCACCGGCTCGGCCGGCGCCGCCTTCGTCTTTCTCGACAGCGCCATCGTTTTCGTCGACGGCCGCTACACGCTGCAGGTGAAGCAGCAACTCGCGCCTGGCCTGTTCACGGTCGGCGATCTCGTGGATCCGGGCCCCTTCGGCTGGCTTGCGAAGCAGGCCCTGTCGGGCAGGAGGATCGGTTACGATCCGAAGCTGCTGTCGCCGGATGCGCTCGACCGCCTGGTCGACGCCGCCGCAAAGGCCGGCGCCGCGCTGGTCGTCACCGGGACCAATCCGGTCGACATTGCCTGGCGGGACCGGCCCGGCGAGCCGATGTTCGCCGTCGTGCCGCATGAAACGAAATACGCCGGGGAGACCTCATCCTCGAAACGCCAGCGCCTCGGCAAGCTGCTGCAGGACCAGAAGGTCGACGTCGCCGTC
>CAZTMG010000163.1:518-1399 GCA_964614815.1 uncultured Rhizobium sp. | reverse complement strand
TACACTCTTTCCCCTCGGCCGCGCCTTCCTCCATGCGGATGGGCAGGCCGACCTGTTCCTGAACCCGAGGAAGGTGGGGGCGGAGCTCGTCGCCCATCTCGGCAACGAGGTGACGCTGCACGCCGAAGCCGATGTGGAGGACCGCCTCGCCAGCCTCGCGGGCAAGCGGGTGAGCATCGACCCCGCCGTCGCATCCGCCTGGTTCTTCGACACGCTGGCCAGGGCCGGGGCCAGCGTCGTGCGCTCGCCCGATCCGGTGGCCCTGCCGCGCGCCCACAAGAATGCCGTCGAGATCGAGGGGGCCCGCCGGGCCCACCGCCGCGATGGCGCTGCGCTGTGCCGCTTCCTCCGCTGGTTCGACGAACATGGGCAGACCGGCGAGGTCACCGAAATCGACTGCGCGATGAAGGTCGAGGAGTTCCGGGAAAGTACGGGCGAGCTGCAGGACCTGTCCTTCAACTCCATCTCCAGCGCCGGCCCCAACGCCGCCATCAATCACTACCGCCCGGACGCCAGCACCAACCGCAAGCTGGAGCGCGGCTCGCTCTTCCTTCTGGATTCGGGCGGCCAGTATCTCGACGGCACGACCGACGTCACGCGCACCCTGGCGATCGGCGAACCGTCCGCGGAGATGAAGGACCGCAACACCCGCGTCCT
This sequence comes from uncultured Rhizobium sp., assembly GCA_964614815.1. Lineage (GTDB taxonomy): Bacteria > Pseudomonadota > Alphaproteobacteria > Caulobacterales > Hyphomonadaceae > UBA7672. The sequence goes on along the minus strand of CAZTMG010000163.1, from coordinate 742 downwards.
CAAGGGCCACATCGCGCTCGCCCGCGTGCGCTTTCCGAAAGGCACCACGGGCTCGGCGCTCGACGTTCTCGCCCGCATGGCGCTATGGGAGGCAGGCGAGGACTACGACCATGGCACCGGCCACGGCGTCGGGTCCTATCTCGGCGTGCATGAGGGCCCCCACCGCATCGCGAAGGCGCCGAACACGGTGCCGCTCGAACCCGGCATGATCCTCTCGAACGAGC
>CAZTMG010000163.1:0-497 GCA_964614815.1 uncultured Rhizobium sp. | reverse complement strand
GGGCTACTACAAGGCGAACGCCTGGGGCATCCGCATCGAGAACCTGCAGGTGGTGACGGAAGCCGCGCCCATCCCCGGCGGCGAACGTCCGATGCTGGGTTTCGAAACGCTGACCCTCGCCCCGCTGGATCGCCGGCTGATCCTGCCCGGCCTGCTCACCGAGCAGGAATGGATCTGGATCAACCAGTATCATGCGCGCGTGCTGGCGGAGGTGGGTCCGCTGCTTGCGGGCGATGATCGCGCCTGGCTGGCGGAAGCGTGCCGGCCGCTGTAGACAACCGGCGGCGCGGCGCTCAGTTGCCGAAGGTTCCCGGCGCCTCGCGGAAGTCCCCGTTGCGCTGCAATTCGCGTTGAAGCGCCGTTTCCTGATCCATCCCCGACTGCCCCTCGGGACGGCAGACCTTCTGCCGGCTCAGGCGCGAGCCTGTCACATGCTCATATCTGCAGATCATTTTCGGCTCGGCGGCCGGCGCGGCGTCGGCGGCGCGCGCCGGCGG
>CAZTMG010000162.1:5692-6478 GCA_964614815.1 uncultured Rhizobium sp. | reverse complement strand
GCCGATGCGATGGTGTGCATCTCCAACTGCGACAAGATCACGCCCGGCATGCTCAATGCGGCGATGCGGCTCAACATTCCCGCCGTGTTCGTTTCAGGCGGACCGATGGAGGCCGGCAAGGTCGTCTGGAAGGACGAGAAGACGGGCGTGGCGAAGGAGCACAAGCTCGATCTCATCGACGCGATGATGCAGGCGGGCGACGATCGCATTCCGGATGCGCAGGTCGCCGCCGTTGAAGCCGAGGCCTGCCCGACATGCGGATCCTGCTCGGGCATGTTCACGGCGAATTCGATGAACTGTCTCACCGAGGCGCTGGGCCTCTCCCTGCCGGGCAATGGAACTGTGGTCGCGACGCACAAGGATCGCGAGCGGCTGTTCAGGCGCGCCGGCCGCCTGATCGTCGACATCACGCGCCGCTATTACGAAAAGGACGATGCGTCGGTCCTGCCGCGCAGCGTGGCGACGAAGGAGGCGTTCGAGAACGCCATGGCGCTCGATGTGGCCATGGGCGGCTCCACCAATACGGTCCTGCACATTCTCGCCGCCGCGCAGGAAGGCGGCGTCGATTTCACCATGGCGGACATCGACCGGATTTCACGCAAGGTGCCGTGTATCTGCAAGGTCGCGCCGGCCGTCTCCACCGTCCACATTGAGGATGTGCATCGCGCTGGCGGCATCATGGGCATCATGGGCGAGCTGGCGCGCGGCGGCCTGCTGCATACGGACGCGAGGACGGTGCATTCGCCCTCGCTGGGCCATGCCATCGCCTACTGGGGTATCCGCCAG
>CAZTMG010000162.1:5209-5667 GCA_964614815.1 uncultured Rhizobium sp. | reverse complement strand
GAGGAGGTCGAGACCTTCTTCAAGGCGGCGCCCGGCGGCGTGCGCACCACGCAGGCCTTCAGCCAGGAGAAGCGCTGGCCGGACCTGGACCGCGACCGCGTGAAAGGCGTCATCCGGTCGAAGGAGAACGCGTTCACGAAGGATGGCGGTCTTGCCGTACTCTATGGCAACATCGCGGAAAAGGGCTGCATCGTGAAGACGGCCGGGGTGGATGAATCCATCTGGGTCTTCTCCGGCCGCGCGCGCGTCTTCGAAAGCCAGGAGGAGGCCGCCGCCGCTATTCTCAATTCGAAGATCACGGCAGGCGATGTCGTGGTCATCCGCTATGAAGGGCCGAAGGGCGGGCCGGGCATGCAGGAGATGCTTTACCCCACCACCTATCTGAAATCGAAGGGTCTCGGCAAAGCCTGTGCGCTTCTCACCGATGGCCGGTTCTCCGGCGGCACGTCGGGCCTTTC
>CAZTMG010000162.1:0-5199 GCA_964614815.1 uncultured Rhizobium sp. | reverse complement strand
GCACAACGCGGTGGCGAGCACGCTGTGGGGCAATGCCTCGCCCGAGGCGGCGGCTGGAGGTCTCATCGCTCTGATCGAGGAAGGCGACCGTATCGAGATCGACATCCCGCAGCGGTCCATTCGCCTCGCGGTTTCGGATGAGGTGATCGCCCGCCGCCGCAAGGCCGAGGAGGCGCGCGGCAAGGACGCCTATACGCCGCGCAACCGCAAGCGTGTCGTCTCCGCCGCCCTTCAGGCCTACGCCGCCCTGGTCACCTCCGCAGACACGGGCGCGGTCCGCGACCTCGGGCAGATTCGGAAATAGCGGTGCCGGCGATGGCGGGCTCGGAGCGGATCGTTGTGCAGCGCGACGTCATCCGCGGCGAACGCGACCGCAAGCCGCTCTGGCAATGCCGCCTGCATGAAATCGTTCGCATCGAGGCCTACAAGCGCAATCAGGTTGCGGTCGATCTCATCTGCTTCGATATCATGTTCGAGTGCGATGGCGAGCAGTGGATGGCGACTGTGCACGAGGATCTCCCGGGGTGGGAAAGCCTGATCGCCGCTTGCCGGCTTCTGGCGGATTTCGACCGGGACTGGTTCGGCAAGGTCAGCCTCCCCCCGTTCGCGGAATGCCGGACGGTTGTGTATGAAAGACTGTAGGGCGAACGACTCGGGGCGGATATGGCGGAGAAGCAGCAGAAGATAGTGTCGCTGAGCGACGCCATGGCGGGATTGCCCGCGGACTTCGGCTTCTTTGCCGAGCGGTTCCGCACCACGATCCAGCCCGCGCTCGCCGCCCGCGAGGGCGACCGGGTGAAGGCGGTCGCCCGCCAGCGCAACTTCATTGTCATCGGCGTCCTGATCGGCCTCGCGATCCTGGCGGGCATGGGCTTCCTGATTCCGGAGGATGGCTGGATCTTCGGCGGCTTTATCGGCGTGTTCGCGGCGATCGGCATGGGCGCGTGGGGCTCCATGGCTCTGAACAGGCTGGGCAAGGAGACCAAGATGATGCTGGTCGATCCTGTCGCCAGCGAATTCGGCCTCCATTTCGAGGCGTCGCCCGCCGCGCCGGCGCGAATCAGCACTTTCCGTGCGCTCGATCTCGTCCCTGGCTGGGATCGGGCAAGGTACGAGGATCGCATCACCGGCGCGCGCAACGATGCGCCGTTCGAATTCTTCGAGGCCCATCTCGAGGAAAAGCGGACGACAACCGACAGCAAGGGCCGCACGCGCACCACCTGGGTCACCGTGTTCCGCGGCCAGTGTCTGATCGTGAACTTCCACAAGCAGTTCAACGGCGTCACCAAGGTCTATCGCGACGCCGGCGCGCTGAACATCTTCAAGAAACTGTCGCAGATGGGCAGGGCGGAGCGCGTGAAGCTGGAGGACCCGGTCTTCGAGAAGGCGTTCGAGGTCTATTCGACTGACCAGATCGAGGCCCGCTACATCCTGACGCCGGATTTCATGGAGCGCCTGATCGGGCTGGAGCAGGCCTTCAGGGGACGCCGGGTCCGCTGCGCCTTCCAGGGCGGGGAGATGTTCCTGTGCTGCGAGGGGAAGAACCTGCTGGAGCCCGGCTCGATGTATCGCAAGATGGACGATCTTGGGCGCGTCCGCGAGATGCTGGAGGACTTCGCCGCCATCTTCCTGCTGATCGACGCGATGAGCCAGCGCCTCACGCCCGACGCCCTGCGACGCCCGCCCCCCTAGCCGCGGACGGACATGCGGGGCCGTCGGCTTCGCCCGCGGGGTGATTCAGCAACCGGGGTCGCGGGAATCGCGCTAACGGAGCAGTGCATCCAGACCTCCAGACGGGACCAAGATGGCCAAGAAACCCTTCCTCGAGAACGCACTGGAAACCGGGCTGTTCGCCTCCCGCTGGCTGATGGCTCCGTTCTATGTCGGCCTCGTCGTGGCGCTGACGGCGCTGATGGTCGTGTTCTTCCAGGAGCTGGTTCACCAGATCCCGATGCTGTGGACGTTCGATCCCGTCACTCATGCCTACGCCATGACGGCGGACGATGTGATCATGCTCGCCCTGTCGCTGATCGACCTGTCGCTGGCCGGAAATCTTGTCCTGATCGTCATCTTCTCGGGCTATGAGAATTTCATCTCCAAGCTTGACGTGGGCGACCATAAGGACAGGCCGGACTGGATGGGGACGGTCGATTTCTCGGGTCTCAAGCTGAAGCTCGTCGCCTCCATCGTCGCCATTTCCGGCATCGCGCTGCTGAAGGCGTTCCTCGATCTCGGCGCGGACGGCAAGGACATGACGGCCAGCGACGAGAAACGGCTGATGTGGCAGGTGATTGTCCACATCACCTTCGTGGTCTCTGGCGTGCTGCTCGCCTTCATGGACTGGCTCACAGGCCACCAGAAGGCTGAATCCTGATCCCACGGATCGCCCCGAAAAGAAAAACCCCGCCGGAAGGTCCGGCGGGGATGAAAAGGGTGCTCTCGGGGGAGAGATGACCCTGTTTACGCGGGAGGCGCGGCGCCGGATCGTTCGCAAAGCGGCGATCGCGCGATTCTTTGCGGCGGGAATGGGGCGTGAGCCTGGTTCGGATCCGAAACGCCCGGGCCGGTATGGGGGTCAATCCGCAAAGGATGCGATGACGGGCACATGGTCCGATGGCTTCTCCATCGCGCGCGCCATGCGGTGGATGGCGATTGATTTCAGGCGGTCGGCTGCATGTGGGCTGCACATCACATGGTCGATGCGGATGCCCCAGTCCTTCTGCCAGGCGCCAGCCTGATAGTCCCAGAAGGTATACTTCTGGATACGCCCGTCGCGCGCCATGAAGGCGTCCGTGTAGCCCATCCATTGCAGGCGGCGGAACCGGTCGCGCGTATCGATCCAGGCCAGCGCGTCATCGGCCCACGCCTTGGGATCCCAGCAGTCCTCGTCGCGCGGGATGCAGTTGAAATCGCCGGCCAGAACCACCGGCTCCTCGAGCGCCAGCAGAGCCTGCGCCCGTGCATTCAGCCGGTCCATCCAGCGCAGCTTGTAGTCATACTTCTCGCCGGGCCGTGGATTGCCGTTGGGCAGGTAGATCGACGCCACGCGCACTGGTCGCGGGCATTCGATCAACGCCTCGAGATAGCGGCTCTGCTCGTCCTCCGGCTCGCCGGGCAGGTGACGCGTTTCATCCGAGATCGGGAACTTCGAGAGGATGGCGACTCCATTGTAGGTCTTCTGCCCGAACACGGCGCAATTGAAGCCCAACGCCTCGATGTCCTCGCGCGGGAACTTCTCGTCGATGCACTTGATCTCCTGCAGGCACCAGACATCGGCCTCGCAGGTCTTCAGGACTTCCAGCACGGTGGGCAGCCGCGCATTGATCGAGTTCACGTTCCAGGTCGCGATCTTCATGCCGACAGTGATAGCGGTCCCTGTGGGAAACAAAAGGCTTGCCGGACCGCCCCGACAAAATTACATTTGTAATATGATGCGTCGCGGGGGCCGTCACGCGCTCCTAGAACCCCCGGAACTCCACCACCTCGCTCAGCGGCGCGCGCTCCGCGTAGAGCTCGTTCACCGGATCATCATGGTTGGGCACGCCAAGCGCGATTCCTGCATAGACCATGTGATGTTCATCCAGCCCGAAATGCGCGTGCAGCTCCACGCGCAGCCGCGCCCAGCACTCCTGCATGCAGGTTCCCCAGCCGCGTTCCTCGGCCAGCAGAGCGATGGTCTGCATGTACATGCCCATGTGCGCCCACTGGCCATGGCCCATGCGCGTGTCGATGATCATGAACAGGCCCACGGGCGCGCCGAAGAAGCGGTAATTGTTGGCGAACCACCTGATGCGTCCGGCGCGGTCCTCCTTCGGGATGCCGATCTTGTCGTACATCATTTCGCCGACGCGCCGCCGGCGCGCATCGTAGACCGGATCGATCGCCTTGAAATCCGGGTAGACCGGCCTGTCGCCGGGAATGGCGCCCATCGGGTCCGCCGCGAGAACACGTTGCGCGAGGGCGACGATCTCGTCCTTCGCCGCTCCGCTGACCGCGATCACCTTCCATGGCTGCAGGTTTCCGCCCGAAGGCGCACGCTGCGCCGTCTCAAGGAGATCGGCGAGTTGCTCCTTCGGGATCGGTTCATCGAGAAAGGCGCGCGTTGAAATGCGCTGGCGGACGGCTTCAGTGACGGTCATGCGACACCCTGATCGGCGTTGCGGGAATCGGCCGCCGGAAAATCCGGCGGAACGATGGCCAGCAACATGACCATTTGTTCGTTTGACCATGCAGAATGCAAGCGGCGAGTCTTGCATGCACGCTCCGGAATCCGTGAGAGCCCGCATGTCACACTCCATGATCGCCGCCTTGGTCGCCGTCGCTGTGGTTGCCGTTACGTTGATCGCCGTGCTGCGACTCATGCGGCCGCGTCAGATCACGCTGCCGGACCATCCTGAACTCCCGCCGCCGAAGGATGACGGGCAGGGGCCTGTGGCTGGCTGATCGCGCCTTGGCGGCCTGAACTTTCGCGATGCCAAGGGAAGGGGTCGAAATGCCTCGCCGTTCCGCTCCCGGGCTCATCCGTTCCGGGATTCGACAGTCCGGCGGCAGGGCGTTGTGCTGCGTTCAGGTTGGCCTGTCACACTGCAAGCCATGAAAATGCGCTTTGCCCTTGTGGCTGCGCCCCTCGCCCTCGCGGGCCTCGGCGCTTGCACGACCTACGGCTCCTACGGCTACGGGTATACGGACTACGGGTATTATGACGACTATGTCGATGGATACGGCTATGGCTACGGCCCGTATTCCGGCGGCTCCACGGTGATCTGGCACGACGCCTACTATGACAATTTCTATGGTCCGGTCTTTGGCGGGTACTGGGACCTGGATGGCTTCTTCTGGTACCAGACGCGCCTGAACGGTCCGTACCTGCGTGACCATGGGCGCCACTTCCGGCGCGATTACTGGGGCGGCGCCAGGCATTACCGCTACAGGGACGATCGCCATCACGGCGGCGGCTGGAACGCCCCGGATCGCGACCGCAACACCTATCCCCCGCTGTTCTCAGGCCAGCGCGACGATCGCGACTGGAGCCGGGACAATGACCGTGGCCGGGACGGGCGCGATGGCGACAGGCCGCGCGGAAACCCGCCGCCGCCGCGCGGGAACGATGATCGCGACCGCAACAGCCCGCCGCCCCTGTTCGGCGGACAGCAGCCGCCGCCGCGCGCCAATCCCCCGCCGCAAGCCCGCGACGGCGCC
>CAZTMG010000161.1:0-6520 GCA_964614815.1 uncultured Rhizobium sp. | reverse complement strand
GGCGACCGTCCGCGCCGCGATGGCGAGCGCGGCGGCCGCGGCCGGGGCCGTGGCGACCGTCCGCGTCGCGAAGAGGGAAGCGACAGCGCCAGGGCCGTGGAAGACGCGGAATAGGCCCCGCCGCACGCTGGCTGACCACGACGGCCGCCCCTCGCCAGGGCGGCCGTTTCGCCCTTGATCCGGCGGCTGGTCCCTCAGCCTCCGCCTTGCTAGCGTCGTCCGCATGTCCATCGTCTACGGCCTTCTGCTCGGCCTGATGCTGCTCGCCATCTGGCGCATGTGGCGCAACCGTCATGGCGAGATCGATGACAGGCCTCCACCCGGCTTCGACCCCTCCGGGGGACAGCCGGAGGCGCCCGAGGCGCTGGAGCTCCTCAAGGCGCAGGACTGGCCCCGTCTCTCGCGCCTCTATGTCCGCCTCGCGCCCAGCGACCGCTACCATCTCATCGAAAGTCTGGGCGAAATGTCGCGCGCCGCCCCGCCGGAGGCGCCGCCCGACGCCGACAGCGCCCTTCTGACGATCCTGGGCGGCCTGTTCATGTTCCACGGCTCGCGTCTGCAGGGCTCGGGACCGGCCGCCGCGGTCGTGAGACGGAATGCGCCGCGAATGATCGACAACATGAAGACCGCGGCAGGCCTGCTCCGCGACGCCGCGTCCCGCAATCCCCGCGACAGCACCACGCTCGCGCTCCAGATCCGCCTCGAAACGCTCACGACAAACGATCCGGCCCAGATCAACGGACTCGTCGGCCGCATACAGGCGACCGACGAAGCCAACATCTTCGCGGCCAACAACCATCTGCTCGCCAACACGCCGAAATGGACCGGAACGGCCGACGGCATGTGGAAGGTCGCCAACGAATGGGCCAACGCCGGGCCCAACGCCGCCTGGCTCGCCATTCCCGCCCGCGCCCATATCGAGGAATGGCATTACGCCATGGCGTTCTGCCCCCATGGCTCGCCCGCGCGGACAAGCATGATCGACCTGATGCAGGATGAAGGCTTCATCCGCCATGTCTCCAGGCTCGATGACATGTTCTGGGCCGCCCTCCCGCGCGAGACGCCAAGCGGCGCCGAGGCGTCCTACGCCCACAATCACTTCGCCTTCCTTCTGCATGTGTTCAGGGTCGGGGATCGCGCCAGGGCGCATCTCGAACGCATTGGTCCCCATGTCGGCCGCTATCCCTGGGTCTTCCTGCCGAGCGGCGCAACCCATCCCTCCCGGCTGCTTGCCGATCTTCGCCGGCAGTACGGCCTGCCGCGGCTCTGAAGCATCTGCGCCAGGCCAGGTTCGCCCGCGGCTCCTTTCGAGGCCTGGCGAGAGGCTTTGCGGCCCCGGCTTCCTCCCGAATCCGGATTCGAACACGCGCGGCATGTCGCGACGGACACGAAGACGCCCGGCAGATGATTCCCGACTTTCGCTTGGCGCGACGTCTCCCCGCTACTCCACGCGCCGGGACACCACGTCGGCCGGGATCCGCAATTCGACGCGCACGCCATTCTCGCGCGTCACCGTCACGCGCCCGCCCAGCTGCTGGGCCAGCCCCGTTATCAGCCGCGTGCCGAGCCCGATGCCCCCGGACGGCGTTTCGGCCATTCCCACGCCATTGTCCTGAATCACCAGCACCGCCTCATTGCCTTCGAGCGGTCGCTCCAGCCGTATGGAGACGCGGCCCGTACGCCCATCCGGAAACCCGTGCTTGAAGGCGTTGAGCACGATCTCGTTCACGATCATGCCGAGCGGCAGCGCCTGGTCCGGCGACAGCTGCAGCGGCGACAGCGACCAGTCGAGCTGCACGCCCGGCGGCGCCGAATCGCGCAAGCCCGTCAGCACGCGCGCGAGATACGCCTCGGCGTCCAGCACGCCGAACTGGTCGCTCTCGTAGATGTGCTGGTGAACGGCCGACATCGCCGTGATGCGGCGCGTCAGGTCCTCCTTCATCGCCGCCGGCGCCTGCTGCAGACGGATCAGCGAGGTCACCTGCTGAAGGTTGTTCTTCACGCGATGGTGGATTTCCTTGAACAGCATGCGGTTGCGTTCAAGCGCCTGTTCCAGCTCCACCCGGTTGCGGTCATGGCGGATCAGCAGCGCGATCGCCCACCCGCACAGCAGCGCCATCACGATGAAGACCGGCGCGGTCACCACCGCCAGCTGGCCCGCGCGCGCGAGGAAGGCGTCGGTCGTGGAGGTGCGCGCCATGCTGGCGGTCACGATGAGGCCGAGATCCGGCAACGAGACATAGCCGACCCGCCGCGAGACCTGGTCGACCGGCGAGGCTGGAGAAACATACGTCCCCTCAGGCGAGGTCTTCAGCGCCTCGAACAGTTGCGTGCCGGCGAGATTGATCCCTTCCGGCGGCAGCGGATAGCGCGTCACCAGCCAGCCATCCGCCCGCACCACGCCGATCGCCGACCGCTCGCCAAGCGCCGCCTCGGACCAGATCTGCGCAATCGCATCGCCGGGAAGGTAGGCGACGACCGCCCCGGCGAACGCCCCGTTGCGCGTGATCCGGCGGGCCACGCCAAAGATGCGCAGCGACGTCTGGTTTCCCAGCATCGGCGTCACAACCCAGGGCTTGCCGCCCGCCAGGGCCATGAATTCGGGATTGCCCGCTATGCTGGACTGGCGTTCGCCCTGGCCGTCGATCACAAGCCCCTGGGCGTCGTAGAGGGCCACGAACCCCTCGGCGACCGACGATGGCGGGGCCCGGAAGCGCGCCGGATTGCGTCCAAGTCTCTCGTCGATCTGCTCCAGCCGCTTCTGCGTCGAGTCCACCAGCATCCGCACATTGGCGCTCGCCACCCGCGCCGCCGCCAGCACGCGGTCATTGGCGAGTTCATTTGCGTCCCGCTCGCCCAGCCACAGCACCAGCGCCGCGAACAGGGGCGCCACGACCGGAATCAGGACCAAGAGCGCGATGGTCGCACGGATGCCGCCGGGGCGCTGGCCGAGCTGCTTGAGCGGAAAGTCCACCGTCCCTCCGGCGTCTGGGGCATGCGAGCCCCCTACCATCTAGGGCGTTCAGCGCCACGGCAAGCGCACAGTCGGGCGCGGAAGCGTTCCCCGCCTACCCCTGCGGGGCCATTCCCGCAATCCACGCCCGTATCAGCCCGATGGCCTTGCGGTCCGGAACGGTGCGGCCCAGCTCGGGCATCATCACGCCCGGCTCGGTCGACTCCAGGCGGTGGACAAGGATCGACTGGTCGGGCCGGCCCGGTTCGATCACGAAGAGGTCATCCCCCGCCCCCCTCCCCGCCGCCGTCGGCCGCTTGCGCACGCCCCAGCCTGTCGGGTTGGTCTCGTTCCAGGCGAGGAACAGGCCGGAGTTCGAGGCCCCGCCGCCCGCGCGGTGGCAATGCGCGCAGTTGATGTCGAGCCAGGCCCGCGCGCGGTCCTCGATGGGCGCATCGCCAAAGGCCGCCGGCGCCGCCGGCGCATGGGGGACAAGCCCGGCGAGGATGCCGCGCGCCGCCCAGTCCTCGAGCTGCGCCACGCCCAGCGGCCCCACATGGTTGAGATTGCGCGCCGTCGGCCCGATCGGAACCAGCGCATGATCCTTCGCGTGGCAGAGCTTGCACTGGTTGCGGTTCGGCACGGCGTAATTGATCGTCAGCGCCTCGCCCTCGGGCGAGACCGTGTCGATCTTCACCTTGGCGCCCACGGGCGAATAGACCGCCTCGGTCTGCTCCGCATTCCACACATAGGGATAGGCCGCCCAGCCCGTCTGCTTGCGGATCAGCAGGCGCGTCTCGACATGGCGCTCGTCTTTCGTGGGCGCGCGCATGTCGGGCGCGAACGCGAACGTCTTTATCAGCACGGTCCCGACCGGAAAATCGAGCACGCCGTCTGCGGTGTAGGCCGCGGCCTTGCCCTTCGGCACATAGACCGCGCGGTGCTTGCCCGCATGGTCGGAGAACAGCGCGTTGACCAGATCGTAGGGGACGACGCCCTCCGCCGGCTCCCGGGCGGACGCATCCTTGAACAGACCATAGTCCGAAAGCTTCGGCGCGGGATCTGCGGCGAGGATCACATCCTCGCGCACGCCGGCAGGTTGTCCGCACGCCGCCACGACAAGGCCCGCCACGGCGGCCAACCCCAACCGCCAGCCCCGGCCCACGAAAGGCGTCAACACACGCACTGCGAAATCCCTCGGTCCTTCGCGCAACCTGCCAGACCCCGCCAGGGGCGTCCACGCGCCCCGGCGCCTCACATGCGCACACGAACATGGCCGCCGCGCGCAGGGCCGCGAGGGCGGGGATGGACGCTATGCGCCTTCCTTCGCCGCCGCCGGCTTGTCCTGCGGCAGCACGACGGCGGCCGGCTCCGCGATCTCCGCATCGGCCGGACGCTCCATCGAGGGGCTGGCCTTGGTCAGGTCGGGCGGCGTGGAGCCCAGGCCGAGATTGATGAACCCAACCTCCGGCTTCTCGCGCACCACGATGCGCACCTCTTCCGACTTGCCGCCATAGGAGGTGACGCCGTCCCACACGATCGGCGGCAGCTTGCCCCCGATGGCGGGCGCCAGCGGCGACAGGCGGCCCTGCGGGTCGTTTCCGCCCTCGCCGTAGGTGTTGTCGCGAATGACGACGTCGCGCGGCAGCGGGTTGTACGCCGCGTCGGTGAACTCGTTCGAATAGGCCACCACCATCACGTGCGCCGTCTTGTTCCTGTCGAACGTGTTGTTGAAGACATGCACGTTCCTGTTCGCCATCAGAAGCACGCCCGTTCCGGTCGGCACGTTGGCGACGATGTTGCCCGGCGGGGCGAAGTTCTGCGTGTCGTTCTCCACGATCTGGTTGTTGTAGACCCGCGTGGAATGCCCGCCCTTCATCGGCAGGTCCGGCAGGTCGAACACCAGGATTCCGCCCGCATTCTTTGTGGCGATGTTGTCATGCACGTCGGCGTTCATCGAGTTCTCGATCTCGATGCCGGCGACATTGTATTCGGCGCGGCTGTTGCGCACGATGATGTTCTTCGACTGGCCGACATAGATGCCCGCGTCGGAGGCGCCGCTCACCGTCACGCCGTCGATCAGCACATTGGTCGATTCCACGGGATAGACGCCGTAGGCCCCGTTCTCCGCCTTCGGCCCGCCGGTCCAGATCACCTTCAGGTCCTTGTAGGTGATGTTGTCCGCGCCCTTGGACTTGATGCCGTCGCCCTTCGGGTCCTCCATGGTGAAGCCGGTCAGCGTCACGCCGTCGGAGGTCACCAGCAGGCCCTCGCCCGCGCTGGTCTGGCCCTTGAAGGAGATGAAGGTCTTGTCCTGGCCGGCGCCCTTGATGGTGACGTTGTCGACGTCGAGCGAAAGGCCGTCTGTGAACTCGAAGCGGCCCTCGGCCAGTTCGATGACATCGCCGGGCTTCGCCTCGATCAGCCGCTTCTGCAGGTCGGCATAGGCCGTTGGCGAAGGCGCGAGCGCCGTCGGTCCGGTCGGCCCGCACGCCGCCGCCAGGACAATCGCCGATACCGCCGCCAGACAAAGGCGCATGAGGCCCTCCCATGTTGTGATGGCGCGACTCTCGGTCCGCGCCGGACAATGTCAAGCTGACGGTGGGGAATGCGCCGGGGCGAACAGGAACGGCCGCTCCCGGGTCAGGAGCGGCCGCTGGCTGGCGCCCGGTTGCGGTCGGCGCGCGGCTAGTTGGTGAGCGCCCAGAGGATCAGGCCGGTCGCCGCCGCGACCAGCAGGATCTCGCCGGTGTCCTGGTCACGATAGTAGTAGTGGCCATGGCGCGGCGGCGGCAGGCGATAGCGGTGATAGTCGTGCACGATCACATAGTTCGAATAGTGCGGGCGATAGCTGAAATAGTCGCCCTTCTTCCAGCGGTGGTGATGGCCGCGCGAGTCATACCAGCCCCGACGGTCGCGATGGTCGTCGCGCCGCCACGCATCGCGGCGCCCATCGCGATAGCCATCGCGATAGTCGCGATCATTCCAGTCGCGGTCATGGCCGCGGCCGCGACCGCGCTGGTCTGCAAAGGCCGGGGCCACGGCCGTGGCGGCGATGAGGCCGGCCAGAAGCGTAGACGCAATGAGACGCATGAGGGACACTCCTTTCAGTCTCGTGACCTCATGGAAACGCTCTCAACCTGAACAGGGCTCGACTCATCCGTTCATGTTGCAGGGATCGACGCACCTCCTCGTAAAGTTACGTTAATTCAAGGCTTTGCAAGTCCCCCTCCTTGCAGTTCTTCTGCTGTTCCCAGCGCGCCCGCCCGCCCCTCTCCGGAACTCCGGCCCCAGACGTTCAGTCCGCCCGCCCGCCACGCCGCCTTGTCCCGCCCGCGCCGTGGGCTGGGGAAGATGGCCGTCGCGCAGCGACTGACGGAAGAGGCGAGCGACGGCGCCGAAGGCGCGATTTGGTCCGGGGGACCAAATCGGGGCGCGAAGGCCTGAGCGCAAGCGAAGGCCGGGGGCGACACCCGCTGAACCTGTGTGAATCCGGACAGCCGCTTTTCGGTCCGGCGCAAACGATTTCAACGCGCTGCGCGGATCGATCCAGACAGTCCTGGACGC
>CAZTMG010000160.1:1811-6650 GCA_964614815.1 uncultured Rhizobium sp. | reverse complement strand
GATCGAGCCTTACCTGACCGACCAGTGGTATGTCGACGCCGCGACTCTGGCCAAGCCCGCCATCGAAGCGGTGGAGACGGGCAAGACCAAGTTCGTGCCCGAGAACTGGACCAAGACGTATTACGAATGGATGCGCAACATCCAGCCGTGGTGCGTCAGCCGCCAGCTCTGGTGGGGGCACCGCATTCCGGCTTGGTACGGGCCGGACAAGACCTGCTTTGTCGCCTCAACTGAAACTGAGGCCAGGGCGCAGGCCGCCAGACACTATGGAAAGCCAGTCGAGTTGGTTCAGGACGAGGACGTCCTCGACACTTGGTTCTCCTCCGCGCTGTGGCCGTTCTCCACGCTGGGCTGGCCGCAGGACACTGATTCGGCGGTGAAGGAGTTCTATCCGGGCGCGGTGCTGGTGACGGCGTTCGACATCATCTTCTTCTGGGCCGCCCGCATGATGATGCAGGGCATCCACTTCATGGGCGAGGTTCCGTTCCGGGACGTCTACATCCACGCCCTGGTCCGCGACGAGAAGGGCCAGAAGATGTCGAAGTCCAAGGGGAACACGATGGACCCGCTCGACATCATCGACGGCGTCGACCTCGAAACGCTGGTGAAAAAACGCACCACGGGCCTGATGAACCCGAAGGACGCGCAGCGCATCGAGAAGGACACGCGCAGCCAGTATCCCGAAGGCATTCCCAGCTACGGCACGGACGCGCTGCGATTCACACTCGCGGCGCTGGCCACGCAGGGACGCGACATCAAGCTCTCCCTGAAGACGGTGGAGGGCTATCGCAACTTCTCGACCAAGCTGTGGAATGCGGCGCGCTTCGCGGAGATGAACGGGGCGAAGTTCGACTCCTCCTTTGACCCCGCTGCCCCCAGGCGCACGCTGAACCGTTGGATCGTCACGGAAGTGCGCCGCACGGCCATGCAAGTGGGCGCCGGCATCGAGGCGTACAAGTTCAACGAGGCGGCGAACGATCTCTATCGCTTCGTATGGAACACCTACTGCGACTGGTATCTCGAACTCATCAAGCCCGTGCTGAACGGCGACGACGAGCCTGCAAAAGCCGAAACGCGCGCCACGGCGGCCTGGGCGCTCGATGTCATCCTTCATCTGCTGCACCCCTTCATGCCGTTTGTGACGGAAGCCTTGTTCGAGGCGACCGGCGGCGATCGTGGCCTGCTCATCTCGCGACCATGGCCGGATCTGTCGGCCTCTCTGGAGGACGCAGCAGCGGAGGCGGAAGTCGGCTGGGTGATCCGGCTGATAACGTCGATCCGCTCGGCGCGGTCGGATCTCAACGTGCCGGCGGGGGCCAAGGTTCCGCTGACGTTGACGGGCGCAGGCGCCGAGACGGTGACGCGGCTCAATACCTATCGCGCGCTGATCGAGCGGCTGGCGCGGCTGGAATCCGTGACGATCGCGGATGTCGCGCCGAAGGGGTCCGTGCGGCTGGTCATCGATGAAGCTACCGCCTGCCTCGATGTCGCAAGCCTCATCGACCTGAAGGCCGAGATTGCGCGCCTTCAGAAGGAAATGGCGAAGCATCAGGCCGATATCGCGGGCATCGACAGGAAGCTCGCCAATGAACAGTTCATGGCCAAGGCGCCGCCCGAGGTCGTTGAGGAGCAGCACGAACGCCGCGCCGTCGCGGAGGCCGCCATCATCAAGCTGGGCGAGGCGCTGAAACAGTTGCAGGCGGCCGGGTAGGGCGCAGATTCGCGGGCGCTGGAGGGCGCTGCGCGAAATGGTCATTCGTGGACGCGTCGCGGAGGCGTTCATTTCGCATGGCTCTGCCCCCGGCGTCAGGCTAGTCTGCGCGCGATCTGCGGAGACGCGTCCATGAGACTCCTGCCTGCCGGATTGCTGGCGATCGGCCTGGCGACCAGCGTGCTTTCCGCCTGTGCGAACATGGAGAAACCTGTGGCGAAGCCGGAGTGGACGCTGCTGATACATGGCGGCGCGGGCGTGATGCGCCGGACGGAGATGACGCCGGAGATGGATGCGGCGTTCCGCGCCGGCCTCAACGATGCGCTGGCGGCGGGATCGGCCGTGCTGTCCGGCGGCGGGGATGCGCTCGATGCGGTCGAGGCTGCGGTGCGCGTGCTGGAGGACAATCCGAACTTCAACGCAGGTCGCGGCGCCGTGCTGACGCGCGAGGGCGTGGCCGAGCTGGACGCCTCGATCATGGACGGTCGTGATCGCCGGGCCGGCGCCGTGGCGCAGGTGCGCACGGTGAAGAACCCGATCCGCGCGGCGCGCCACGTTATGGAGAAGACCGGCCGCGTGATGTTCGCGGGTCCCGACGTGGACGAAATGGCGGCGAAGGCGGGGCTCGATATCGTCTCGCCTGACTATTTCATCACGCCGCGCAGGCGGCAGCAGCTGGAGCGGTCGCTCGCGGGAACTTTCGATCCGATGGATCGCTATGGCACGGTCGGCGCCGTCGCCATGGATAAGAAGGGAAATCTTGCGGCCGCCACATCGACGGGCGGCATGAACGCCAAGCCGCCCGGCCGCGTCGGCGACAGCCCGATCATCGGCGCGGGCACATATGCGGACAATTCCTCCTGCGCCGTCTCGGCCACGGGCGATGGCGAATACTTCATCCGCGCCAGCGTCGCGCGCATGATCTGCGCCCGTGTCGCCATGAAGGGGATGAGCGCGGCGGAGGCCGCCGCCACGACGCTGGACGAGGTGAAGGCGCTCGGCGGCGCGGGCGGCGTCATCGTGATCGCCCATGACGGCGGCGTCGCGCTGAGCATGAACACGGAGGGCATGTTCCGCGGGCAGGCTGATGCAACTGGCAGGCGGAAGGTGGCGATCTACGCGGACGAATGATCCTGCCTTGTGAGCTGTCGCGCGCCGGTCCATGTTTGCCTGTGCGGACGGGAGATGCGCCATGCAGAAGCGGAAGCTCGGATCGTCGGGTCTGGAAATCGCGCCGCTTGTCCTCGGCGGCAACGTTTTTGGCTGGACGGCGGACAGGAATGCCTCCTTCGCCGTGCTGGATGCGTTCGTGGACGCGGGCTTCAATGCGGTCGATACGGCGGATGTCTACTCGCGTTGGGCGCCAGGGCATCAGGGCGGTGAATCCGAGACTGTCCTCGGCGACTGGATGAAAGCGCGCGGCGCTCGCGGGAAGATCTGCCTCATCACCAAGGTCGGCAGCGAGATGCCGGCAGGCAAGGGGCTCAGGGCCGCCTATATCCAGCAAGCCTGTGAAGCCTCGCTGAAGCGTCTACAGACCGATCACATCGATCTCTATTTCTCCCACTTCCCGGACAGGGACACGCCGATCGAGGAAACGCTGGAAGCGCACCAGCGCCTGATCGAGCAGGGCAAGGTGCGCGCCGTCGGCGGCTCCAACTACGATGCGGCGGGTCTGAAGGAAGCGCTGGATGCGGCGGGCGGCAGCCGCGCCCGCTACACGGTTCTCCAGCCGCACTACAACCTCGTCGTCCGCGACCAGTATGAGGGAGCGCTGGAGGACCTTTGCGTGAAGCATGGCCTCGGCGTCATTCCCTATTTCGCACTGGCCAGCGGTTTTCTGACGGGGAAGTACCGTACGGCGGACGACCTGAGGAAATCCCCGCGCGGCGGCCGCATGAAGGAGCTGCTGTCGGGGCGCGGGCAGGCGCTCCTCGCCGCCATGGACAAGGTCGCCGCCCGCCACAATGCCACGCTGGCGCAGGTCGCGCTTGCCTGGCTGATGGCGCGGCCCAGCGTCACCGCCCCCATCGCCTCCGCCACCACGGGCGCGCAACTGAAAGAACTTGTCCCGGCGGCGAAGCTGAAGCTGACGGCGGACGACTTGAAGGACCTCGCCCTGTGAGCCCGGTCGGTTTCATCAGTTTGCGCGCGCTCGACATCCTGCGACCTGCCGCCTGGCTGGCGCTGCGTCTCTATCTCGGATGGTTCCTGATCGTCGGCGTGTGGGACAACATTGAATCGCAGGAGCGCATGGGCGAGTTCGAGGGCTTCCTGCGCAGCCTCAACTGCCCCTTGCCGGAAATCGCCGCGCCGCTGTCTGTGTGGGTGCAGCTTGACATTGGCGCCGCGCTGATCCCCGGCCTGTTCACGCGGCTTGCCGGCGTCCTTCTGGCGCTGAACTTTCTGGTGGGCGTGGCGTTGTTCATGGGCGCGGGCCTCAACGCGCGCGAGATCTACGAGCCCGCCATTCTTGTCTTCGTCGGCGCGCTGCTGGCGGCGCATGGCGGCGGCCTGCTGTCGATCGACCGCCTTCTTCTGCGTGTTTGATGAGCCAGGTCAGTCGGTCGCCGAGATCCTGATCGGCGTTCCCTTGACCGCCACGCTCGCTTCCTCCACCGGGCGCCTGCCCATCACGTGAACCAGCGCGTTGAACAGCAGGTAATGTGCAGCGACGTCTGCGGCGGCGCTGGAATTGACCGGACCACGATAGACCACCTTCCAGCCGGCAGGATCTATGATGAAGGCCTCGCCCGTCTGTGTGACGCCGAGAGTCCTGGCGACGACCTGCTGAGCGTCATGAAGGATCGGAATGTCTGTGCCGATCGCCTTTGCTTCAGCCGCGATCCCGGCTGCGGAATCGGCTGGGTTGGAATTGAGCGCGAGGTAGGCTGCCTTGCTGAAGATGGCCTTGAAACCCTCGAGCGCCTGGATGGCCTCGCGCGAGAGCGGATCGCCATTCATCTGGGTCACGATCACAACGGCGGGAGCATCAAGCAGGTTGTAGAGTTCGTGCACGGCCCCCGTCTGGTCGCTCAGCCTGAAATTGGCGACCGCGCCATGTAACTCGCCTTGGCCTTCGGGCGGGTCTGCAATCGCAGTCTGGGTGGGCAGATATGCGGCGGCGG
>CAZTMG010000160.1:1209-1713 GCA_964614815.1 uncultured Rhizobium sp. | reverse complement strand
CCGCAGATTTGCGATCCCGGGGCTGGAGGGGCTGATCCAGATCAATTTCTGCGGCGCAGAATGCGCGGGGTCGGACAGATCCCCGACGCCACACTGGCCTGGATTGCGCCTTGGGATGACACCCATGCATGTTCTTGTCCGTAAGGGCGCGCTCGCGGAAACGAAGCTCGTGGCAGGCGCTTCCGCGCCGCTCGTCGATGGCGAGACGCGCCTGCGGGTCGACCTGTTCTCGCTGACCGCCAACAACGTCACCTACGGGGCTGCGGGCGATTTCCTGAAATACTGGCAGTTCTATCCTTCGCCGGAGGAGGGTTGGGGCCGCGTGCCCGTGTGGGGCTTCGCCACGGTCACGGAGAGCAGGGCGCCGGATATCAAGCCTGGCGAGCGCGTCTATGGCTACCTGCCCATGTCCGATGTGCTTGTCGTCAGACCCGGCGAGCGCAGGAACGGCGCCTTCGCAGATACGAGCCCGCATCGCGCGGGATTGGCGCCAGTCTACAACAC
>CAZTMG010000160.1:0-1199 GCA_964614815.1 uncultured Rhizobium sp. | reverse complement strand
AATGCGACCGATCCTCTCTACGCCCGCGAAACGGAAGCGATTCAGGCGCTGTTCCGGCCGTTGTTCACGACCTCCTTCCTGATCGACGACTTCATCGCGGATGCGGGGTATTTCGGCGCGCGGCAGGTGATCTTCTCCAGCGCGTCGGCAAAGACGGCGTATGCGGCAGCGATGCTGCTCAAGGCGCGGGGCGCCGTGAAGGTGGCCGGTCTCACGTCGCCATCGAATATCGCCTATACGAAGGCGCTGGGCTTCTATGACGAGGTCCTGTCATATGAAGCGATTGGCGGAATGGACGGAACGGCGCCATCCGTATTCGTGGACATTGCGGGGAACGCCGGCGTGCGCGCGGCCGTGCATGCGAAATTCCGCGACAATCTCGCCTACAGCTGCACCGTCGGCGCAACACACTGGGATGCGCCGCGACCGGACGCGCCGCTGGCCGGGCCGCAGCCGAAGATGTTCTTCGCGCCGGATGTGGTGAGGAAGCGGGTCGCCGATTGGGGGCCAGCCGGGTTTGGCCAGCGTGTCGGCGCGGCATGGGCGGCTTTCCTCCCGGTCGCGGCTAAAACGACGCGCGTGGTGGAGCACATGGGTCTGGAGGCCGCCGGCAAGGTGTTCGCGAACCTGGCCTCGGGCAAGGCCAGCCCGTCTGACGGGCATGTGGTGAAACTGGCCTGAAATTCGCGGCGCTCGCCTCGCGGGCGGCGTGGTCCGTTCCTCGACGCCACAATCCTTCATGAATTGCGACGTTCCAGGGCACGGATCACCGCTGACAGACTGTTTCCCCTTGCGGCGGGGCCTGTTTTGCCTTCTTAGCTAGGCGCATGCCCGCTTACCGTTCACGCACCACCACCTTTGGCCGCAACATGGCTGGCGCCCGCGCCCTCTGGCGCGCGACCGGCATGAAGGATGGCGACTTCAACAAGCCGATCATCGCTGTCGTAAACTCGTTCACGCAGTTCGTGCCGGGGCATGTTCACCTCAAGGATCTCGGCCAGCTGGTCGCGCGCGAGATCGAGGCAGCCGGCGGCGTGGCGAAGGAATTCAAC
Organism: uncultured Rhizobium sp.; assembly: GCA_964614815.1. GTDB lineage: Bacteria > Pseudomonadota > Alphaproteobacteria > Caulobacterales > Hyphomonadaceae > UBA7672. Next base: position 147 of record CAZTMG010000160.1, on the reverse strand, counting down.
ACGATTGCCGTCGATGACGGCATCGCGATGGGCCATGGCGGCATGCTCTACAGCCTCCCAAGCCGTGACATCATCGCGGACTCGGTCGAGTACATGGTCAATGCGCACTGCGCCGATGCGATGGTGTGCATCTCCAATTGCGACAAG
>CAZTMG010000159.1:6137-6674 GCA_964614815.1 uncultured Rhizobium sp. | reverse complement strand
GGAGCTGTCCGGCGAGATCCTCAAGGTCGAACTGACCCTTCTGCATCCTTTTGGCGACGCGCTCGGCCTCGGCCATGTCCATCTCGGCCTTGGCCTTCTCGACCAGGCTGACAATGTCGCCCTGGCCGAGGATGCGGCCCGCGATGCGCCGGGCGTCGAACACGTCGAGGCCATCCAGCTTCTCGCCCATGCCGATGAAGCGGATCGGCAGACCGGTGACATGGCGCATGGAGAGCGCGGCGCCGCCGCGGCCATCGCCGTCCATGCGGGAACAAGGCCCGTGAGCGGCAGGCGCTCGTGGAAGCGCTTCGCCGTCTCCACCGCGTCCTGGCCCGTGAGGGCGTCAGCGACGAGCAGGGTTTCGTTGGGATTGGCGATCGCGGCGATCTCGGCCGCCTCGTTCATCATCTGGTCGTCGAGCGTGGTGCGGCCGGCGGTATCCAGCATCAGCACGTCATAGCCGCCGAACCTCGCGGCCTGGATGGCGCGGCGGGCGATGTCGGCCGGAAGCTGCCCCGGAACGATGGGAAGCGCGTC
>CAZTMG010000159.1:5330-6127 GCA_964614815.1 uncultured Rhizobium sp. | reverse complement strand
GACGCCGACCTGGCTGGCGAGAACGGCCAACTGTTCCATGGCCGCCGGACGGCGCGTGTCGAGCGAGGCGACGAGGACCTTCTTGCGCTCCTGCTCCTTCAGGCGCTTGGCGAGCTTGCCTGTCGTGGTGGTCTTGCCCGAGCCCTGCAGGCCGGCCATCATGATGACGGCGGGCGGGCTGTCGATCCTCAGCGGAGGCGGCTCCTCATCGCCGCCGAGCGTGCGCACCAGCTCGTCATGCACGATCTTCACGACAAGCTGGCCGGGCTTGATGGACTTGATGACGGCCTCGCCCACGGCCTGGGGGCGGACATCGTCGATGAATTTCTTGACGACGGGGAGAGCGACATCGGCCTCGAGCAGCGCCACGCGTATCTCGCGCAGGGCGTCGTTGACGTCCTTCTCCGACAGGGCGCCCCGGCCCGTGAGGCCGTCGAACACCTTGCCCAGTCGATCTGTCAGCGCGTCAAACATCGCCGCTCCTTGTCATGCCGGGAACCGTTCCCGACATGGGTCGTCCCTTTCCCCGTTTCAAACGCCCGGCAAACGCCGAAACGCAGAACGCCCCGCTGAGCGCAACGCGCCGGGCGGGGGACCTCGCCAGCCTCGTCCGTTCGGGTCTAAACGGGGTCGTGCCGGTCAAGGCGCAGACTGACATCTGCGCGGAAAGCCGGCTCCCTACTCCCGCCGGCGGAGAAGGTCAAGGAAAACCGGGTTCAGCAGGATATTGGCCCAGAATGCGCACGATCGGCCTGATTGGCGGGATGAGCTGGGAATCGTCGGCCGAGTACTACCGC
>CAZTMG010000159.1:658-5320 GCA_964614815.1 uncultured Rhizobium sp. | reverse complement strand
GTCGGTCGCCGACCGGCTGGGCGGGGCGCATTCGGCGAAGCTCATCCTGTATTCCCTGGATTTCGGCCCCATCGCCGCGATGCAGGCGGCGGGGCAGTGGCGGGAGGCGGGCGCGCGCCTCGCCAACGCGGCGCAGGCGCTGGAGCGGGCCGGGGCGGACGTGATCGCCATCGGCGCCAACACCATGCACAAGGCGGCCGAACAGGTGAAGGCCGCCGTGGCCATTCCCCTGCTCCATATCGGGGACGCACTGGCGACGGCGCTGCGGCGTGACGCCCGCGCGCGTCCGCTGCTGCTGGGCACGCGCTACACGATGGAGGACCGCTTCCTTATCGACCATCTCGAACGCAAGGGCATTGGCGCCGTGACGCCGGACAAGGCCGACCGCGAGGCGCTGCACGCCATCATCTACGACGAGCTGATCAAGGGCGTCGTCACGGATGCGGCGCGCGACCGGGTCCACGCCATGATCGACCGCTCCGGCGAACAGGAAGCCGACAGCGTCATCTTCGGCTGCACGGAGATCGGCATGCTGTTCCCGCCGGCCGAGGCGGGCCTGCCGGGCTACGACACGCTGGAAATCCATGCGGACGCGCTGGTGGACTTCGCATTGTCGTAGGATGGAAGGAGCGAGGCGGCGTTCGCCTGCGCGTCATTCCTCGTTGGCCTGGTCCAGCGGCAGGCCGAGCCTTTCGCGATGGCGTGCGCCCATCAGGATGCCTTCCATCGCGTAATTGCCTTCGTGGCAGGCGTACTCGTAGATGCGGCCGCCATCGTTCCAGAAGGCGATCTCGCCCGACCAGGGCTGGGCGTAGAAGACGGGATCGTCGACGGTGAACCGGTAGAGAAGCCTGTCCTCCGCGATGCGCGTGAACCGTTCCGTGACCTTCGCCGTGGCGGACAGATAGGCGGGATGATCCTGCCAGGCATGGTAGGGGTTGAAGCTGGTGGTCTCGATCACCAGCGCATCGCCCTCCCACCAGCCGATGGAATCCCCGAACAGCGGGGCGATGGCCGCGGGCCCATGCTCGCGCTTCAGCGGGATGATGCGCGCATGGCTGATCATCTCGGTATGGATCATCACGTGGGTCGGCGTCTGCACGATCTGGTAGTGATTGTTGTAGAGGCCGTTGACCATGGGCGGGCCGGTGCGGCCGCCCGTGGCGAGGCAACGGTCCGGCAGGGGGCGCGACTCCGGATCGGAATAGCCCAGGCGCTGGTCGCCCGCACGGGCGAGCCTCCGGCCCGCTTCGCTGTAAGGGATCTTTCCGTCCGGCGGGTCGGTGATCCAGGCCGTGCGGACCTCGCCATTGATGACGCCGAACCTGTCGCCCGGATCGATCCAGAAGGCGTTGTACCCACGCCCCATCAGAAGGTCGCGGCCAGTGAGGAGGCCGGTGGCCGGCGTGTTGGCGATGTCCTCGGTGGCGATGCGCACGTTCTGCGGGTGACGGGCGGTCGCCTGCTCCACCTCGGCCGGATCGAGGACGGTGGAGGGGTAGCGGTCGGCCCGCTCCAGCGTGGTGATCGAGGCGTTGGTCCAGGTTCCCTGCAGGTCCGGGCGGCCATCGGGCGTGCGGGGCGGGTCATAACTCCCCTGCGCCAGCGCCGGCGACGCCATCGCCAGCCCCGTCAACGCGGCCGCGAGCATGGCCGCAACGCGCCTCCGGTTCATGTCGGTCTCCTCCCAGCCGAACCCTGCCTTGTCTTCGCTGCAAGGTCGTGAGTTCGTGATGAGGGACAGCTTGCGTGAGTGTGTCCCGGCCTGCAAGCTTGCCGTTCCGTCGCCGGAGCCGGCCATGAGATCTGTATCCCGCCTGAGAGGTCTGGCAGCCCTTGGCCTTGCCGCGCTGGCAGGTCTTTCCGCGCCGGTCGCGGCGCAGCAGGGACAGATGGTCCGTGTCGATCTGGAGCTCCTGCTGGCGGTCGATATCTCACAGTCGATGGACTATGACGAGCACTCGATCCAGCGCCAGGGCTATGTCGACGCCTTCCGGCACAAGGACGTGATCAACGCCATGCTGTCGGGTCCCGAGGGCAGGATCGCCGTCATGTACATGGAATGGGCCGGGGACTTCGATCCGATCCCGACGATTCCGTGGACGATCATCGACAGCGCCGAGGCGGCGAAGACGTTCGCCGACAGGCTGGAAAACGAGCCGATCTATGGCGAGCAGCGCACCTCCATATCGCGCGCGCTGCTTACGGCGAGGGAGTACATCCTCGGCAACAACATCGCCTCGCACCGGCAGGTGATCGACGTGTCGGGCGACGGGGCCAACAATGCCGGCCGTCTCGTGGAGCCGGTGCGGGACGAGGTGGTGAAGAGCGGAATCGTGATCAACGGCCTGCCGATCATGCTGAACAAGCCCAAGGAATTCTACGACATCGATCACCTCGACCGGTACTACAAGCACTGCGTGATTGGGGGGACCGGGGCGTTCATCGCGCCCGTGTTCGACCTGCGCCATCTGTCCTCCACCATCCGCAAGAAGCTGGTGATGGAGATTGCAAGCCTCGATCTCGACACGGGCGCCGCGCCGATCCAGTTCGCGGATGCGCCGGACGAGCCCCCGCCCGGCGAGCCGGGCATCGTGCGCGTGCAGCTGAAACTGCCGACGGAAAAGACCGACTGCACGATCGGCGAGAAGGTCTGGGGCGGCGGCCGCGGCTTCCGCTTCAACGACTGGCAGTAGCCAGCGACGGCTTCACGCCTGCGCGCGCCTGTGCAGCGCCTTGTCGGCGTACATGGCCTCGTCCGCGCGGGCGAGCGCCGTCTCGGCCGTGTCGCCGGGTCCGAGCTGGGCGAGACCATAGGCGGCCGAAACATAGAGCGCCTGGCCATTGTGAAGCACCTTCTCGGTGCACAGCGTGGCGGCGAGCGCCTCGGCCTTGTTGACCGCGGCGTCGGGACCGGTGTGGGTGAGGACGACGGCGAACTCGTCCCCGCCGATGCGGCCGACAATGTCCGTCTCGCGCGTCTGGCGGATCAGCACCTCGCCGATGGCGCGGATGACGGCGTCGCCCGCCGGATGGCCATGGGCGTCGTTGATCGCCTTGAAGTTGTTGAGGTCGAAATAGATGAGGCAGGCCTCGATCTCGTGGCGCTTCACCATGGCGAGAATGCGCTGCGTCTCGCGCACGAAGGCGCGGCGGTTGTAGACCGGGGCGAGCGGGTCATGGTCGGCGGAGGCTTCGGCTTCCGCAAGCGACAGCTTCAGCTGCTCCACATCGAGCCGGAGCGAGTCGATCTCCGAAATCATGACGTTGAAGGCGGCGCGGACCTGTGGCGTCAGCTGGTGATCTGGCACGCCGAAGATCTCGGCCGCGCGCTGGGCCGGATCGACCAGCCGTTCGGGCGGGGCGACGTCCGCGCGGCGGGGGCGCGGGCCGAAGATCGAGAACAGCTTCATGCGACGGACAGGCTCTCCTGCCTCACGATTCACCGAAGCTTGTTAGCAGCGGATTAACCGGGCCTTTCCGCGCCGTTGCGGAATTGTGGCGGAACCGAGTAGAAGGCGCCTTTCCGGGCCGGAGAGCCTCATGAGCGCGCCTAGCAGACACCCCGTGGTCGGGATCATCATGGGCAGCCGGTCGGACTGGCCGACCCTCCAGAAAGCCGCGGAAATCCTCACGGAACTGGGCGTTCCGGTCGAAACGAAGGTCGTTTCGGCGCACCGGACGCCGGACCGGCTGGTCCAATACGCCAGATCGGCCCGCGACCGCGGCCTCAAGGTCATCATCGCCGGGGCCGGGGGCGCCGCCCACCTGCCGGGGATGGTGGCGTCCATGACCTCCCTGCCCGTGCTGGGCGTGCCGGTGAAGTCCTCGACGCTGAACGGGCTCGATAGCCTGCTCTCCATCGTGCAGATGCCAAGGGGCGTGCCGGTGGGCACGCTGGCGATCGGCGAGGCAGGAGCCGCCAATGCGGGCATTCTCGCGGCGTCGATCCTGGCCAATACCGACAGCGAGCTGCTGAAGCGGCTGGATGCGTTCCGGCAGGCGCAGACGGATGCGGTGGCGGAGACGGTGGACGAGGAAACATGAGCATGGCCGGGCCAGAGGGGGCGATCGCCCGGCCGGGCGACGCCATTGGCATACTGGGCGGCGGGCAGCTGGGCCGGATGCTGGCGATGGCGGCGGCCGACATGGGGCTCGACGTCCACATCTTCACCCCGGAGACGGACAGCCCGGCCGCGCGCGTGGCGAGGCGCACATGGGTTGCGGACTGGAGCGATGAGGCGGCGCTGAAGGCGTTCGCGGCCAGCGTCGCAGCGGCGACGCTGGAGTTCGAGAACGTGCCGGTTGCGGCGGCCGACCTGATCGAGCGCCACGGCGTTCCGATGCGGCCGAACGGGCGGACGCTGGCGCGGGCGCAGGATCGCCTCGCCGAGAAGATGTTCTTCCGGTCCATCGGCATCGAACCGGCGCCGTTCGCACGCGTCGACGGACCTGACGACATCCAACCGGCCCTGGATGCGCTCGGCGGCGACGGCGTGCTGAAGTCCCGCTTCTCCGGCTATGACGGCAAGGGTCAGGTGCGGCTCAAGGGCAAGGCGCCGGAGACGGCGTGGAGGGATGTCGGCGCCGGGCCGTCGATCATCGAGGCGTGGATTGCGCATGACCGCGAGATCTCCGTCGTGGCGGCGCGCGGGGCGGATG
>CAZTMG010000159.1:0-648 GCA_964614815.1 uncultured Rhizobium sp. | reverse complement strand
TCGTCGCGTTCGATCCGCCAGAGAACGATCATTCGGGCGGCATTCTCCGGACATCCGTGTTCCCCTCCTCCGCGCCCAAGGCCGTGCTGGAGAAGGCGGTTGCGCTGACGAAGAGGCTCGCGGACGAACTCGATTATGTCGGCGTGCTGGCGCTGGAGCTATTCCTCACCAAGGACGGCGAGCTGCTGGCCAACGAGTTTGCCCCGCGCGTGCACAACTCCGGACACTGGACGCAGGACGCCTGCCGGACCGGACAGTTCGAGCAGCATATCCGCGCGGTGTGCGGCTGGCCGCTGGGCGATCCGACGCGGCACTCCGACGGCGAGATGGTCAATCTTCTGGGCGAGGACGCCTTCGCGTGGGAGCGGCATCTCGCCGAAGGCGCGAAGCTGCACCTCTATGGCAAGCGCACCGCCGCCGATGGCCGCAAGATGGGGCATGTGACGCGGCTTCGCCCACGGGCGTGACGGGGCGATCCCTGCCATGGGCGGGGTTTTGGGCCTGGGCTGGGGTCAGGCTAGGTGTGCAATGCGCCGCTCATCCCGACGAAAGTCGGGATCCAGGAATGCTGGCGCGACGTGTGCGGGGTTGAGGCTGCAAGCCGGAACAAGCCTTGAGGATCGCCCTGGGTCCCGGCGTTCGCCGGGA
>CAZTMG010000158.1:0-6709 GCA_964614815.1 uncultured Rhizobium sp. | reverse complement strand
TTGGTTGCGGGGGCCCGCAATGTCTTTTGTTATAACTTGGCGCCGGTTTCGGGTTTTACGCCCGGAAACGATGTCGAGGATGTTCATCACCTCGCCGCGTAAGGTGGCGTTGATCTCGCCGCGCTTGTCGCCGGGCTCGAGCACCACTTCGTCCACCAGCGCGCGGATCGCCTCGGCGGCCTGATCGCGCAGTTCGGGATCGGCAAGAGCTTCGCTTAACTGCGTCACCTTGGCCTTGTAGATTTCGGCAATGTTGGGGTGGATATCCGGAACATCCTCGGGCGCCTGTTCCATGCGCGCCAGGATTTCCGCCTTCTGGCGTTCCAGCTCCTCCATCCGGGCCTTCATGGCCGGCTGGTACATGCCGTCCTCGATCGCTGCCATGATGCCGGCGATGCCGCGTTCGATCTTCTCCAGCGCCTTGCGGTCAAGTTCCGCCTGCGCCCGGCGTTCACGGTTCTGACTGTTGAGCGCTTCAGCATAGGCGCGCACGGCCTTGGCGACCCGGTCGGCCGAGACCAGCCGCCCGGTGAGGCCGGCGAGGATACGCCGCTCGATGTCATCGCGACGGATGGTATGGCCGTTGTCGCAGGTACCCCGGCGATAACGGTTGAGACAGCCGTACCGGTCGCGGGTGATGATGCCGTAATTGCCGCCGCAGCAGCCGCATTTGAGTAGGCCGGAGAACAGAAAGGCGGGGCGGCGCAGCTCGTTGACGTGCTTGGCACGATAAGCGCGCACGCCTTTGGTGACATTCTCGAACTGCCTGGAGATTTCCTGCTGCCGCTGGCGCGCCGCCTGCCATAGTTCCCCGTCGACGATGCGCAGGTCCGGCACCTCGGTCCTGATCCATTCGGACTCCGGGTTGACGCGCGAGACGCGCTTTCCCGTCGCCGGGTTCTTGATGTAGCGCAGCCGGTTCCAGACCAGCACGCCGGCATAAAGCTCGTTGTTGACGATGCCGGTGCCGCGGCAGACATGGCCGCGAATGGTGGTGTCGCCCCAGGCTTTGCCGAAGGGGCCGGGAATGCCAACCCGGTTGAGATCGGCGGCGATAGCCTTGGGGCTCTTGCCGGCGGCAAACTCGCGAAAGATGCGGCGCACGATTGTGGCCTCGGCCTCATTGATCTTCCGCTCGCCGCGCACCTGCTCGCCATCGCCGTTGAGACGTTTCACGACGTCATAGCCGTAGCAGAGCCCGCCGCCCGCCTTTCCCTTTTCCACCCGGCCGCGCAGGCCGCGATGGGTCTTGGCGGCGAGGTCTTTCAGGAACAGGGCGTTCATCGTCCCCTTGAGGCCGACATGCAACTCGGAAATCTCGCCCTCGGCGAGCGTCACGAGCGTCACGCCGGCAAATTTGAAATGCTTGTAGAGAATGGCGACATCGGCCTGGTCGCGGCTGATACGGTCCAGCGCTTCCGCCAGCACGACCTCGAACTTGCCCGCCTGCGCGTCCTGCAAGAGCGCCTGGATGCCCGGCCGCAGGGTAACGCTCGCGCCCGAAATGGCGGCGTCCTTGTAGGCGCCCACGACCTTCCACCTCTCCCGCGCCGCCTGGTCCCGACAAATGCGGAACTGATCCTCGATGGAGGAATCACTCTGGTTGTCCGAGGAATAGCGGGCGTATAGCGCAACGCGGGTCATGAGACTTTCCTTTCTCTCAAAGGCGGATTTCACCCATCCGGTTTCCGCCCCTCTTCCTTTGGCCGGTTATCGTTGGCCGCCCGCTTTCGCCGCTCCCGCTCCCAGGCCCTGATGTGTTCGCGGGCGATATGACGGCCGATGGCCCGCGCGATGGTGTCCAGGTGCCGCTCGGCTTCTTCCGCCGCCCCTTGTTTGGAGCCGTTATCGTTCGCCGGGGGCGGGATGACGGCGGCCGCTCGATCCTCCTTCTCCTTCATGGGCCGAACCTCTCCAGTATAGGTGCGCACCCAAGAAGGATCGCCCGAGGCGCGGAAAACTCTTATGGCCCTTAAGTACGCTCATCGGACACTTCCGCCGTCCATCCCTCGGATGGTCGCCAGTTCTGCGCGAACGACTTGCCCGATGCCGCCGCAACTGTCGGCGGCATGACGAACCTCGTGATCTCCTCGACGACGCCCGCCAGGTCCGGCGGATCGATCAGGAGCGGCGTTCGCCGGACGAACGCATTCCAACGCTCCATGGCGTCCGTGTCGGCGGCGAAGTCTTGCGATAGCGCCGGCGGAACCGTGTCCGGCAGCTCTGTCTTGCGGCGCTCGAAGGTGGCCCGAATGGCCTGCGAGAGCGTCTGTCCGTCAAAAGCAAAAAGGCGGCCCATGGACAGCAGATCGTAGTAGTCCTTCATCCGGCTGGTGCGGGTGCCGATATCGACGATCGCTTCGAGTTTCTCTGCAACAACCGTTTCGCGCGGATAGGTTTTGAGCCGCGGCGCCGGGGCATCGAGCAGCGCCGGATACTCCTGCTCCTCCAGGCTTGGCGTAACGGCGTCGCCAAAACCGATGTCGATCTGAATCGGCACGCGCGCCGTGCCGATGAATGACAGCGCGCTGACCCGAACGCCGTCATAGTGCTGTTCCGCCCGGATTGGTTCGGCGCGCACCGAGTCGAGATCGAATACGACACCGTCGTCGGCGACAGGCGTGCCCATGATGTCGCGGAAGACGTCTCGCAGCGCATCGACGCTGGAATCGCCGAAACCGAGCAGGTCGAGATCCTGCGTCGGGCGAACGATGTCCGCCGTCCAGACGACGAACAGCATTGCGCCTTTGAGCGCGAAGCGATCCCGTTGCGGCGACACGCTCAGGCGATAGAGCAAACGTTCGAGCGCGTAGCGGGTCAGAACGAGGTTGTAGTCGAGGCGCAGACGGACGGTGACCGTCCGCAGCCGGTCGCGCACCGACTGGGCGATGTTCTTGCGCTTATCCTTCATCGGCCACCGTCGCGTCGAGATAAGGCCTGAGAACCGACCAGATATGCAGCTCTCTTGCATAGGCGGCGATCCGGTCGGGATGCGCCTTGCGTTTTCGGACCCCATTGCGGAGCCCTTCGAGGGCGATGTCGATGCCGATCTCCTTGCGATAGCGGAAGCAGTCGACGATGGTCTTGGCCGGATCGAAGATCGGCGTCCCGACCTTGTCGATCACATGGTGTTCGACGCCGACCGACATGGCCTTTTCGCCAAACCGGATGGCCCGGACCGGTGGATAGCTGATGCGAGGCACCCGCTCCTTGCGCCCGATGGCGACCCAGACATGGGGCGGCGCCTGAAGCGTGAGTTCGTGGAACTGAAGAGCCGAGATGAGGCAGATCACCCCTTTGGGCACGGCCTTGGCCACCTCTGCGAGGCTGTGGGCGAGGGAGTATTCGGCCTCGGGAAGCTGGTAGAGACCGCGGCCGACACGCAGGACGGTGCCGTCTTCCGTCATCCGGGCCAGTGTCTGATAATGGACCCCGGCCGCCTTCAGCTCTGACAGCCGCATGATGCCGTGCTCGCCAAGGAGTCTGACGGCTGTTTCTCTCTGAGATTCGGGGCGATGCGCAGGCATGTGATGATCTGTCGGCTTTTCCATGTGTATGCCGACTTTCTATCACATATTGGCGCATTCGAAAAGCTCCTGTACCTGGCGCTCCCACCAAGTCCAATTTCGAACGAGTTTCCGATTGAGGGCTTAGAGCCATCAAAATTGGCAAAATTCGAAATCCCCAACCGACCGCCAGCCACCCTCCGCATCACGCCAGAAGGTTTCGGCTCGGCTCCTTTGCCGCGCTAAAGGGAGGCAGCTCGTCAATCTCTACTACTCCCGCCGCCTGCTCCAGACGAGCTGCGCCCGATCACCCTCCTCGGAGGGGAACATGGCGGCGGTGAAGGGCTCGGAAAGGCTCGGATCGTCGAGACGGACGCGGAGATAGTATTTTGGGTTATCGCCCGTTGTCCGGGCATCCCAGGCGTCACCGATGCGGGCGTTGCCGACAAGAACTCGGAATGCCGGGGCGTTGTCATGGGTACGGTCGTCGTTGGGAACGAGCCGGACCTTGGCGTCGATGGTGAGCGTGCGGATGGAGCCGGTCCAGCCGCCGTCATTGGACAAGGTGAAGGCGCCGATTTGCATGGGTCACTCCTCGAACTGCGATGGGGATGAAACAGCGGGCGACGCCGCTTCGGTATCGCCCGCGCGGGGTGAGCGGGTGCGGCGGGCCGGTTTGTCGATGTTCGCCTCCGGCAACCCCTCCTTGCGCGCCTTGGCGAAGGCGCGATCGCTGTCGAGGAAGGCCTCCAGCATGAAAGGAATGAGCTCGGCGACAGATTCGGCCTCGCCATAGGTGGCCCGGTAAAGGGCGGCATAGTCCCGGAGCGCCTGGCTGAGGTCGGCGCCGACGGTGATGGTGATCTTCACCGGTGTCCGGTCGGGCAGTTTTCCGAGTTTCAGATTGGTCATGATCGATTCTTTCAGCCCTGGTAAGCCCGCAATACGATGTCGCGCTGGACGATCACCTTGAGCGACCAACCGGGGCGGATGGTGATGGTCGGCTGGATGTTGAGATTCTTCTCGGTGATGCGCTGCCCGGCCCGGTTGACGTTCTGCTGAGTGGACTCGCGGATCGCCCGGACCAGATCGCTCTCGTCGCTGCCCAGGCTCAACTCCGTGCCGACGCCGAGCAGGGTGGCGAGCGCGATGCCCTTGATGAGCCGCCAAGTGTGGTAGTCCACCTCATCCTCGAGCCCGGCATAGCCGGCGGTGTCGGTGGCTGGCAGATTGTCGATCTCGATGGAGGAGCCGTCGGGCAGGATGATGCGTTGCCAGACGAGCAGCGCGCGGGACTGGCCGAAGGCGACCACGCTGTCATAGGTTCCGACAAGGCGCGATCCTTGCGGGATGAGCAGCGCGCGACCGGTCACCGTGTCGTAGACGTTCTCGGTGACCTGGGCGACGACGAGGCCCGGCAGGTCGGAATTGATCCCGGTGATCAGGCTCGCGGCGATCACACTGCCGGCCATCATCTGATAGGGCGAGACCGGCGTCTGCAGCGCATGCGGATTGTAGATGCCGCCGGTGTCGCGCTGGCTCAGGAAGTCGAGTTTGCGTTGCTGGTTGTTCTGGTCGCGCTCCGGGTCGAGCGCCAGGCGGTTAGCATCGGGCGAAACGGTTTCCGTTGCAGCCGTTTGCTGGGACTGGCCCGTCACTGCCGGCGTGTCCTGCCGCGGCCGGTTCTCGATACGGAAGAAGACGCCGGCCTCCTTCGCCTGGATGGCCTGCTGGGCGAGGCGCTGCTCCTCGGCGGACAACTCCGGCCCTCCCGGCGCGATCCCAAGCTGGCGTTGGCGTTCCAGGATCGGCCGCCCGAGATCGCCCGGCAGCGGCGGCCCGAGCTGTGGCATTGCCGGCTTGACCTGGCTGTAATCGCCGGGCAGCGCGGCAAGGCCGTCCGGGGTCGGCTTGCGTTCGGTGTTGTAGAGCTCCTCGGCTTGGTCCTGGATACGCAGGGTCGGGCCTTGCAACGCCATCATGGTCACGCCGAGGATGGCGCCGGAGCCGATCGCGGCCGCGCCGATGACAAGGCCGCGCCTGAAGCGCACGGCACGGCGGGGCGCGGCCCGCAGGTCCAGCTTACCGGGACCGCGCTTGGACGAACCGGCGGGTTGCGGCGTGGGTGCGGTATCCGTCATGGCCCCTCCCCCTACCGGTCCGTGCGCGGGAACAGCGCGGTGCGCCGTGGCGTCCCGTCGGTCCGGGAAATCCGCACGACCTGCTGCGGCTTGGTGCCGAGGCGGAGCTCGGCGGCGGCGAAGAGACGATCAACGATGTAGTAGTTGCCGCGCATGCGATAGTTGACGAGCTGGTTGCCGCCGTCGGCGCCGACCACGAAGAGCGGCGGCGCCTCGCCCTGGTCGATGCGGCGGGGGAACTCGATATAGACCTTGTGGCCGTCGTCGAAGGCGCGCAGCGGCTTCCAGGGCGGATTGTCGCCGGTGATCGCGTAGCGGAAGCGGATGTTTTCGAGCGCCACGTTCGAGGCAACCGGCAGCGCCGCTTGTGCCGCCGCGTTCTGTCGGCGCAGGGCGAGAAGCTGATCGGAAGGATAGGTCCAGGAAATCGCCGCCATGGCGGTCTTCTCGGTGCTTTCGAGCTGAAGGTGATAGGCGCGCCGGTCGGTGGTGATGACGAGATTGGTCTTCAAGCCCGGCGCAAAGGGTTTGACCAGCACGTGGGTGCGCTCGCTGTCACCCGTGCCGCTCACGGTGTCGCCGATCACCCAGCGTACGGTATCGCCGGCGGAGACGGAGGTGAGCTTTTCGCCGGGCTGCAGGGCGATGTCGCTCACCCGCTCCGGGGCGGCATAGAGGCGGTAGAGTGCCCCTTCCGTATAGGGATAGACCTGGATAGCGTTGATATAGCCATGTTTTGTCGGCTCTTGGGTCGCCGCCTCGTTGGCGTCCTCGACACGTTCGGTGGGCGGCCGGTTGTCCTCGGTCACTTCGCCGGGCTCTGGCAGAAGCTGGCCGGGCAACGCCAGCACCTTCGGCACCTCGACGATCTCCACTGGCTTCGCCGGTTTCTGGTCGATGACGGCCGGCTTGAAGTCGTCGGAGTCGTAGCTGATCGCCGGCGGCAAAGGCTTTGTGGCGCAGGCGGACAAAGCCAGCGCCGAAACGGATATGACGAACAGACTTCTCATTCTACGGACTCCTTGGGCAAAGAAGGCGCGGCGGCGTCGAGCTCGCGCGACC
>CAZTMG010000157.1:5847-6737 GCA_964614815.1 uncultured Rhizobium sp. | reverse complement strand
TCAGCGGCGTATGCAGCGCCGGGGTCACCGACCACACGACATAATAGCCGACGAAGATCGACAGCACGAAGATGGCGAGGCGGAAGACAAGTCCGTCCGGCTGCTCGGCGCCGGTCGAGGCCAGGGCGGGCGAGGCCAGCAGAAGCGCCAGGCCTGCGAGGGTCGTGATCCTTCCGATCATGACGGTTTTCCCTCTTTCTGTTCTTTCGGTTTCGGGCGTTTCAGGATGTACCGGACGCCCACTGACAACATTGCAAGTGCGATGGCCGCGACGATGAAGCTCGGCAGCGGCGGGAGCCCCGGAACCATCATCGTCTGAACCACATGCCAGCCGAGCATCAGGCCGGTGATCGTCAGGATGAGGCCGATGGCCCTCGACATGCCTAGCCGTCCTTCAGCGCCGGATGAACGACCTGGCCATCCCGCGTAAGGACCGCCGCCTTCACGATCTCATCATCCCATCTGGGCGCGAACGCGCCGTTTTCGCCGGTGAGCAGCGGAATGAGCGCGAGAAGGTTCTTGGCGTAGAGCGCGGAGGCGTCCGCAGCGATCCGGCCCGCCAGATTGGTAAAGCCCGCCACCTTGACGCCGTTCACGTCCGCCACCTCGTCTGGCTTCGACAGCGGACAGTTCCCGCCCTGCGCGACCGCGAGATCCACCACGACCGAGCCGGGGCGCATCGACTTCACCATCGCTTCCGTCACCAGCACCGGCGCGGGCCGGCCCGGGATCAGGGCTGTGGTGATCACTATGTCCTGCTTGGCGATGTGGGCCGCCACGAGTTCAGCCTGCAGCTTCTGGTACTCCGGCGACATTGGCTTGGCATAGCCTGCCGCCGTCTCGGCCGCCTTGAACTCCTCGTTCTCCACGGCGATGAACTTGGCGCCGAG
>CAZTMG010000157.1:0-5761 GCA_964614815.1 uncultured Rhizobium sp. | reverse complement strand
CGGCGACGCCCGCCCCCATCACGAACACCTTCGCCGCCGCCACCGTGCCCGCCGCCGTCATCATCATGGGCAGGGCGCGCCCATAGAGCGCCGCGCCTTCGATGACCGCCCGATAACCCGCGAGGTTGGCCTGGGACGAGAGCACGTCCATCGCCTGCGCCCGCGTAATGCGCGGAATGAACTCCATTGCAATGGCGGTGACGCCCGCGGCGGCATAGGCAGTCGCCTCAGCCTTTGCCGCATAGGGGTCGAGCAGGCCCACGAGGGCGGCGCCCCGGGGATAGGCCGCCAGCTCCGCCCGGTCCGGCGCGCGGACCTTGAAGACGATGTCTGCGCCGGCCAACACGTCCGCAGGCGGGCCGACGGCGGCGCCAGCGGCGGCATAGTCCTCGTCGCGGATGCCGGCGGCCGTCCCCGCGCCGGTTTCGATGGCGACCACATGCTTCAGTCCCGCCAGCTTCTTCACCGTATCCGGTGTCGCCGCGACGCGGGTTTCGTTGAACCGCCGTTCCTTCAGGACCGCGATTTTCATTAGTCCCCCTCTGGTTTCTGGGTGTCAGCCCAGGAGAAGGCCGCCCAGCCAGATCAGGAATTGAAGAAACAGGCCCAGCACGACCAGGCCGATGACGGTGGCGATCCACGCGCCGCCCATGTTCATCAGCAGTCCGGCGGCGATGCCGAACGCGGCGAACCCGATCATGGCGCCAAGCCACGGCACGCCCATGGTCAGCGTGAAGGTCGCATAGCCCACGACGATCAGCACCAGCAGGCTGCCCCAGGCCGTGAAGGTTCCGAAGCCCTTCCACATGCCGCGGCGGGCGGCCATATCCATGTATGCATCCGTATGGGCGGGCGGCGTCGCGATCGGGCCTTTGTGGGCAGGTTCGGCGTGCGCCATTGCGGGGTGTCTCCTTGCGGGCGTGAAGGTGAGCGGCTGGGGTGTAGCCGGATCGCAACGCCCTGAAAAGCTCCCACAAGGCCGCATCGCCTCAAAAAATCGCTGAAAAAACCGAAAGGCTGGCAGCGCAAGGACTGACGCAGCATGTCATCCCCGGCCCATGTGATCCCGGGCGGCCGATTCAGCGCCAATGAGCAGGCGTTGACCTCCGGGGCCGATGGCCGCGGCGGCTATCGGCCATCCCGACGCCCCGCCACCACGCGGTCCGACGTCGAATACCGCCATTCCTGCAGCAGCGTCCGCAGCGCCGAGACGAAGGCCAGCGGCTGGTCCAGCATCACATGGTGCCGCGCCTCGGGAATCTCGATGAACGGCACCTGCCTGTTCAGCAGGTCGCGCATGTAGTCGCCGACATCGTCCTCCCACAGGATGGACTTCTCGCCCTTGAACAGTGCGATCCGGCACCGGGTCGCCTTCAGCAGCTCCTCATGCGGCCGCGACACGGAGAAGCGCCGCCAGATCGACGGATCGAACTTCCAGCCCCAGCCCTCTCCCGACCCATCGGGCAGTGGCCTCCGCGCAAGGCTCCAACGCGCGATGTAGTCCAGGATGAAGTGGTTCTCGCAGAGTTGCGGCGGCGCGAGGCGGAAACGCGCCAGCGCCGCCTCAAGCGGGGGATAGACCTTGCCCCCGCGCACCGGCGGTGGTCCGGAGCGCGGCCGGTCCGGCGGGTTCACGGGCGAGTCGACGATCACGATGCCGCCGAAGCGGTCTCCGTGTTCGGCCCCCGTGAGGATGGTCACGAAGCCGCCGAAGGAGTGCGCAACGATGATCGGCTTCTCGGCGCGCGCAAACAGCCCCGCCGCCTCGCATACGGCCAGTTGCTCCCTGGCGAACGTGTCCATCACATAACGTTCGCGCCAGTCGCTGTCGCCCATGCCGGAAAACGTCATGGCGACCACGTGATAGTCGTCCGTCATGTAGGGCGCGATGAAATCCCACCAGTGGGCGTGCGCGCCGTTTCCATGGACCAGCAGGAGGCCCGGCTTCGCCCGGTCGCCCCAGCTCTGGTAGTGGATGCGCGCGCCCTCGCAGTCGACGAAGGCGGTTTCGTAGGGGGTCGACACCGCATCCTCGAACCATTTCGGCGCCGGCGGCTGCGCGCCTTGATAGACCGCCAGCGGGCCTTTCTCGACCGGCATCTCCGCTGGCTGGTCGCGGACCAGCTTGTCCTTCTCGTTGACCATAGGGCGAGCTACATCCGTCTCGCAGGCCGGGAGGTTGCTAGCGCTTGGGCTTCAGCGCGATCATGACATTGCCCGCGCCCTGTCCAAACAGGCCATAGCCCGAATTCATCAGCACCAGCCCGTTCGCCGCCACGATGGAGGCGTTGTCGAATGAACCGCCATTGCCCTTGACGCCATTGAGCGTTGCGAATTCGCGCGCCGTGTCGAACGTCCACACCAGCCTGCCGGTCTTCCGCTCCAGCATGTAGACGCGGCCGTCCAGCCCGCCCGTGATGATGTGATCGCCGATCACGGTCGGCGCGCCCGAAAGCCCGAACAGCCGGTTGCAACGCGGAACGAACGCCTTGCGGGCCTCCGTGCAGTCCGGGGCGACCTCGAACTTCCAGTCGATCGTCCCGTCATTGAGGTTCACGGCATAGAGGCCGGGCTTCAGGCTCGGATCCACCTCCTGTCCGGGGATAGACACGCCCGGATAGCTGATCGGGGCGTAGACGTGCGTGTCGTCCGCCGCGATGCCCCAGTGGATGCCGCCGTTCGGGCCTCCCGTGCCGATGTCGCGGCGCCATACGACCGCGCCCGTGTCCGGGTCCATCGCCCATACCGTGCCGGATTTCTGCCCGGCCAGCACCAGCTCCTTCCCGTTCGGCGCCTTCGCGATGATGGTCGACGCCCCGAAGTCCACATCGCGGAACACCGTCTCGTGCTCGCGGGGGCAGTTCAACGGCCCGCCCTTGGCGCTGCACCCGACATTGAACACGTCGTCAGGTGTCGCCTGATGGGACCATCTGATGGAGCCGTCCTTCAGGCTGAACGCCATGATGGCATTGGTGTTCTTGTGCGCCGGCGCGGAGTTGGCCTCGCCCGTGCCGACAAAGATCAGGCCGCGTCTGGCGTCGATCGACGGCGAGTTCCACACCGGCGCGCCCGAGGGGCCCCAGATCATCTTGCCGTCGCCGCGATCCTTGATGGGCCTGGCGTGTTCCATCGTGTGGCCCTCCCACACACGCTTGCCCGTCATGGCGTCCATCGCCACCACGCCGCCATGAATCTTGCAGCACTCATGGCTGTCCTGCGCCGCAAGCATGATCTCGTACTGCGAGGAGGGGGCGATCACCTTGTCGCCGACGAGCACCGGCGTTCCGGTGGAGATCGAGGCGGGGAACAGGCCCATGTGCTCCGCCCACAGCTTCTTCCCGGTCCTGGCGTCGATCATGTGCACGAAGCCGCCCATGTCGCCGACCAGCACGACGGGCCTGCCGTCCGGCCGCACGCCATAGCCGGCGCTGGTGCGCAGAGTCTGGTCGCCCTCATAGATCCACTGGATGCACGGCTTCTGGTTGTCCGAGATGTCGAATGCGAACAGCCGGTTGTTGCTCTCGCCCACAGGCAGGAACAGCGTGCTGCCGACCACGGCCGCCTGGCTCCGCATCGTGATCGCCTTCGGGAAGGCGATCGCCCATGCCAGCTCCAGCGATGTCAGGTCCTTGCCTCCCAGCCCGACCTTGGCGGGATCCAGTCGCCGCTGGTTCGTCTGGTCGAAACCGAAGGTCGCCACCGTGGGCGCGATGTCCAGCCTGGGCGTCGCACGCGAGGCGGGGCAGCGCATGGCCGTCGTCCAGCTGTCGTCCTCCTGCTCGGCGAGGCCGAGATAGTTGGATACGTCCGACACGTCCTTCGACGACAGGCCGACCGCCTGCGGGATCATGATCCCCGCGATCAGCGAGTTGGTGATGTGCCCGGGCGTCAGCCGCGCCAGCGTCTCGCGCGGCGGCGCTTTCGTGAGTTCCGGGTTGTCGTGGCAGGCCGCGCACCTCGCCTTGTAGATCGCTTCGCCCGGATGCGGCCCGGCGGGCGCCGCGTGGGCGACCGCGGCCGGCTGTGCTGCTGCCGGCGCATTGGCGGGCGCCTGCGCCGACTGCATGGGCGTCGTACATGACATCGTCGCCGCAATGGCCGAAACAGCCGCCGCCGAAGCCAGCATACGAAGCATGGTCATTCCTCCCGCACGCGCCCGGCAGCGTCTCCGCGCGGCATCAGGCAGCCAAGCTACCATCCTACCGCGATAACGTCGGCGTCAACCGGGTTCCGCCCGGCTCAGGCGGCTTCCGCGGGTAGGTGCAGGTTCGCCCCGGCCCAGACCAGGGGCTGCTGTGGCGCCGGCCTGGGAAGCTGTCCGGCGGCCGGATCGGGGCCAGGCGTATGGCGCCAGACAGCGGTTGGCGTCCGATCAGGGTAGGCGACGAGGATACGTGCATACGGTCGCTCCACGACCAAATCCAGCGGCCGGCCGCACGCGGGCGCCAGAACGGCCTCGCCCGGCTTGAGCGGGCGGCCGTCCACGATAACGCCGGGCTCCAACGCCATCAGGACATGGCAGGTCTCCCCGTCGGGCGCGATGCGGCTCCATTCCGGCAGCGACCAGGTCTCGACGCTCAGGAAATCGTCACGGAACAGCGTGGCGCGCATCCGGGTCGACACGGGCGGCAGGCGCACGAGATGGGGGTTAGCGTCAGTCTCGTTGTTTCCGAGGAAGGACGCACTCACTTCCACCGCAACAGAGCCTTCAGCCAGCGCGACCTCTGCGCCCTCATAGGCCCTCAGGCGCTCCCCGGTGCGATGGGCCAGACCATGCGGCCCGGTCAGCGAGGCGACGCCGGGCTCGAGGACCGTCCAGAAACTCAGCGGCGAAGATGACTTCACCGATGTGTCCTGTGCGGGAAAGAGCAGCCTGAGCCTGGGCGGAGCGCGGCCAAGATCGCCCAGCACGCCGCCGGGCTGGCGGGCGATGAGCCGGCCAAACGGGCCGGCGTCGGTGGCGTTCGCAGAATCGATCACCCATGCTTCGCCAACCGGCTCGGCCACGCGTCCGCCAAGCCAGTCGCCTATGTCCGTCCGTCCCCAATCCCGCGGCACCAGACGTGGGGCGACAAAGATCGGATCGACCGCCTGCATTGCAAACTGTCCTCATGTCTCCTTTTTGTTGGCGATAGGCGGCCGGGCGCGTTCGACGCCCGGCCGTCATGGATTATCGGCATGGCCCGCCGCGGCGGCGGACCGCTACGCCTGCGCCGGCCTCAGGCGGCTTTCGCTGATGTCAGCCGTTTCGGGGCGGGCGTATTGTCGATTGCGATCTTTCTCGGCTTGGCCGCTTCGGGCACTTCGCGCTTCAGCTCGATCTCGAGCATGCCGTCCGTCAAGTTGGCCCGTGTGACCTCGACATGCTCCGCCAGCGGGAAGCGCAACTCGAACTCGCCCGCCGCGATGCCGCGATGCAGGAACTTCCGGTTTTCAGCCTTTTCGGGGGCGCGGCCGCGCACCACCAGCACATTGTCGTGCACCGTCGCGTCAATGTCGGCAGCCGTGTATCCCGCGACCGCCACGCGCACGCGGAAGGCGTCCTCGCCCTCCTGCTCGACATCGTAGGGAGGATACGCGCTGGTGTCGAACCTGGTCGCGTTTTCGAGCATGTCGAACACGCGGTCGAAGCCGATCAGTGAGCGACGATAGGGGGTGAAATCCAGCAAGGTCCTCATAGCCATGTCCTCATTTGAGCAACTGGGTTACGAGGCGCGCCCGAAGAGCGTTCCCGGGCGCCCTCAAGCATTGCCCGGGCATG
>CAZTMG010000156.1:5718-6821 GCA_964614815.1 uncultured Rhizobium sp. | reverse complement strand
AGCCCTTCACGCCGCAGGAACTCGCGGCTGTCGCCTTTTCCGTCTGCAAGCTCCGCCCGGATCCCGATCGCGCGGGCAGGCCGGCGCCGCTGGCCGGGGGGATGCACCGTCCCGACTGGCCGGCTGTCTAGGTCCGGCTCCCTCGCATCGGAAATGGCCGCGAGCCGTCATTCCGGTCGTCGCGAAGCGGAGCCGACCGACCCGTCGGGCCGATTCGACCCAACCGATCCTGCTTCGCTGGCGGATCGCCCCGGCGGGTCAGGCCGGCTGCAGCACGCCCCGCTCCTCGAGCAGCTGTTTCAGCTCGCCCGACTGGAACATTTCCTTCGCGATATCGCAGCCGCCAATGAACTCGCCCTTCACATAGAGCTGCGGAATGGTCGGCCAGTTCGAGAAATCCTTGATCCCCTGGCGCAGCTCGGCGTCCTCCAGCACGTTGGCGCTCGCATACGGAACCGCGAGGTGATCGAGGATCGCCACCACGGTCGCCGAGAAGCCGCACTGCGGGAAGGTCGGCGTGCCCTTCATGAACAGGAAGACCGGGCTCGACTCGATCAGGTTCTGGATGCGTGCGTTGATGTCGCTCATGGCGAGGTTTCCCGGAAAGAGGGCGTCTGGGCTGTCAGCTAAGGCCGGAACTGCCCGCAATCAAGCCGCCCTGGCCGCAGGTCGTCACCGCCTGGATGTTTGCCTCCAGGTGCTCCCGCCGGGTCGTGGTGGTCAGGATGCGGTGCGCCCCGCCTTCGCCCAGCGCCCAGCACAGGGCCTCGTCCACCGTCATCGGCGTGGCCGGCCGCCTGGCGTTCCACCCCAGGATCGACCTTGCCAGCCGCCAGGCCGCGCCCGGCGTCACGGGGAGGGGGAAGCGGGGGTGCGCCGCCGTGAGCGTCTCGATCCCGATCAGTTCCCCGGCCGCGCGCAGGCGATAGAGCCGCTCCATGTCGCTGGGCGGCAGCGTCACGTTCACCGGCGCCATGAAATGGGTGAACTCTCCGGTCTGCAGGGCGATGTCCAGCTCCGGTCCGCGCCCGCACACGCCCAGCGAGACCACGCGCCCCTCGCGCTGCAGGTCGTTCAGCGTCCGGATCCGCCGGCCGGTCAGC
>CAZTMG010000156.1:284-5685 GCA_964614815.1 uncultured Rhizobium sp. | reverse complement strand
ATCCGCGACCGCCGCAGCCGTTTCAGCGACGCTTCAACGGACCGCCGCACCCCGTCGGGCGAGAAATCGCGCGCCTTCTCCCGCCCGCGCCCCGGCAGGATGCCCACCTTGGTGGACACGATGGGGTCGAATGTCGGAATGCGCGCCAGCGCCTCGCCCAGCCGACGCTCGGCCTCGCCCGCGCCATAGGAGGGGCCCGTGTCGAACACCCGCACGCCCAAGGCATAGGCCAGCTGGATCATCTGCACCGTCTCTTCCGGGCGCACCATCAGCGAGCCATGCGGCCCGCTCACCCCGAAGCCGAGGCGGCGCGCTCCCGATGCGTTGTTGCGATGACCGTCCGCCAATGTCCGCGTTCCAGTTCAGCCCGGCGCGCGGGTCACGAGGGCGAGGGCGTGCAATTCCCCGCCCATGCGGCCCTTGAGGGCGGCATAGACCATCTGGTGCTGGGCTACGCGCGTTTTGCCGCGGAACTGTTCGGACACGATCTCGGCGCTCCAGTGATCATTGTCGCCGGCCATGTCGCGCAGGGTAATGTCTGCGTCGGGGAAGGCTTCCCGAAGGTAACTTTCCAGCGTGGTTCGATCCATGGCCATGGATGAATCCTTCCCGATGCGCGGGCCGCCGACCCCGTGGCCAGCCAGCAGACAGTCCCCGACGTCCCTTCTAGTGACGGGTCGGTGACGCACAATAGCGCGCAACAGCATCTCGCCTTTCAGGCGAACACCGTGGATCGGGCGCCACACTCCGCGCGAATCCGCCTTGCCTCGCGACAGTCTGCACGGGTCCTGCGCCTCAGCCTGCGCCCTTCATGTAGGTCGGAAGCCAGCCCTCGTGTGCGGCGCGGAGCGTGTCGAGCTTTACGCCGTGAACGCCACGTTCGCCGAAGTCGAATGAAACATCGCCGCCCCTGCGGAACCCATCTGTCTCCCGCAGGCAATCGCACGGCACGCCCGCCTCCATGGCGAGGGTCTTGATGCGCGCGACAGACCCGCGCGGGGCGGCGGCGATGTAGCGGGCATTGTCCTCGCCGAACAGGATCTCGGCGAGTGACAGTCCCGGCCCGACACCGTCCGGCCCGCCGACATGGTAGGCATGGAGATCTGCAAACACGCCGAGGCCGCTCGACAGCGCCATCTCGGCCGCCGCGCACGCCAGCCCGCCGTCGCTGACATCGTGCACGGCGTGGACAAGGCCTTCCCGGATCAGCCTGCGCACGAAGGCCGCGTTGCGCATCTCGGCGTCCAGGTCGACCGGCGGCGCCGAGCCGGCCGCCGCGCCGTCAAGCCCGAGGATGACGCGCGCGTAGGCGGAAGCGCCGAGATGCCCCTTCGTCTCGCCGATGAGCACGAGCGCGTCGTCATCCTGCGCCCCCTTCAGCGTTGCGATCTTGCCCAGATCCTCGATCAGGCCGATCCCGCCCACCACCGGCGTCGGCGGGATGCCCACGCCGTCCGTCTCGTTGTAGAGCGATACGTTCCCCGACACGACCGGGAACTCCAGAACCCTGCACGCTTCCGCCATGCCCTCGATCGCCTTGACGATCACGCCCATCGTGTCGGGCTTTTCCGGATTGCCGAAATTGAGGTTGTCGGTGATGGCGATCGGCGTTGCGCCGACGGCCGAGAGATTCCGATACGCTTCCGCCACCGCCTGCTTGCCGCCCTCATAGGGATCGGCCGCCACATAGTGCGGGTTGCAGTCCGAACAGATCGCGATCGCCTTGTTCGTCCCGTGGATGCGCACGATGGCGGCGTCCCCGCCCGACTGGGATGAATCAATCGTGTCGCCCATCACGTGGCGGTCATACTGCTCCCAGATCCATCGCTTCGACGCCATGTCCGGCGACGACATCAGCTTCAGCAGAACCTCGCCATGATCCTTCGGCTCCGGATGCCTGGAAATATCCAGCGCGGGCGCCGGTTTCGGCGCATTCCACGGCCGGTCATAGTTGGGCGCGTCCTGCGACAGCGGCGGCACCGGAATGTCGCATACCACAACGCCCTGCTGCTTCAGCACCAGCCTGCCCGTATCCGTCGTGTGGCCGATAACCTCGGCGTCGAGATCCCATTTCGCGAAGATCGCCTTCGCCACATGCTCCTGCCCCGGCTTCAGCACCATGAGCATCCGCTCTTGCGACTCGGACAGCATGATCTCGTAGGCGGTCATGCCCGTCTCGCGCTGGGGCACCTTGTCGAGATCCATCTCGACGCCGACACCGCCCTTGTCCGCGATCTCGACGGACGATGACGTCAGCCCTGCCGCTCCCATGTCCTGGATCGACTGGATCGCATCCGTCGCCATCAGTTCGAGACAGGCTTCGATCAGGAGCTTCTCGGTGAAGGGATCGCCCACCTGCACGGTCGGGCGCTACCCCCCGTCGCCCCCCGCGAATCCCGCCGCCGCCCTGGTCGCGCCATGGATTCCGTCCCGCCCCGTCTTCGAGCCGACATAGAAGATCGCATTGCCCGGCTCGGCGCCGCGCGAATAGAAGATCCTGTTACGGTCGGCGAGGCCCACCGCCATCGCGTTGACCAGGATATTGCCGTTATAGCCCTTGTGGAACTGCGTCTCGCCGGCCACCGTCGGCACGCCCACGCAATTGCCGTATCCGCCAATGCCGCCCACGACGCCCGCGACCAGCGAGCGCGTCTTCGGGTGAGAGGGATCTCCAAAGCGCAGCGCATTCACCAGCGCGATCGGTCGCGCGCCCATCGTGAACACGTCGCGCAGGATGCCGCCCACGCCCGTCGCCGCGCCCTGATAAGGCTCGATGTAGGAGGGGTGGTTGTGGCTCTCCATCTTGAAGATGCAGGCCTGCCCGTCGCCGATGTCGACGACGCCCGCATTCTCGCCCGGCCCCTGGATCACCTGCGGCCCTTTGGTCGGAAACTTCCCCAGATGTCGCCGCGTGGATTTGTAGGAACAGTGCTCAGACCACATCACCGAGAAGATGCCGAGTTCCACCTTGTTCGGCGCCCTGCCCAGCCGCTCGAGAATGATCCGGTATTCCTCGGGCTTGAGCCCGTGACTTGTTGCAGACGCCTCGTCCTGCGGGGCCAGCAATTCGGAAATCTCGGGCTTTGTGTTCATGCACGGTCATTTACGCGACCCGGCCGATTCTGCAATGTGGCTGAAGGAACAGGCTTGGCGCGATCTTGCCGCGCACATGACAGCAGGGCCGGGCGATGAGCGCCCTGCATGTTCGTGAAACCCGCCCCGTCTTCGCATGTGTCGCCAGACAGGATCAGCCGTAAAACCGCGATGACATTCACGAGGGGCGCGACACCGCGCCACGCTCGCCGGCCTCGTCCAGAGGGGAGCCTCGCAGCGGCGTCTCGAAGGATGCAGGCCGCTCGCATGAGAGGAGAGGCGATCCTGCTTCAGGGCCAAACGCCGGGCGAGCGCTTACGCCGGCTGGCGGCCTGCCTTGATAAGCGCGCCGCGCTCGCCATCTGTGAGATGCCGCCATTTGCCTTCGGGCAGGTCGCCCAGCAGCAGCGGCCCGATCCGCACGCGCACCAGATCGGCCACCTCCAGGTCCACCAGCTCGCACATCCGCCGTATCTGCCGGTTTCGACCCTCGGTCAGCACGAAGCGCAGCACCTGCGTATCCTGCAGGGTCACCTTCGCCGGCTTCAGCTGCCGCCCGTCCAGCTCCAGCCCATGTCGCAGCTTCTGGATCTTCACGCGGTCGACCTTGCCGCGCACCGTGACGACATACTCCTTGTCGATCCCGCTTTCCGGACCGATGATCGCCTTGGCCAACACGCCATCCTCCGACAGCAGCAGCAGCCCCCGCGACTCCTGGTCCAGCCGGCCCAGCGGCGGCAGACTCGCGCGGGGGGAGGGGACGATCCCCCGTCCGACCTGCCGCTCCGCCGTCAGCAATCGGGCTGCGGGTATCTGCCCCGGATCGGGCTGGGCCGAAACGATGCCCGGCGGCTTGTTGATGACGACGGAAACCTGCGCGCCCAGCCCCAGCTCCGCCCGGTCGTTCAGCGCCAGCGTCTGTCCCGGGCTGATCTTGCGGCCGACATCCGTCACCCGCTCGCCGTCGATCAGCACCGCCCCGGCCGCGATCAGCTCCTCCGCCTCCCGCCGCGAACACACGCCGGACTGCGCCAGCCACTTGTTGACGCGCACCGGCTCGGGCCCGTCATACGTGCGTGAGAAACTCACCCCGTCTGCTCCCGACCGCGCGCCATCGCGGTCTTGCGCGAAGCCTCGGCAGCCTCCGGCGTCACGGTGGAATTGTTCTTCGAGCCGCGTTCGATCTCCATCTTCAGCGCCTCGGGCAGGGGCAGGGCGAGACCGTCGTCGATCACCGCCTTCATCCGTTTCAGCAGGCCGCCCTCGACGCTCGCCATCTCGTGCGCCAGCTTACGCGCCGCCGGCAGCAACTCATCCGGCGCCGTCACGCGGTTCACGAGGCCCCAGCGTTCCGCCGTCGCCGCATCGAGATAGTTGCCTGTCAGCGAGAGCTCCTTCGCGCGCCCTGGTCCGATCAGGCGGGGCAGTTTCTGCGACAGTCCCCACACCGGCATCAGTCCGACGCGGCTGTGCGTGTCCGCGAATTTCGCCTCCGTCGACGCCAGAAGCACGTCGCACATCAGCGCCAGTTCGAACCCGCCCGTGATAGCAAAGCCGTTGATCGCTCCGATCACCGGCCACGGGCAGCTTGCAAACGCGCTCGCCATGTCCATATCCGGCAGGGGCTCGGCCTTTCGCTCGCCGACGCCCAGCGAGAAACCCATCTGGCCTGCTTCCTTCAGGTCGACGCCCGCCGAAAACGCCCGCCCGTTTCCTGTCAGCACGATCGCCCGCACATCGTCGGCGACGGATAGCGCGCGCACTGTCCTGACGATCTCGGCGCGCAACGCGATCGACAGCGCATTGAGCTGCTTCGGCCGGTTCAGCGTCAGGATGGCGACGGGTCCGTCGCGTTCGAGCAGCAGGATGGGGTCGGCCGCATCACTCATGTCTGTCTCCCTGATCCTGCGGGTCGGCTTCCGGCGTCACGCCGAGCGACCTCACCAGGTCCATTATCGCGAGGATGCACCGGTCCACCACCGCCTTGTCGCGGCTGCGCGCGACAAGATTGGTCCCGACCTCCACCCGTCCGTCGACCAGCCGCATGAAGGGATAGGAGCCGAGGCTCGCGTCCGGATTGGCGCGCGCCAGCTCGCCCAGCGGGGCCGCGAGATCGCCCTCGCGCGCGCCGGCGGCCCGCACCGTGCGTGAATGCACGATCGCGCCGCCTTCGATCCTGCGCGCCACATCCTGCAGCATGCCGCGCATCACGGCCGGCACGCCCGCCATCACGAACACATTGCCGAGCCGGAAACCCGGCGCGGCCGACACCGGGAAGCGGGGGACCGACGTCAACACCGAAGGGCGC
>CAZTMG010000156.1:0-274 GCA_964614815.1 uncultured Rhizobium sp. | reverse complement strand
GAGGATCAACTCCGCCCCCTCCGGGATGCGCGCCATCCGCAGGCGGCCCGCGTTCAGCTCCTGCCCCCGCGCGGAATAGTAGGGCTTCAGGATCGCCAGCGCGTCGGCGCGCACGTCGATGCTGCGGCCGAACGCCGCCGCCACGGCGTCGGCGGTGATGTCGTCATGGGTCGGCCCGATGCCGCCGGTGGTAAACACATAGTCATGGCGGACGCGCAGTTCGTTCACGGTCGCCACAATGGTTGCATGCGCGTCCGGTATCATCCGCGCCTCG
>CAZTMG010000155.1:0-7100 GCA_964614815.1 uncultured Rhizobium sp. | reverse complement strand
CGCCTCCGGGCTGATGCGCCTCAGGCCGCCCTTGTCTGCCCGCCGCGCTGGGCCAGCCAGCGCTGCACCGCTTCCGCCGCCTTCACCGCGCTGGCCGCCGCACAGTCCGCGATCATGCCCTCATCGCCGACCCAGTCGCCCGCGATGAACAACCCCGGCGCATCCCGGAGCGCGACGCCCGGCCGGGGCCTGTCCGCGCGCGCAACCGCATGCGACACGACGATCCCGCGCAGTTCCTGCCGCCTCGCCTCCAGCGGGCGCCAGCCCGGCATGGTCAGGTCAGCCAGGGCTTCCAGCTCGGCGATCGCGTCCTGCTTTGGCGCCTCCCCGGGCGCGAGATAGCGCGCCAGGTGCACCACCGCGCCGCCCTCGGGCGCCAGCTTCGCCGCGCGCGAGTGAAGCGAGACGTAGTAGGGCTGGTCGATGCCGAGAACGAATTCGCGCCCGCCCGCCGGCCAGGCCGACAGGGCAAGATCCAGCGCATTGATGCGGATCGCCCGCGCCTCTTCCGCTTCGACACGGAGCGAGGTCGCGTCCCTGGCCAGCTCCGCCGCTTCCTTCGGGCCGACGGCGAGGATGGCGGCCTCCGACACGTGCTGCGTTCCGTCCGCGAGCACGATCCGTGTCACCCCGTCCTCCACGCTCACCCGTTCAACCCGCGCGTCCATGTTCAGCGCCGCCCCCGCCGCCCGCGCCGCATCCGCCAGTCCATCCACCAGTGTCGCCCATCCGCCATCGAGATAGAGCACGCCGTTCAGCCCGAGCCTGATCTGATCCAGCATGGCCGAGGCCGACACCATCTCCGGCGCGTGCGTATAACTCGAGACCCGCCCCAACGCCTCCAGCGCGGCGCGCAGGCGCGGCGTCATCCCTTGCGCGTCCATCCAGTCGGCGAAGGTTCCCTCGCCCGTCGCGCCCGCCACGATCGCCTTCAGGATACGTGCATACGCGATCTTCTCGCCGACACCCAGCAAGTCCGTCATCAGCAGCGACTGCGCTGTGGCCGGCAAGGCGTGAAGCCTGCCCCGCCACAGCCCCTGGGGTCGCGCCAATGCCAGCGGCTTGCCCTTGAACGGCACGCCCAGCCGGTCCAGCTCGCGCCGGAACGCCCCGTCCCGATAGAGCGCATGCGGTCCCTGGTTCAGGAAGAAGCCGTCGACCGCACGCGTGCGCGCCCGCCCTCCGGGCGACCCGGCTGATTCGAATACCGTCACGCGCAATCCCGCCCGCGCCAGATGAGCCGCCGCGATCAGCCCCGCGATACCGCCTCCAACAATGCTCACAGTTGACGTCGAAAGATCCTTCATCGTGCGACTCCCGCGGCTAATTCGGACTTGTTGTGTCCGATATAATCCGGATGCTATATATCCGCAATAGGGTTTGTGTCAGGAGCCTCCGATGAAGATGAGCGAGGGCGTCGAGTGGACGGCCCATGCCTGCGCGCTTCTCGCCGCGCTGCCGCCTGGCGTCGGCCTGCCCGCCAATGCATTGGCGGAATTTCATGCGCTCGCCCCCGCCTACATGGCCAAGCACATGCAGGCGCTGGCCCGCGCCGGCGTGGTTGAGTCCGTCCGGGGGCCGCGCGGCGGCTATCGTCTGGCGCGCGCCGCCTCCGAGATTTCACTCTGGGACATCGTCGAAGCCATCGAGGGCGACGAGCACGCCTTCCGCTGCAGCGAGATCCGCCAGCAAGGCCCATGCGTCCCGGCGCATGCGGATTTTCGCAGGCCATGCGAGATCCACGCCGCCTTCAGGCGCGCCGAACTTGCCTGGCGTGCGGAACTCAAGTCGATCTCGCTCAGCGACATAGCCGCCGAGGTTGGCAGGAAGTCGAGCCCACAGGCCCGCGCCGCGATCGCGCGCTGGCTGCAGGAGAAGCTAGCCTGACGCCTTCACCCGCCATGGCGGATTGAGCCTGTTCTCGCCTGCATGGTAGAGCGCGATCCGGTTCCCCGCCGGATCACGCAGGTGCGCCACGCGCCATAGATAGCTCATGTCCTGAGGCTCGCTCTCGAACACGGCCCCCTTCGCCTTCAGGTCGGCTACCAGCTCGTCCAGCCTGTCGCTCTCGAACCAGACCAGCGGCCATTCACTGCCGCCGACCCCATCCACCTTCTCGATCGAGAACGTGCCGCCGCCCTCCGGCATCTCGAACCGCGCATAGCGCGGCGGGGAATCCACGATCAGCCTCAGCCCGAGCATGAGGTAGAATGCCTTGCTCGCGTCGTAGTTGAGCAGCGGAACAGTGACCTGGTTGAGTCTCATCGCCCGTTCACTTCTTCTTTGCCGGCGCTTTCGCGACAGAGACCTTCTTCGCAGCCGCCTTCTTCCCCCCCATAAGCTCCCCCGCATCGAATTCCGGCTTTATTCCCAGCCTGTCCTGCAGGGCCAGCGCCGCCGCCGGATTGCGTTCCTTCGCGCCGGAGATGAAAAACACGAACGTCTCGCCGCCTCTGGCCCAGTCCGCGGCCAGCTTCGCGAAGCGATCCAGCTCCTTCTTCGCATAGCCATTCGGCTCGTCCGCCCGTGACTGCATCAGCCGCGCCACGGTGAACTTTGCCTTGCCGGGCGCGAGCTTCGGAAACGCATCGTCCTCGGCATAGACGACCGCGATCCCCGCCGTGTCGATGAGCTCGTAGAAGGCCGGATCGTCATACCCGGTCCCCCGCACCTCGAAGGCATGGCGCAGCGCGATCCCGTCCTTCTCC
Organism: uncultured Rhizobium sp.; assembly: GCA_964614815.1. Lineage (GTDB taxonomy): Bacteria > Pseudomonadota > Alphaproteobacteria > Caulobacterales > Hyphomonadaceae > UBA7672. The sequence goes on along the minus strand of CAZTMG010000155.1, from coordinate 4,392 downwards.
TTCGGCAGCACGGAGATGAAATTCGCGAAGTGCTCGCGGTCGAACTTCCGGTTGCCGGGAAACTGCCAGTTGATCGGCCCCAGCTTCTCCTTCAGCTGCGTGATCCCCTGGTCGAGGAAAAGCGCCGTCGACTCCGCCATGTCGGCCCTGGTCTTGCGCACGGTCGAGAAGCGATGCGCCTTCAGGCTGAACACGAACCCGTCCGGCGTTTCGTCCCGCCATTTCGCGAACGTGTCCGGTCTGAACGACGAATAGTAGGTCGCGTTCACCTCCACGGCCGTCAGCTTGCGGCTCATGTATTGCAGCTGCTTCGCCTTGGACAGGCCCGGCGGGTAGAACGTCTCGTCCCACGCCTCGAAGCTCCACCCGCCAACGCCCACGCGCACAGGATGCGCCATCAGTCCCTCCCTAGGCGATATGAGCCACAACCTGCCGCGTCTGCGGCGCGTCGCGATGTTCGAACAGATAGAGTCCCTGCCATACGCCCAGCATCATGCGTCCCCCGCTGACCGGGATCGACAGCGATGTCGGCAGCACGGCCGCCTTGATGTGCGCAGGCATGTCGTCCAGCCCCTCCGTCCGGTGCGTGATCCAGCCCATGGAGGGATCATCGGCGTGCGGCGCCAGCCGCCGGAAAAACGCCTGCAGATCCCGGCGCACATCCGGATCCGCATTCTCCTGGATCAGCAGCGAGCACGAGGTGTGTCGCACGAACAGCGTCAGCAGGCCCTCCGCGCCGCCCCAGGACGCCACGAAGCGCTCGACCTGCGCCGTAAAGTCGAACAGCCCGGCCCCGCGTGTCTGGATCGTGAACATCGTCTGCATGGCCCAGCCTATCCCGACACGCCGGCCCGCCGCTACCATGCATCCTTCCCTTCCGCCCCGCGTTCTGGCCTACTGGCGCCCTGATCTGGGAGGAAACCGGCATGCGGTGGAGAGGCGGTTCGCGCGGCGGCAATATCGAGGACCGGCGCGGGCTGGGCGCCGGGGCCATTGCGGGCGGCGGCGGCCTCGTCAGCATCATCGCCCTTGCGGCCTACTTCTTCCTTGGCATCGACCCCAACACGACCCAGGCCATCATGGGCGGCCTCAACATCGGCGGCGGCGCCGAACAGCGCGGAACCCAGGGCACGCCCGCTGACGATGCGGGACTCTTCGTCGACATCATCGGCAGGAACGTGAACGATGTGTGGTCCACGAAGATGAACGGCTACAGCGCGCCGCGCGTCGTTCTCTACGAGCAGGGGACAAGCACCGGCTGCGGCTACGGCCAGGCCGCCATGGGCCCCTTCTACTGCCCCGCCGACCGGACCGTCTATCTCGACCTGTCCTTCTGGCAGACGATGAGCACGCAGCTCGGGGCGTCCGATGGGGACTTCGCAAAGGCCTACGTCATCGCGCACGAGTTCGGCCACCACGTGCAGACCCTCACCGGCGCTTCGGAAAAGGTCCAGCAGGCGCAGCGCTCGCTGAGCCAGGAGGAGGGGAATCGCTACTCCGTCGCGCTCGAATTGCAGGCCGACTGCTATGCCGGCGTCTGGGCCGCCAATGCATCGAAAGTGTCGGGCGGGGAAGTCGCGCTTCAGCCCGGCGATCTCGAAGCCGGCCTCAAGACCGCCAACGCCATCGGCGACGACGCCCTGCAAAGACGCAGCGGCGGCCGGGTCACGCCGGAAAACTTCACGCACGGCTCCTCCGCCGAGCGCATGGAATGGCTCCAGCGCGGCTATCGGTCGGGAGACCCTGGCGCCTGCGACGGTACGTTTGCAGGGCTCTGAGCCGGGACGACAACAAGCAATAGCCTTGCCCTTCCCGCCCCGATCCCCCAAACCTTCCTGCATCGTCGGAGGGACGCATGGGACTCTGGACACGCAAGGCAATCGACAGCCTCAATTCACATGATGGCCCGAAGCTGCGGCGCACGCTGGGCCCGGCGCATCTTGTCGCCCTCGGCGTGGGCGCGATCGTCGGCACCGGCATCTACACGCTGATCGGCGTGGGAGCGGACCGCGCTGGTCCTGCCGTGCTGCTTTCCTTCGCCATCGCCGGTCTCGTCTGCGCCGCCGTCGCCCTCTGCTATGGCGAACTTGCCGCCATGATGCCGGCCTCCGGCGGCGCCTACACCTACAGCTACGCCGCCCTTGGCGAACTGATCGCCTGGATCATCGGCTGGGCGCTGATCCTCGAATACTCGGTGGTGTGCGCCGCGGTTGCGGTCGGCTGGTCCGGTTACGCCGTCAGCTTCCTCGCCAGCCTCGGGGTCACACTGCCGGCCCAGCTCACGGCCGGACCGGACGCCGGCGGCCTCGTCAACCTGCCCGCCATCCTCATCCTCTTCGCCATCGCCGGCATCCTCTGCCTTGGCACGCGCGAGAGCGCCGCCTTCAACACCGCCCTGGTCGGCCTCAAGCTCCTCGCCCTCCTGGCCTTCATCGCGCTCGCTCTCCCCGCCTTCAACGGCGCGCATTTCGAGCCCTTCATGCCCCACGGCTTCAGCCCGACGACAGACGCCAGCGGTGTCACCTACGGCGTCATGGGCGCGGCCGCGATCATCTTCTTCGCCTTCTATGGTTTCGACGCCGTGGCCACCGCCGCAGAGGAAGCCAGGAATCCCGCGCGAGATCTCGCCATCGGCATTGTCGGCTCGATGCTGGTCTGCACCCTGCTCTACATTCTCGTCGCCGTGGCCGCCATCGGCGCGATGGCGCCGGACGCGTTTGCGAAAAGCGACGAACCGCTCGCCTTCATCATCCGCACCCTGGGCCATCCGGAACTTGCCGCGGTCATTGCCGCCGTCGCGGTCATAGCCCTGCCGACCGTAATCCTCGCCTTCCTGTTCGGCCAGTCGCGCATCTTCTTCGTCATGGCGCGCGACCGTCTGCTGCCGCGTCAGCTCGGCTCGGTGAACGAAAAACGCGGGGCGCCCGTTTTCGTCACGCTCGTCACGGCAGTGCTGGTCTCGGTGCTGGCGGGACTGCTGCCGCTGGGCGAGATTGCAGCCCTCGCCAACGCCGGAACCCTCGCCGCCTTCATCGCCGTCGGGGCCAGCCTGCTCGCCTTGCGCCACCTCGACCCCGGCCGCGCGCGGCCGTTCCGCACGCCGTTCGCGATCGTCGTCGCGCCGGTCGCCATCCTCGGCTGCCTCTACCTCTTCATCAGCCTGCCGCCCGCCACGCAGATCCGCTTCTTCATCTGGATCGCCATCGGCCTTGCCGTGTACGGCCTGCGCCACATGCTCCGGAAGAAACCGGCCTGACAACACGCATCGCCAACTGTGCAGCGGCGTTGCCAGGGCGCTCGGCAATCAGCCGAGGTATTCGCCTGCCCGGTTGAATCAGGGGATCAGCCGATCATTCTCAGTATCTCGGTCCTCAGAGGCGCTTCGTCGCCCCCGAAGCTGGCGATCATGGCCTCCAGAAAATCCTGCTCGCGCAAGCGATCAAGATTCAGCGGATGCCCCGCTTCGTGTGCAAGCAAGCCCGCAAAGACAAGCTGCGTTCGCCCATTGCCTTCACGAAATGGATGGATCGCGTTCAGCGTGGCCAGAAAAGTCGCGAGATTGGAAGCAAAGGCATCCTTGCCCAGATCACGGAAAAAGCTGCACCTCTCCAAATCCGAGAACAGGCGGGACATCTCGCCGTCAATGTTCTCGGGATAGCAGAAAACGCTCTGTCCCTTCTCGATACGAACCGTGCGCGCTTGCCCTGCCCATCCATAGACATCCTGAAACAGATGCCTGTGGATTGCGTAGTGTGACTGGCGTCCAGACGCCCTGCGGGCAACAGCTCCTCCGCGCGCTGGCTGGTCATCGCGGTTTCGAACGCGTCAAGATCCGCTTGGGAACGGAGATCCTGCAAGTTCTTCAATACCGTGGAGCCGGGATAACAGTAGGTCTCGTCGGGAGTTGCGTAAGACTCCGGCAACGCTACCTCTTTTTCGCGCCGTATTTCTCACACAGTGCAGAGCGCCTTTCTGCAGCAGGCGCGTTGGTCCGGTCGAACGCCGCAAAATCGTCCTTCATCTCAGGGGACATCCTGATGCCTTCGACGGCGCTGATTTTTGCAAACGCGCCGCGGCCCACAAGGAACCGGCCGGTCCTGGCATCCCGCTTGATCGAACCCTGCTTATCCATGGTCCAATTCTACCACAAGACGCACATGCCGCCTAATCGATCCTGTCTCCGGCACGCGACAGACCACAACGCCAAACTGCCGGACACTGCGTCCGACGGTTCGCGTGAAACCGATCATTCACCTCACGTATCCAGGAAGCTCCGCAGCTTACGCGACCGCGACGGGTGCTTCAGCTTGCGCAGGGCTTTCGCCTCGATCTGACGGATGCGCTCGCGGGTGACCGAGAACTGCTGGCCGACCTCCTCAAGCGTGTGGTCCG
>CAZTMG010000154.1:6879-7141 GCA_964614815.1 uncultured Rhizobium sp. | reverse complement strand
ACTACAACGACAAGCAGATTTTCTATGAGTTCGAGGTTCACGATCCCGAGCTCTACACCCAGGCGTGGAAGGGGCAGATGGCGCTCAACCACCAGCCGAGCATGTACGAGTACGCGTGCCACGAAGGCAATCACGGCATGATCGGCATCCTGGAGGGCGGCCGGCTCGCCGACAGGCAAGGCCGCAACATCCAGGAAGACGGGGATCGCGAGGAGTAGTCCTCGCGCCCAATCTCACTTCACCGCGAGTTTCCGTTCAGGTG
>CAZTMG010000154.1:0-6869 GCA_964614815.1 uncultured Rhizobium sp. | reverse complement strand
CGGCGCTTGTCGCCCGGCGCCAATTCGGCATCTATTGGCGCTAGGAACGCCAGGCATGACCGGCATGACCGGCAAGGCCGGCGCCGTCCCGGGAGGAGTACGAGCATGAGCAAGCTGCGCCATATCTCGCTGGCGGCGGTTGCCGCCGCCCTTGCCATCACGGCTTCGGGCGCCGCGGTCGCACAGGACACGAACAGCCGCATCTTCGTACCCAACCTGAAGCCGGCGAAGGAGGGTGATCGCGTGGCGGCCGGCTATGTCCCGCCGCGGCTGTCCTTCGGCCAGCCTGACCTGCAGGGCGTATGGTCCAACGCCTCCAACACGCGCCTGACGCGGCCGAGCCAGTTCAAGACATTGATCCTGTCGGATGAGGAAGAAGCAAAGGCGCGCGCCGAGAATCCTTCCAATATCCGGCAGCAGACGGACGACAACCAGAAGGTGTCCGACGGCCTGCTCGACGGCAAGGACCTGGCCGCCGGTCGGGGTTACAACGCCTTCTGGATCGATCCGGGCACAACCTATGCGAACGTGAAGGGAACCTGGCGAACCTCCTGGATCGTCGATCCGCCGAACGGACAGCCGCCCTTTACCGAGGAAGGGCGCAAGCTGGCGTCGACATTACAGCGCGTCGGACGGGGGCGCGGCACGGGCTACGACAACCCCGAAGAGCGCGGCGCCGGCGAGCGCTGCATCGTCGGGTTTGGCGGTTCGGGCGGGCCGCCAATGATGAACGTGCTGTACAACAACAATTACCAGATCATCCAGAGCCCGGATCATGTGGTGATCCTGGTTGAGATGAACCATGATGCGCGCATCATCCCGCTGAATGCGAAGCACAGGCCGAAGGCTTTGAACCCCTATCTCGGCGATTCCATCGGCTGGTGGGAGGGGGACACGCTGGTGGTGGAAACCATCAATGTGAATCCGGAGGGCGGCGGGCAGGTTCAGCTCTCGCCGGCCGGCAAGATCATCGAGCGGTTCACGCGCTATTCCGACACCCAGGTGCTCTACGAGTTCGAGGTGCACGATCCGGCTCTCTACAGCCAGGTGTGGAAGGGCGAGGTTGGCCTCAACGCGGTGAACGAGAAAGTCTACGAGTACGCCTGCCACGAGGGCAATCACGGCCTGATCGGCATCCTCGAAGGCGGTCGCGCCGCTGACCGCCAGGGCCGTGACATTCGCGAGGCGGGAGACCGGGACGAGGGGTGAGTGCGGCTCACCACTGGCTCTGCGCCATGACGCGTCGCTGCGTCAGTGGCGATTGCCGTTGCCTGTGGCGCGGTACTCGATCCGCTTGCCGCTGGCCGTGATGCGCGTGCATGGCTCCTGCCGCACATCGTTCACCCAGTTGCACTCGGCCTTCGAACCGTCCTTCAGGAAGTCGACTCCCTTGCCGTTGCGCTTGCCGTTGGCATACAGGCCTTCGAAGCGCGCGCCGTCGGCGTAGGTGACCGTGACCATCCCGCTGAGCACGCCATCGCTCCAGACGCCGTTGAGCGTGCCGGTCTGGGAGACTTCGACCGCCTGCCCGTGCGGGCGATGATCGCGGAACTGGCCGGTGATCTTTCGGCCATCCTTGAACGTGAGCTCGCCCGCGCCGATCTGCTGGTCGTTCACGAAGGCGCCGCGGAAGACGCGGCCGTCGCCAAAGGTCACGGTCGCCTGGCCGTGGCGCATGTCGTTCACGAAGGGGCCGATGTAGGCGTAGTCGCCATCGACGCGGGCGAGGCGGCCCTCGCCCTGCCGCTTGTCGTCCACCCAGTCGCCGTCATAGGTCCATTGACCGTCGGCCGTTGTGTAGACGCCATGGCCGTGACGCTTGTCATCCTTCCAGTCGCCGACATAGACGGCTCCGCCCTTGAACCGTTGCGTGCCGGCGCCATTGCGCTTGCCGTTCAGGTAGCCGCCGTCATAGGTCGACCCGTCGGTGAAGACCATGCGACCCTGGCCCTGGCGAACGCCATTGACGAAGTCGCCTTCATAGCGTTCGCCGCTCGGAAGCGTCTCGCTGCCCCGCCCGTTGATCTGCCCCATCGTGTACATGCCTTCGTAGATGTACCCGTTGGGGCAGGCGTAGAGCCCATGGCCGTGGCGCTGGCCGCTCACGAAATTGCCTGTGTAGGTGCAGCCATTCGCGAACGTCTCGGAGCCCGCGCCCTGTCGCACGATCTCGATGCCGACAGACATCAGCTCCTTGACGCCGCCCTTTTCCGCACAGGCGCAGGCAATGGGCGGGACCGCATAGGATCCGCCCGGCGCGATCTGGCCGATCGGGCGTTCGGGCGTGATGAAGGGAGCGGAGCCGCGCACACAGCTGAAGGTGATTTCCTTCATGGCGGCAAACCCGGAGGCTTGGGAGTTGTTGACGAGGCGAAGCTCCACGTTCGAGCCATCGCAGCCGAGCGCGGGCGTGAGGCGCCAGTGGACCTCGCGGCCATCCGACCAGCGAAGGCCGGTTGTCCATTCGGGGCCTTGCCAGGCCATGGCGGCCAGCGGGAGCGCAACCAGGGCGCCGACCGCGAGCGCCAGGACAACATGCGGCAACCGGGTTTTCTGCATCAATGATCCAGGCATGAAACGAACTCCGCGGCGCCAGACCCGAGTCGCACCTGAACAAGGGCCGGGCGCGAGTCTCATGCCGCATGAACTGTCGTCAAGTTTAGCCAAAGTGTGGCGCGGACGGGGCGCCTGCCCCCATAGCGGTGGAACTGGCGGGCCGGACAGCGCGTTTGTTCGCGGACAAATCAGGAATGGAGCCACATCATGAGCCGCACGATGCTGCATCTCCCCGCCATCGGTCTTCTGGGTCTTGCCATGCTTGCCGCCTGCGGGACGACGATGGAACAGCGCGCCGCCACGGGTGCAGCGGCCGGCCTTGTGGTGGCCGGTCCGGTCGGCGCCGCTGTCGGCGGCGCGGCCGGCGCGGTGGTCAATGAAATCGAGGAAGAGAAGTAGCCAGGACGGCCAGCCGGCGGCGTTGACGGCCGGCTCTGGCGCGGGAGGCGTGTTTTCGGCTAGTCTGGCGGCCTGACAGAAGGTTTCGCCATGAAACGCCCAAACACGTTCGCCTTGTCCCTGTTCGTCGCCGCGGCGGCCCTTCTGGCGGGATGCGGCACCAACATGGAGCAACGCGCCGCCACAGGCGCCGCCACGGGGCCTATCCTCGCCGGGCCCGTGGGCGCGGCCGTCGGCGCTGCGGTCGGGGCGGCGGTCAACGAAGTCGAAGAGAAGAAATAGGCTTCCTTCCTGGCTGAGGTTTCCCTTCGCAGCGCGGCCTGTTTGCAACGCCCGGCGACAAGTACCATCCCTTACACTGTCACATCCGGCTGAGCCTCTGTTCTCAGGCAAGTGATGCTCCTATCAGCACGCCGCTCGCATCGCGTGAGCGTGACGTTTGCTGGAGTGGAGTATCGGGGATGACGCGAATCGACATGCGCCTTTGCCGGCTGGGTGTGATGCTGGCCGCAGGCGCGCCGGCGATCGCGCAGACGACGGGGGAGGATCGCATCGTTGTGACCGCGACGCGGCAGGCGGAGGAAATAGGCAATCTGCCTCAGAGCGTGGCCGTGCTTTCCGGCGGCGACCTGGCGCGGGTCGATGGCGCGGAAGACATCGTGATGCGGCTGCCGGGCGTGCAGGCGGCGATCTCCAACGGGTCGCAGACGACATTCCAGATCCGTGGCGTCGGCGCGGTGGATCATCAGGCGCTGACGCCCAGCGCTGCGGCCGTCCATGTCGATGGCGTTTTTCTCGCGACGAATGTGCAGGCAAGTCTGCTGGCCTATGATCTTGAGCGCGTGGAAGTTCTGAAGGGACCTCAGGGGACGGTCCAGGGACGCAATGCATCGAGCGGATCGCTGAACTTCATCACGCGCCGGCCAGATGACGAGGCCGAGGCCTATGTCGAACTTTCGTACGGGCGCTTCGATCGCCGGGATGTGCAGGCGGCGGCGGGCGGAAGGTTGGCCGAGGGGGTGAGCGGACGGATTGCAGGACGCTATCTTTCGCAGGGGCCCGCGCTGGAGAATGTCGGGGGGCCGAAGGAGGCCGGCGGCGTGCGCGAGGAATATGGCGTTCGCGGCGCGCTGGCGTTTGATACGGGCGGGAGAGGCGAGCTTCTGCTGCGTGCGCATGTGGAAGCGGACACTGGGGTCAACCCGGCGCCGCGAAACTCGGGGCTGGCGCTGGGCGATCACCAGATCTCGGTCGGCGCCGATGGCGTGCAGGAGACGGACAACGCTTTCCATGGCCTCTCGGCGGAGTACACGACTGGCTGGGGCCCCTGGCGCATCACGTCGCTGACGGCGGCCGAGGGATTCCAGCAACGCTATGGCTTCGACTTCGACGGCATGCCGGCGGCGATCGCGAATCTGTCCTACGATCGCGACTATCTGCAGCTGAGCCAGGAGCTGTACGGACGAACGGAATGGGAGGGCGGCCGGGCGCTGGTGGGCGTGTCGCTGGCCAGCGACAATTTCAGCCAGGACTACCTGATCTGGTGCGGCGTGCTGAATCCGGTGACGCTGGCGGGCTCCTGCGCCTACCCGGCCGCGGCGGCGCGCGTAGGCCCGACGCCGGCCTCCAGCGCGCCGGCCGTGACGTTGCTGACGCACATCGAGCAGACACGGCGCATGGGCGCGGCGTTCGCCATGCTGGATTTCGAGCTGGCTGAAGCGACCACGCTGACGCTCGGCGGCCGACAGACGGTCGAGCGCATCGACGGGCACGGGTTTGGCCAGCACATCTACGCCGATGGCGTACGCGCGCTCAACAACCGCTCCGGCGTCGGACTGGCGCAAGGCGCGAATTCCATCGACGAGGATCGCTTTACCGGAATGGCGGCGTTGAGCCATCGCATCGGCGATAACCTGCTAGCCTATGCCTCGTTCGGGCAGGGCTACAAGAGCGGCGGATTCAACGGCGAGGTCGCCAACAACGCGACGCACTATCAGGACGAAGGCCTGTTCGACGCGGAAACCGTGGACGCCTATGAGATCGGTCTGAAGGGCGCGCTGGGCGAAGCGTTCCGCTTCGAGGCGGCGGCGTTCTGGCAGGATTACAGACATCCGCAGGCGCGCATCTTCGTGGCGTTTCCACTGCCGGGCGGCGGTTCGATCACGTCGAACTCGCTGTCGAATCTCGATGCCGCGACGGTGAAGGGCGTCGATGTATCCATGAGCTGGCGGCCGCTGGACGGCATGGAGATCGTCTCTGGCGTCGTCGCGCTCGACAGCGAGATTGCACAGGGGCCTGACGGCAGCGCCAATGCGGCGACGTTCGACGGCAAGCCTCTGCCGTTCGCGCCGGACCTGTCAGCCACGCTTGGCGTGCGGCAGGCCTGGGAGCTGCCGGGCGGCATGCGCGCGTCGGCCGAGCTGTTCGCCAGGCGCCAGAGCGAGTACTTCCTCGATCCCGAAGGCAGGGCGGACCGGCGGCAGGAGCCTGTCACGCTGGTGGACGCCGAAGCGCGGCTGGCGTTCACAGGCGGGGTGCAGCTTTCGGTATGGGGCCGGAACCTGACGGACGCGGACTATGCGCTCTCCGGCTATGGATTCGTGGGCTACGATACGTTCCGCTCGCAGCCGGCCATGTGGGGCGTTTCGGTGCGGGTAGAGAGGTAGGGTCCTGCCAGCGGCTGGCAGCAGTGCGCGGGACGGCCTCTGGCGACCGGGCGCAGAACGGCCCATATTGCCCGCATGGCAAGAACCCCTTCGAAACAGGCGGCGAAAACGGGTCGGAAACCATCGGCCTCCGGATCGGCGCCAGTGCACAAGCGCGGCAGCGGCGTCGGCGAGGCGCCGATGGCGGAATTCAGGGCGCAGATGAAGTCCGCCGCGGCCGTGGCCGAAGGCAACAATGCCTGGACGCCGCACCGGCCGGAGCGCAGGTGGGAGAAGTTCGAGGGGGGGAGGAGGTTCCGCGTCGCCTCGAGCTATGAGCCCGCCGGCGACCAGCCGCAGGCGATCGAGGAGCTGGTGAAGGGCATCAACGCGAACGAGCTGGACCAGGTCCTCCTCGGCGCCACCGGCTCCGGCAAGACGTTCACGATGGCGAAGGTGATCGAGGCGGTGCAGCGCCCGGCGCTGATCCTCGCGCACAACAAGACGCTGGCGGCGCAGCTCTACGGCGAGTTCAAGAGCTTCTTCCCGGACAATGCGGTCGAGTACTTCGTCAGCTACTACGACTACTACATGCCCGAGGCGTATGTGCCGCGGACGGACACGTACATCGAGAAGGAAAGCTCGATCAACGAGGCGATCGACCGGATGCGGCATTCGGCGACGCGGGCGATCCTGGAGCGGGACGACGTCATCATCGTTGCGTCGGTTTCATGCATTTACGGTATCGGTTCGGTCGAGACCTACACCGCGATGACCTTCGAGGTGAGCCAGGGGCAGGCGATCGATCCGCGGCAGGTGGCGGCGGACCTGGTGGCGCTGCAATACCGGCGGAACGACCAGGCGTTCGGGCGCGGGACGTTCCGGATGAAGGGCGACACGCTGGACGTCTGGCCCGTGCACCAGGAGGACCGGGCGTGGAAGATCTCCTTCTTCGGCGAGGAGATCGACAGGATCACCGAGTTCGACCCGCTGACGGGCAAGGCCACGCGCCCGCTGGAGCGGATCAAGGTCTACGCCAACAGCCACTATGTCACCCCGCTGCCGACGCTGAACCAGGCGGTGGAGAGCATCAAGGAGGAGCTGCGCCAGCGGCTCGCCCAGCTCACGCAGCAGGGCAAGCTGCTGGAGGCCCAGCGCCTCGAACAGCGCACGCAGTTCGACATCGAGATGATGCTGGCGACGGGAAGCTGCGCCGGCATCGAGAACTACAGCCGCTATCTCACCGGCCGCAAGGCCGGCGAGCCGCCG
>CAZTMG010000153.1:6461-7228 GCA_964614815.1 uncultured Rhizobium sp. | reverse complement strand
TGATCGTCTTCGTGGTGAAATGGATCGTCGCCCGCCACCGCGCGCCGCCGGCATGAGGAAGCGCCGAATCCATCCTTCGAGACGCCGCCTGCGGCGGCCCTCAGGATGATGGGGACGGGATCTGAATATGGCCCCTTCCGCCAGCCCGCCACCTCATGGCGGTTCGACGGACGGTCGCTGCGCTCACTGCTCGCCTTGAGGGACCTCCTCAGGCGCCCGCATCAGCCCTGATGGCGATCAGGCGCGCCTAGCGTTTCAGAACTTCGCGCATCGTCACGCCCAGGCGCGCCGGGCTCGGGGACACCACGATGCCGGCCGCTTCCATGGCGGCGATTTTCGATTCCGCATCACCCTTGCCGCCCGAAACGATGGCGCCGGCGTGACCCATGGTGCGGCCTTTCGGGGCTGTGCGGCCGGCGATGAAGCCGACCATCGGCTTCTTTCGGCCGCGCCTGGCCTCGTCGATCAGGAACTGGGCGGCGTCCTCTTCGCCAGAGCCGCCGATCTCGCCGATCATGATGATCGCCTTGGTGGCGTCATCGGCGAGGAACATCTCCAGCACGTCGATGAAGTCCGTCCCCTTCACCGGGTCGCCGCCGATGCCGACGGCGGTGGTCTGGCCAAGGCCTTCGTTGGTGGTCTGGAACACCGCCTCGTAGGTGAGCGTGCCGGAGCGCGAGAGGACGCCCACCGAGCCCTTCGAGAAGATGTTGCCCGGCATGATGCCGATCTTGCACTCGCCGGGCGTCAGCACGCCCGGACAGTTC
>CAZTMG010000153.1:1338-6444 GCA_964614815.1 uncultured Rhizobium sp. | reverse complement strand
ATCAGGCGCGACTTCGACCTGGACAGGCGGTCCTTGACCTTCACCATGTCGAGCACCGGCACGCCCTCGGTGATCGTGACGATCAGCGGGATTTCGGCGTCGATCGCCTCGATGATGGCGGCGGCGCAACCGGCCGGCGGCACGTAGATGACGGTGGCGTTGGCGCCGGTGGCCTCCCTGGCTTCAGCAACGGTATTGAACAGCGGGCGCTCGACCGTTTCGCCGTTCGGCAGCTTGCCGATCCACTTCTGCCCGCCCTTTCCCGGCGTGACGCCGCCGACCATCTGCGTGCCGTAGGCAATGCCCTGCTCGGTGTGGAACGTGCCGGTCTTGCCGGTCATGCCCTGGGTGAGAACCTTGGTGTTCTTGTCGATCAGGATGGACATGCTGTCTGCCTTGAAGGGTCGAATGGTGTGAGGTGCGAGAAGCGCTGGCTACTTGCCGCGAATCGCCGCGACGATCTTCTGCGCCGCGTCGTCGAGGTCGTTGGCGGGGATCACGGCAAGACCCGAATCGCGGATGATCTGCTTGCCCTTCTCGACGTTTGTGCCTTCGAGGCGCACGACCAGCGGAACCGAGAGGTTGGTTTCTTTCACGGCCGCGAGCACGCCTTCCGCGATGACGTCGCACTTCATGATGCCGCCGAGGATGCCCTTCACCTTGGGATCCTTCATGATGATCTTGAAGGCGGCTGCGACCTTCTCCTTCCCGGCGCCGCCGCCGACGTCGCAGAAGTTGGCCGGCTCCTCGCCATAGAGCTTGATGATGTCCATCGTCGCCATGGCAAGGCCGGCGCCGTTGACCATGCAGCCGATCGTTCCATCGAGCGGGATGTAGGCGAGATCCCATTCCTTGGCCGCGATTTCCTTCTCGTCCTCTTCCGTCGTGTCGCGCAGGGCGAGGATGTCGTCCTGGCGGCCCTTGATGGCGAGCGCGTTGTCGTCGAACGACACTTTCGCATCGAGCAGGCGCAGGCGGCCATTCTTCATCACGATGAGCGGGTTCACCTCGAGCATGCTCATGTCCTTCGACGTGAACGCCTTGTAGAGCGTCGGCGCGAGCGCGAGCATGTCGGCCCGCGCCGTCCCTTCCAGCTTCAGCGCGTCCGCGATCCTTGTCGCGTCGGCCTCAGTCACGCCGGTCGCGGGGTCGATGCTGAGCGTGAGGATTTTCTCGGGCGTGTCGTGGGCCACGTCCTCGATGTCCATGCCGCCTTCGGTGGAAACCATGAAGGCGACGCGGCCCGTACCGCGGTCAACCAGCATGGACAGATAGAGCTCCCTGTCTATATCGGCGCCGTCCTCGATATAAATGCGGTTCACCTGCTTGCCGCCGGGACCCGTTTGCGCGGTGACAAGATGACGGCCGAACATGGCCTTCACATGCTCCAGCGCCTGCTCCTTCGAGAAGCCGAGGCGGACCCCGCCCTTCTCGCCGGCCTCCTTCTCGACGAACCTGCCCTTGCCGCGGCCGCCCGCATGGATCTGCGATTTCACGACCCAGAGCGGACCCGGCAACGCGTCGATCGCGGCCTGCGCCTGGTCGAGCGAGGTGATGGCGACGCCCCTTGCGACGGGAGCCCCGAACGCCTTCAGGACTTCCTTCGCCTGATGCTCGTGAATGTTCATGAAAACTGGCCCTTTTCGGGGAGCCCTGCTTTTACCCAGAGAAGGCTGGCGGCTCCGCGAGGCTGGCGATACCCCATGGTGCGCGCGCGTGCAACGTGGCGGTTTTGGCGGGCGCGTCGGAGAATCAGGCCGGCTTGCCATCAGGCGGCGTCGCGGGCGATCCGGGTGTTTCGGCAGCCTTTTCGACCTCGTCCACCACCTTGCCCTGCACGACGCTGGTCTGGCCGAACAGCTTGAAGCGAGAACGTTTCTCCCGACCCGGCCGTTCGCGGATGAATACGCGCCAGAGATTGGCCGACAGCAGGATGAAATAGCCGATCGCCACGGCTGCGAATACGCCAGGCTGGCCCGCCCGCGTATCAGCCACCGCCCCGCACAGGATCGGCCCGGCCACCGACCCCCCCGCCCAGATGAAGAGCATGCCCGACATCGCCTGCGCGATCTGTCCAGGCTCGGTCCGGTCCGTCGCATGGGCGGCGGAGATCGAATAGAAGGACAGCGCGCCGGCCCCCCACAGCGCCGACAGCAGCACGGTGATCGAGAACGACACCTTGCCGGCCGTCAGGTAGAGCGCGAGACACGCGGACAGCGCCACGGCTGCGAGGAAGGCGACCACCAGCCGCCGGTCCATCCTGTCGGAGATCAGGCCCGCCGGCCACTGCGTGACCGTTCCGCCCAGCATGGCGGCGATGTACAGCGTGGCCGCGGACGCAGACCCCGCGCCGGGCTGCAACTCCTGCGCATAGAGCGGCAGCTGCGTCGTCACGCCCGTATTGCAGACGCCCGCAATGATCGCGCCAGCCAGCGCCGCGGGCGGTATGCGGAAGATGCCGGTGAGGCTCAACGCCTCGCGGTCCGGCAGGACAGGCTGGGCGCGCCGGGTGGCGCACAGCGGAATGACCGCCAGCACCATCAGCAGGCCCGCCCAGATGAAGGGGCGGATATCGTCGGCCGCATGCTGCACGATGAGCAGCGGGCCGCAGCTGATCGCGATCTTCAGCATCAGCTGGTACAGGCCCATCACGCCCCCGCGCTTCGACCGGGGCGTCGAATCCGCGATCCAGCTTTCCGCCGCCGTGAACATCACCGCCGAGGCCGCGCCCTGGAAGAGTCGCAACAGCGCCCAGGCGACCGGATCGAAGCTCAGCCCCATCGAGAGGATGCCCGCCGCGTAGATCGCCGCCGCCGCCGAATAGGCCCGGATATGGCCGACCTGCCGCACGATGTCGGGCGCGAACCAGGCGCCCAGCATGAAGCCGGCCGAAAACGCTCCCGCCACGGCGCCGACGCCCAGCGCGGATGCGCCCATGTAGTCAAGCGCCAGCGGCGTCGTGACGCTCAGGATGCCCGAGGCTGCCTGCAGCAGCATCACGGCGAGAATCAGGGAAGCGACATTCCGATAGACGGTCATGCGGGCGTTTCGGCGTTCGGGCGCTCTTGTTTGAGCCAGCCTTACGACGCTTCGCTGCAACGCGCGTCTAAATTTTTGTTGTGGCGAAAGGCGCGGTCCGGCGATGTGTCAGACATCCCCGGGCACGGCGCCCCATGGGCCGATCGCAGGAACGCGCTTCCCCATCCATAAGGCAACGTCGGCGACCTAGGCGTCGCCAGGCCGCGACAGCAGCCGCTGTCTGTAGACGCCGTGGAACACCGCCATGGCCAGAATGACGGCAACTGCCGTGTAGCGCAGTGCGTCAGGCGCCTGTCCATCTGTCAGCCACAGAAAGAGACCGGACACGGCAGGCGCGAACAACGCAAGATAAACACCGCGTCGCATCTTCCAGGCGCGCGGCCTGCCGTTCCGGACGCGCAGGTCAGGCCGGGCGGCCGCCAAAGCCTCGAAGACGGCGGCGCTGGCTGCAAGATACATTGCCCTGTCACGCGTTTGCACGCGGCCTTCGCCCGCCCAGACTGGCGAACTCATGAACATCGCCGTGCCGCCGGGTGCGGAGTGCAGATAAGTTGCTTCACCACCCCTCTGCCCCGCCTGCCACTCACAGACAGTCGCGGACCTGATGCTGGCAAACGCGATTTCCCGCGAACTGGAATACTGGCGAGACGCCCCTTCCATAGGCGTGACATAGGCAATCCGAATGCCTGTCGAACCGACGGTCACAGTGTACCGCGTAAGTCGCGTGCCCCTGAAGGTGAATTGTGCGTCCCCAACCATCCCCGCAATCTGCTTCAGGACGAACGAGAGGAAAAGGCGCGGATTCGATGCGTCCGGACGGGTGGAGGCAAATCCCCACCCGTCGTCGCGGCATCAAATCACGCCCATGTTCCGTGGAAGCCGAGCGGCCAGGCATAGCCGGCCTGCCAGACGGCGACCGGCCCGTCGCCGACATGCGCCGCGTCGAACACGTGCACCTCGGTGCGCCTGAGTTGCGTGTTGATCGCCGTGCCGATCAGCCATGAGTCGGCTTCGGCCACGCTGCCGGGCTTCGGAACGACGAGAAACTCCTCGACCATGTAGTGCGCGCCGAAATCGTGGGTCTGCGCCTTGCCGGTCGACCAGTCCTGTACGGCGAGCGCATTGCCGCCAGGCTGGGCCTCGTTCGAACCCGTCACCATCGTGGTGAGCTTGCGTGAAAGGCCATGGCGGCGCGGATCGACCTGCGGGAAGTCGCCCGCGATCGCCGTCTCGACCATCTTCACGTCGCCTGAGGATGGAATGACGGCCATGGTGAGCCTCGAACTGGCCTGATCGCCAGAATACGTCCCGCGGATTTCCTGTGCGCCGCCGCCCGAACCAAGCACGGGTTCGGGATAGAAAGCGGCGTCGAGCCGGATCGTCCCGTCGTTTTCCTCCCACGCCGCGCCTGTGTGATAGAAGGCGCGCGCCGGTCCCTGCGCCCAGCGGGTCCTGGTCAGGTCGTCCTTGTCGACGATCAGGAACTTCATCCCCTCTTCCGGTCTCCACGCGAAGCCGTCGATGAAAGGGGGAATGTTTCTCGTCTGGATCCACGGCTGGCAAAGGATCACGAGCTTGCGATCCGTCATGGCCCAGTCGTGGATGTAGTGGCTGGCGCCGATATCGACCATGCCGAACGATTTCGTCGCGCCGTCCGGATCGAGGTTGTAGATGCCGACACGGCGCCCGCTGATCGCAAGACTCCAGACGCGACCATCCGGTTCGCGCTTGGGATGGGCGAGGAAGGGCATCCCCTTGAGGTCGCTGCGGAACGATTTCAGACCCCTCGTCTCCAGCGTCACCGGATCGAGACGATAGGGCGAGCCCGCCTCCCACAGCGCCAGCAACTCGCCGCCGGACATCATGACGGAGATATTGCCCGGGTTCACATCGTCGGACGAGCCGACCGGATAGCCCGGATCGCCCACCGTGCCGAAGCCCGGCGCTAGGAACTTGCCCGCCGCCATTTCGCGCCGCCGCTTCGGAGTGTCGACGAACCGACCCGAATGCACCGCCTTGCCCGCGCCGATGACGATGCGCTGCACCATGCCGTCGCCGTCGAACCAG
>CAZTMG010000153.1:0-1323 GCA_964614815.1 uncultured Rhizobium sp. | reverse complement strand
CCATGCCGGAACCAGGCCGGACCGTTGCGGTAGAGCGTCCCGGACAGCCCGGCAGGCGCTCGGCCTGAAACCAGCTTCATCTCGGCAGGCGCAAAGCCCTGCGCCGGCGCATTCTCATAGCCCACATGCCACCCCGGCAGGGCGGGCTCGGCAAGCACGTTCGGCGCGATGGCGAGGGCAGCGCCTGTCATCAGCCCCGAATGCAGGAAGAGGCGGCGGGAGAGGTTCATGGGTCTGTCTCCGGTCTCTGGGTCTGGCTTACGAGGGCAACTTGATCGTATGGGTGGTCGCCGGGGCTTCGACCGTGAAGGCCGCCGCGTCCCACGTCGCCGGGCCGAACTGGGCCGGGGCGTTGTTCGAGAAGGCGAAGGGCTCGATCGGCATGCCGAACGGGTTGGTTCCCATTTTCCCGTCGCCATCGACGTCGTGAAACATTTTGATTCCGTAACGGCCTGGCGGGAGATCAACTGTCGTCGCGGCCGTATCGCCGGCGACCGGAACGGAAAGGCCCGCCACCGCCTTGTCGGCGCCATACCCGGCCTCATCGAAGACGGCGATCATCAGCGAGCCCCTGTGCTCCCTGATATCGGTGACCGTGATCGTGAGCCGGGCCTTGGCGGGATCGGCGGCCGAAGACCCGGCAAGAAAGACGGGCATGACAGCCAGCAGGGCGACCGGAACGAGACGCGCGGCCGACAGCAGCGAAGACAGATTGGGGAGGGGCTTCATGGGAGGAACTCCGTGGGCTCGGGGTTTCGTGTCGATACTCGCCGGCGCTGGCGCCGACCCGGCCAGAGTCCTGCGTCGGCGCCAGCGCCGCCACGCCAATTGCGCGAATGAGCGGTTTTGCTTCGTCAAACGACGGGTTACACCGTTCACGAAGCGTGAAATGCAGTCCTGAACCTCCCGCGAAACGCCAGTGACCAAGCCCGAAAACAGCCAAGCGACGCGGTCCTCCCTCCGCCTGCCCGCCTGGGCTGTGAGTATCTTGCGGGGAGCCCTGATCGCGCTTGCCCTCGGCATGCTGTTCGCCTGGCTTGGCGTGTACGGCACCAGCGCGATTCCGATGGTCGCGCGCTGGGTCTACTGGAGCGGTCTCATGGCGATTGGCATCGTCTCGGCGGCCGTGGTCAATCCGCTGGTCTTTGATCGCTGGATGAGGGCGAGCCATCCCGCCCTCCAGATCGCGGTCGTGGCGCTGCTGATCTCCGCGCCCATCACCGCCGGACTGATCCTGCTCGAATTTGCAGCGGATGGCTCAATCGGCGGCCCACAGGGGTGGTGGACCCAGTATGTCTACGTGGTGGTCATTTCCGCCCTGCT
>CAZTMG010000152.1:3158-7439 GCA_964614815.1 uncultured Rhizobium sp. | reverse complement strand
TGGCGCCGGTCGAGCTTCCGCCGCGGCCCGAACCGGTCGCATCCACGCCGGTGACGCCGCAGCTGATCGCCACGGCGGCGGACAGCCTGCTGGAGCGCGGCGAAAAGCCCTCGCTGCGCCGCGTCGCCGAACTCATGGGGGTCCCGCCGGAACGGGTCGAGCAGATCTGGCCCAAGGGCGTTCCGCTGGACGGCACCGGCCGGATCCGCGCGGCGTAGCGCCGGCTGGCAGGGCGCCATCCGGATGGATGGCCGCAAGACCCCCTCGGTCCGGGGGTCCTACCGCGCGAACTTCTTGAACGTCGGGCGCCTGGGCTCCACGGCGTCGGCGCCGAGACGGCGCTTCTTGTCGGCGAGGTAATCCTCGAAATTGCCCTCGAACCATTCGACGTGTGAATCGCCTTCGAAGGCGAGGATGTGCGTCGCGATGCGGTCGAGGAACCAGCGGTCGTGGCTGATGATCACGGCGCAGCCGGGGAAATCCTCCAGCGCCGCTTCGAGGGCCTGCAAGGTTTCGACATCGAGATCGTTGGTCGGCTCGTCGAGTAGGAGGACGTTGGCGCCTTCGCGCAGCATCTTGGCGAGATGGACGCGGTTGCGTTCGCCGCCCGAGAGCTGGCCCACCTTCTTCTGCTGGTCGACGCCCTTGAAATTGAACGCAGAGACATAGGCGCGGCTGGGTTGCTCGACGCCGCCGACATCGATGATGTCGAGCCCGCCGGAAATTTCCTGCCAGACCGTGTTCCTGTCGTTGAGCGAGTCACGGGTCTGGTCGATATAGCCGAGCTTCACGGACTCGCCGATCTTGAACGTACCGCTGTCGGGCTTCTCGCGGCCGGTGATCATCTTGAACAGCGTGGTCTTGCCCGCCCCGTTGGGTCCGATGACGCCGACGATGCCGCCCGGCGGCAGCTTGAACGAGAGATTCTCGATCAGAAGCCTGTCGCCGAACGCCTTGCTCAGATTCTGCGCCTCGATGACGTTGGCGCCGAGGCGCGGCCCCGGGGGAATGCGGATCTGTGCGGTGGTGATCTTCTCGCGCTCGGCCCTGGACGCCATCTCCTCATAGGCCTGGATGCGCGCCTTGGACTTGGCCTGCCGGGCCTTGGCTGACGAGCGCACCCATTCGAGTTCGCGGTTGAGCGTCTTCTGGCGGCCCTCTTCCTCGCGCGCTTCCTGG
This sequence comes from uncultured Rhizobium sp., assembly GCA_964614815.1. GTDB lineage: Bacteria > Pseudomonadota > Alphaproteobacteria > Caulobacterales > Hyphomonadaceae > UBA7672. Next base: position 6,260 of record CAZTMG010000152.1, on the reverse strand, counting down.
GCGAGGCGCTTGGCCTTCTTCTCCAGCCAGGTCGAATAGTTGCCCTCGTACGGGATGCCCTGCCCGCGATCGAGTTCCAGGATCCACTTCGTGATCTGGTCGAGGAAGTAGCGGTCGTGTGTGACGAGGATCACGCAGCCCGGGAAGTTCATGAGATAGTTCTGCAGCCACGCCACCGATTCCGCGTCGAGGTGGTTGGTCGGTTCGTCCATCAGGATCATGTCGGGCTTCGACAGCAGCAGCTGGCAGATCGCCGCCCGGCGGATCTCGCCGCCGGAGAGCCTGGCGACATCCGCATCGCCGGGCGGGCAGCGCAGGGCTTCCATCGCCATCTCGATCTTGGAGTCGATGTCCCAGGCGTCCGCCGCGTCGATCTGCTCCTGCAGCCGGGTCATCTTCTCCATCAGCTCGTCGGAATAGTCCTCGCCGAGCTGGGCCGAGATCCTGTTGAACTCGTCAACCATCATCTTCTCGGGGCATTTGGAGGCGATGTTCTCGAACACCGTCATCGAGGGGTCGAGCTTCGGCTCCTGCGGCAGGTAGCCGACCTTGACGCCTTCGGCCGGCTTCGCCTCGCCGATGCCCTCGGTGTCGAGCCCCGCCAGGATCCGGAGCAGCGTCGACTTGCCCGAGCCGTTCACGCCCACCACGCCGATCTTGGCGTCGGGAAGGAAGTGCAGCCGGATGTTCTCGAACACCTTCTTGCCGCCCGGATAGATCTTGGTCAGGCCGTCGAGGTGATAGACATATTGATAGGCGGGCATTGGGGGTGTCCTGCGGCCGGGGAGATTGTGCGCGTGCTAGATGCTCTGGCGCGGGCTCCAGATCAAGCTGGCCGGACGCCACTTTTCGCAGGCGCGGCATGGAGGGCTTTCCCCTGCGGCGACAAGCGGCTGGCCAATCCGCCTCCGATATGGAAACTACCGCGTATCAAGAAGGGCCGGACACGGCCCGCCGGGAGGGAGACCCATGACTGACACCACCGCCGCGCCGCCCGGCGCGCAACGCACGACCGTGTACGCCTGGATCGTGCTGGCCATGCTGGGCTTCATCTACATCTTCAATTTCCTCGACCGGCAGCTGATGTCGGTGCTGATCGAGTCCATCAAGAATGACCCTGCCTTCCTCACGGAAGGGCCCGACGGCAAGATGGTGGGCCTGTCGGACGCGCAGATGGGCTGGATGACCGGCTTCTGGTTCGCGCTGGTCTACACCGTTCTGGGCGTCGTCGTCGGCTTCCTCGCCGACCGCACGAGCCGCCGCAACATCCTCTATGCCGGCGCCACGCTGTGGTCGGCCTTCACGGCGCTGTGCGGCATCGCGCAGAACTATCCGACCCTGCTGGCGGCCCGCATGGGCGTCGGCGTCGGCGAGGCGGCTGGCGCTCCGCCCTCCTATTCGATCATTTCGGATTACTTCCCCGCCGAAAAGCGCGGCCTTGCGCTGGCGATCTTCTCCATGGGCGTGCCGCTTGGACAGGCCGCCGCAATCGCGTTCGGCGCCCAGATCGACAAGCATTTCGGCTGGCGCACGGCCTTCATCGCCATCGGCGTCGCCGGCGTGATCGCCGCGCTCGTCATGCTGCTGGTCGTGCGCGAGCCGAAGCGCGGCGCGATGGACCCGGGCTATGCGCCCGCCGCCGCGCAAGAACGTTCCAGCTTCGGCCAGACCTTCTGGGAGTTCATGAGCCGGCCAGCCCTGCTGTGGTGCGCGCTGGGTTGCGGCCTGTCAGCCCTCGTCGGCTACGCTGCGCTGGGCTTCAACGCGCCCTTCCTGATCCGCGTCCTCAAGATCACGCCGGATGAACTGTCGCTGTGGTACGCCCTCGTCGTCGGCGTCGGCATCGGCATCGGGACGATCGCCTCGGGGGCCGTGGTCGATCGCATGGCGAAACGCTCGCGCGTCTGGTACGCGCTCGTGCCCCTGATCGCGATGGCTGCGGCCACGCCATTCTGGTATTTCTACACGCAAGCGCAGGACTGGCCCATGGCCCTCGCCCTGCTTTTGCTGCCGCTGCTGCTGAACATCTTCTACCTGGCCCCTGCGCTCGCGCTGGTGAACAACTCGGTGAAGGCCTCGCAGCGCACGATGTCGAGCGCCATCCTGCTGATGATCCTGAACTTCATCGGGCTCGGCGCCGGCCCGACCCTGGTCGGCATCCTCTCGACGAATTTCGCGACGGCCAAGATCGCCGCCGGCATGGATGCGGCCCTTGCGGCGCAGGATGGCCTGCGGGAATCGCTGATGTGGATGACGCCTTTCTTCCTCGTCGCGCTCATCTTCCTCGTGCTCGAGGCGATGGCGATCAACCGCGAGATCAAGGCCGGCAAGGCGGTGACGGATGGCGGCATGCGCGTCGGCATCCTCTTGTCCATCTGCGGCGCCGGCGGTCTCGCTGCGCGCTACATCTTCGGCGGCATGGAGGGCCTCGCCTCCACCGACCCGGTTCAGATGGTTCAGCTCGCGATGATCCTTGTCTCGCTGGCGCTCGGCCTCGTTCTCGTCTTCCGGGCGTTGGGCCGCAAGCCCGCGGCGACCTGACGGCTGACGCGTGAATGAGGCGGCCCCGGGGCGGCAATGCTCCGGGGCTTGTCATGCTGGCGTCAACCCGCCGCGCCGCCATGTGCGACATGACTGGCGCGTCCTGCCCATGACAGGCGCATGCGCCTGATCTACCCTGCCGGCATGCGGCGGACACAGCCGACCGGGAGGGAAAGATGATCCGACAAGCCATGATGGCGTTCGCATGCCTTGCGGCGTTTGCCGCCTGCAGCCCGTCGGCCCCGGCGCCGGAAGCGGAGTCGCCAGCCGCCGCCGATCTGTCGGTGAAAGAGGATGAGAAGACCGCGCTCGACGCCTACGTCGCCAAGCCCGATCCCGCCTACAAGTGGGAGCTGGTCTCGACCCAGCCCGGCGATGGCGTCACCTCCTATGTGCTGGAGCTGACGTCGCAGACCTGGCGCTCGGAAGCCGATGTCGACAAGCCGGTCTGGAAGCACTGGCTCACCATCGCCCGGCCCGATGTCGTGAAGCACGACAAGGCCCTGCTCTTCATCTGGCAGGGCGACACAAATCGGAAGAGCGTCGTGTAGAAAGAGTGTA
>CAZTMG010000152.1:0-3148 GCA_964614815.1 uncultured Rhizobium sp. | reverse complement strand
CCGTTTCGCGAAGGAAACCGGCTCGGTCGTGGCCGAGGTCGGCATGGTTCCGAACCAGCCCTTGCGCTTCTCCGACAGCCCCGACACGCCGCGCTGGGAAGACGACATCATCGCCTACACCCGCGTGAAACACTTCACCACGAAGGACGACGAATGGCTGGTCCGCCTCGCCATGGTGAAGGCCGGCGTCAAGGCGATGGACGCGACGCAGGAGTTCATGAGGTCAGAGGCGGGCGGCCAAATCCCCATCAACCAGTTTGTCGTCTCCGGCGCGTCCAAGCGCGGCTGGACCACCTGGCTGGTCGGCGCAGTCGACAATCGCGTCATCGGCATCATGCCCACCGTCATCGACGCGCTGAACTCGGAAGAGATCACCCGCCATCATTTCGAGGTGCTCGGCTTCTTCGCGCCATCGCTGAAGGACTACGTCAATCACGGCCTTTTCCCCCACAAGATCGGCACGCCGGAATACCAGGCCGTGCTCGCGATCGAGGATCCCTACAACTACCGGACCCGCGCCCGCCTCACGATCCCGAAATTCATCGTCAACGCCTCGGGCGACCAGTTCTTCCTGCCTGACAATTCGCGCTTCTATTACGAGGGCCTGCCGCAGGAAAAACGCCTTCGCTATGTCGAGAACACGGCCCACAATCTCGCCGGCTCGGACGCGGTCGATTCCATGCTGGCCTGGTACAATTCCGTCATCACCGGCGGCAAGCGCCCAGACTACATCTGGCACAAGGTCGACGTGAACGGCATCGCCTTCCGCCCGCTCGATCCGCCGAAAGCTGTCCGCCTCTGGCAGGCCCACAATCCCAGGGCACGCGACTTCCGCATCGAATCCGTCGGCCCGATCTACACCTCCACCCTGCTCGCTCCGCAGGAGGATGGAACCTATTTCGCCCAGGTCCCGATGCCGACCGAAGGCTTCACCGCCTTCTTTGTCGAGGCCGAATGGGACAGCGGCCTTCCCTCCGCCCCGTTCAAGTTCTCGACCGAGGTCAGCATCATACCGGACACCCTGCCCTACAAATGGGCGGATGCAGCGGCGAAGTACGCTGCGACCGCGCCAAGATAGCAGCGTCTCGCTTGAGCCTGTCACGGTCGCGGCGCTAAATGGCGCGGCTGATTCAGGGGCGAAAGATGACGGTTTGGAAATGCCTGCCTGCGGCAGTGCTGGCGCTGGCCGCTTGCAGCGGCGAGACTCCGGCCACATCAGAGGTCGTCGTCGCCGAAACCGCCGCGACGGCGGACCCTGCGGGCTGCGGGCCGCCGCTGCCGCTCACCGGCCTTTGCAGCAATGCGGTCGAGACGCAGTTCCTGAAGATCGATCCGCAGGCGCCCAAGCTGGCCACCCGTTGCGTCTGGCGCACGCAGGAGGTCAGCCTCACGCCGATCGACGCCATCGTCTTTCGCGCGCAGGATTGTTCTGCCGAAGGCTGGGTGCCCAACACATATGAGGCCGTCCAGAACTATGTGAAATACCGCATGGACGGGACCCCCAGCGACCAGGCGCTGTTCATGCTGGAATTCTTCCCGCTCGGTCCCGGCGAAACAGCCGAGCAGGCGGCGATGAAAACGCTGTCCCGTGCGCCGGAAGACCAGCGCTCACGGTGTGAAGTCCGCCCGCGGCCCAACGCCGTCGTCGCCGGCGCCGCCTTCGAGCTTGCGCCGAATGTCGAACTCGCCACTGAGCTGGAGATGCTCAATGCAGGCGATCCGTGGGACGCCTGCGGTCCCAATGGCTACACCATGTCGGCCGTGCAATTTTGGGAGGCGCGCCAGACCTACGCCCTCTTCCACATGCTCGGTCAGGATGATCCCGCCTGGGACCCGGCCAGCTTCACGTTCTATCGCAAGGGCGATGACGGGACGTGGGTGAAGGCGGGCTGAGGCAGAATGCTTTCGGGTTTCGCGAAGCCGCCTCAGGCCAGCATCGCCCGGCATACGGCCTCGAGCCCGCGCGCATCCGTCTCGTCGAACGCGGCAAACTCCGTCGAGTCGACATCGAGCACGGCCAGCAGCTCGCCCGCCCCGTCGATCACCGGCACCACGATCTCGGAGTTTGAGCGGCTGTCGCACGCGATATGGCCCGGAAAGGCGTGCACGTCCGGCACGATGATCGTCTCGCGCGCCGAAGCGCACGCCCCGCACACGCCCTTGTCGAACGGAATCCGCAGGCATCCCAGCGTGCCCTGATAGGGGCCCACGACCAGCTCGCGTTCCTTGCGAGGGTCGACCTCGTAGAAGCCGCACCAGAAGAACCGGTCGCCGAACGCCGCCTTGAGCAGGGAAACGGTGGTGGCAAAGCGCGCCGTGCGTGATGTCTCGCCCGCGACCACGCCGGACACCTCCGCGACGAGTTCACGGTAGGCGGTCGCCTTGTCGGCGGAATACTGGGCCCGGGATTCAGCCACCGACGCCTGCCTAACCTGCTTTCGTCAGCTGGCTGTACAGCTGTTCGAGCGTGGCGGCGAGTTCCTTCTGGCGGTCGCTGCTCAGCTCCTCGATGGCCGAGGTCAGCCTGTGCACCGGATCGTGCTCCAGCAGCGCGCGCCCCGCCGGGGTGAGATCGATGCGGCGAACCCGGCGATCTTCCGGATCGGCCTTCACCACGACGAACTGCTTGCGCCCGAGCGACGCGACGGCGCGCGAGGCTGGCGCATGCGTCACGCCAAGATAGGCGGCGACGCCGCCGACGGTCCGCGCCTGGCGTCCCGCGCGGGCCAGATAGCGCAGCACGGCCCATTGACCGGCATGGATGGCCTTCGGCCCCCGTGATTCATAGATCGCCCGGGCGGTCTGCTCGAGCAGGCGCGCAACCACGCTTGCATCCATACGACTGGTCCCCTCCGTGATCGCCAAAGCGCCGCTGGACTGGTCCATGGCGCTACCCCGGACGATCATTACTAAGTAGTAGCACGATTATCGGTTACTCTGCCGTCAATCCAGCAATTCACGAACCCGTGGACGGGAGGCGACCCGCCCCATTGTGAGTGTCCCTTCCGTACGGGCTACGCGCGGAGCGCAAATGCGGCCGGGTGTCCCGTCCTGTCGAAAAGCTTGCGGGCCAACCCGGGTCGCCAAGGCAGGCAACGGACCCCCCATGGTGCAGAGAGGTTCTGGAGCGGGTGAAGGGAATCGAACC
>CAZTMG010000151.1:7233-7445 GCA_964614815.1 uncultured Rhizobium sp. | reverse complement strand
GGGGACGCCGCCGGCGCCGTCGTCGCCGCCAGCTGGCGTTCCATGATCTCCTGGTCGCGCAGCGATTCGATCCGCGCCATCTCGGCCCTGAACGCCTCCAGCTGTTCGCCTTCGAGCTTGCGGCCCGTGGGCAGCTTCAGCTTCATGGCGTTCACCGGCTTGCCGTTGACGTGGACCTCATAGTGCAGGTGGGGGCCAGTCGACCGGCCGGT
>CAZTMG010000151.1:0-7223 GCA_964614815.1 uncultured Rhizobium sp. | reverse complement strand
GACATAGCCGATCACCTGGCCCTGCCGCACGGAGCTGCCCTTCCGAAGGCCCTTCGCGAAGCGGCTCATATGGGCGTAGGTGGTGGTGTAGCCATTGGCGTGCTGTATCCTGGCGTAGTTGCCGAACGAACCGTTCGGCCCGTAGCTCGTGATGACGCCGTTGCCGGCGGCGTAGATGGGCGTGCCCGTCGGCGCGGCGAAGTCGGTGCCCTTGTGCAGCTTGGTATAGCCGAGGATCGGGTGCGTGCGGTTGCCGAAGCCGGAGGAAAGACGCGCGCCGTTGATCGGCGTCTTCATCAGGAACTTCTTGGCGCTTTGTCCGTTGGCGTCGAAATAGTCGACCTGCCCGTCGTCGGACGGCGTGAAACGATAGAATGTCTTGGTCAGAGCCGCGCCGTCGATCTCGGCCATCAGCACAACGCCGGTCTTCACCTGTTGCCCGCGCTCGTCCTCGAACGTCTCGTACAGCATGCCGAAGCGGTCGCCCGGATGCACCTCGCGCTGGAAATCGATGTCGTAGCCAAGGATGTCCGCGAAATCGACGACCTGCTGGTCGCTCGCGCCGAGGCCAAGCGCCGTCGTGTAGATCGACTGATCCACGTCAGCCGAGATATAGTTGATGCCGGGCGTCAGTTTCGCCTTCAGCTCGTGCGAGGTCCACGTGCCGTCCGCCGCCAGGGAGACAAGCACCTGCCGCTCCGCCTCGGGCCGCAGCGACAGCCCGGTCAGCCGAACCGCGCCGTCCGGGTCCGTCTCCAGCCATGCGGTCACATCGTCGCCCGGACGCATGGTGCGCAGGTCGATCAGCTGCGAGGCGGCGAACACGGCGCCATTGGCCTCCGCGCGCGGCGCGCCAATGCGGTCCAGCACCGACGACAAGGTTTCGTTGCGCAGGACGGAGGCGCGTTTCATCTCGCTGAGAGAGCCGTCAAGATCGCGCGCGCTCGTTATCGAGGCGAGCAGTTCTCGCGGATCAGGCGTATCGTCATGGCTGGCTTCCGCCTCGACAATGCGCGTGCTTGCGCCGGCTGCAACCAGTCCCGCCCCGATAAGCACAGCTGCAGCCGCACCCACCCCCCAATCGAACCACACGCTTTTCATGGGTGCTCCGAGAGTTCCTTGCGGACCGGATGTCCGGCCAGCCGCCTCCCCGCAATCAGGTGTGGATGCTGCGGGCCTTGGCCACAAATAAAAACGTTCAGGTGCTACTCTACAAGCGCGAATGCACAGTTTGGCCCGGCATGACTGAAGAAAAGCTTGATCCAGAAAGCGGAAAGGCTTCGATTGGCCGCATCGGCGGCCTCTTTCTCGCCTCATTTGCGATTCTCGGCGGCGGCCTGTGGCTTTTCAGGCAACCCATCGCCGAAACGATCGCCCGGGGGATCTGCGAGGACCAGGGTCTTGCCTGCAAGCTTTCGATAACACGTCTTGATTTCGGCGGCCTCACATTAACCGGCGTGGATGCGCGTGCGCCCGGCGCGGCTGACGCAGCCGTGAATGCACGTGAACTGACGATCGGTCTCGCGTGGGATGGTCCGTTCTCGCCGCGCGTCTCTGCGGTTGACGGCGATGCGCTGTCCGTGCGCCTCGACCTGACGGGACGCCGTTCCATCTTCGGCGATCTCGAGAAAGCCGTCGCGACATTCGCCAGCCCCGGCGACCAGCCGCCCGGTCCCGCGCCGCGTATCGCCATCGCCGGCGTCACGCTGATCGGCGAGACGCTCTCCGGCCCCGTCACGGCGACAGGACGGATCACGCCGGAAGACGACGGCGCCTTCACGCTCGCGCTCGATGCGACTCCGGCGTCGTTCGGCATCGGCGGCGGCGCAGTCGACCTGAATGCCGCCTCGCTGCGGGTCCGCGTCGCGGGCGAGGACATCTCTGGCGCGCTGAAGCTCGATCTTGAGCGTTTCGCCGCGGAGGGTCTGTCGCTGTCCGGCGTCGCTGTCGACGCCACGCTCCGCCGCTCAGCCGGCAGACTCGTGGGGCAGGGCGAGGTCCGGCTCGCCAGACTTGTCGCGCGCGAGGGCGTCGTCGCCGAGGCGACGCTGGATGTCGACCTTGATGCGCCTGCGCCCGGCGATGAGCCGTTCGATCTGGAAGCCTGGCTTGCCCGGCTGCAGCGCTTCGGGATGAAGGCTGCGACCGGCGCAGTCGCCTTCGCCGGCGTTGAGTGGAAGGCGTCGACAGCCTCCATGCTGCTCCAGCCTGAAGGCGCGGGCGCCGCTGGAGACTTTGCCGTCGCTCTGCAGGACCTGAACGCCCCCCAGGCCTCCGCCGGCGCGGCGGAGATCAGCGGTCGCGTGCGCATCGCCGACAACCAGGTCGCCATCGTCAACGGCGCGGCGCAGACGCGTGCAGGCGTCCTGTCATCGCCGCAACGCGCCGCCCTGGCCGACGCCGTCGCCGGTCCGCTCGAAGCCGTGTTGCCCGGTCATGCGGCCGCCTTGCGTCGCGCGATCGACCGCGCCGGCCAGTCCTTTGCGGTGCGCGCGCCATGGTCGGCGCGCCTGGCGGATGGCGTGATGCAGGTCTCGCTGCTGTCAGGCGCCGGGTTCGACTCGGCCAGCGGCGTGTCCCTCAAGGCGACGGCGCCGGCGGGAAAGGACGTGATTGGGGCGTTCAGCCTTCCAGACTATGCGTGGAGCGCCGGCGGCCGGCTTGTCCTTCGTGGCGGCGGCGCACCGCCGTTGACGGTCGAGCTGGCAAGGGCCAGCGGCGACATTGAAAGGCTCGCCATGTCCGGCGCGGTCGCGCTGGAGGCCTGGAAAGTCGGCGACGGCGTGGTGTCCGGCAACCTTGCCGATCTCGATCTTTCGACGCGCGGCGCATCCGGCGAGGCTTCCGGCCGCCTCGGCGTCCGCCTTGATGGCGCGCTTGGCGGCGGAGTATGGACGGCCGCGCGCGGGACGGCTCAGGTCGGCGCGCGCTGGGATGGCGGGAGCTTCATCGCCGATGCGCCGCAAGGCGCCGTGATCCAGTGGAGCAGGGCCGCCTATGGCGACACCGTGTTCGGCGCAGGAAGCCTGCGCTACACGCCCGTCGGCCATCTTGCCGAGCGGTCGGGCGATGGCCTCGCCGGCCGTGGCCGTCTCGCGGGGCTGTCGCTGCCGGTGGAGGGCGATGGCTTCGGCGCCAGGCTTGATCTCGGCCCAGCCGCGATCGACTGGCGCACGCAGGGCGGCTTCCGCGCCAGTTTCGACGTGGATCCTTCGGTCGTCGAACTCCGTCTCGACGCGCGTGGAACGACGGTCCCCGTTCGCATGCCTGACCTTAAGGGCGAACTTGCTCTCGGCAGGGGGTGGAAAGTTGCTGGTCGCGTTTCCGGCGTCTCGGCCGATGTCGATGAAGGTCGCGTCACGGACCTTGCCGCGGACTTCGATCTCGGCGGGCAAGGGAACGCCTTTTCGGGCGCGATCACCGGCCTTTCGATGAGCCTCGCCGATCCTCTGACTGAGGGGCGCCGCTATGAGCCCCTTGATTTCCACGGCGAGGCCCGACTCGCCAGCGGCGTCGCCAGTTTCGACGGGACGTTCGCGCTGAAGAAATCGGGCGTGCAGGTCGCGCATGTCGCCGGCCAGCACAACCTCGCCAGCGGCGTGGGCTCGCTTGCCTTCGATCCGACGCCGCTGATCTTCGTCCCGCGCCGGTTTCAGCCCGGCGATATCTCGCCGTTGCTGGTCGGTCCGGCCAACGTCGCCGGCCGTGTCGATGTTTCGGGGAAGGCGTCATGGACGCCGCAGGACTTCACGGCCTCCGGCGTGCTGGACCTGAAGAAGCTCGGCTTTGCGCTGGCCTCGGCTGGCGTGTTCGAGGGCGTTTCCGGCCACATCGAAGTGGCGGACCTTCTCAACATGCGCTCCCTTCCGGGCCAGCGGATCACCATCGACAAGGTCACGCTGGGCCTGCCCATCGAGAATGGCGTGATCGATTTCCAGCTTGTCGGCTATGACGCCATCCAGCTCGAAAGCGCGCGCTGGCCGTTCGCGGGCGGTTTCATCCGTGTCGATGCAAGCGTGTTCCGTTTCGCCAGCGCGAGCGAGAACCGCATCGTCGCCCGGGCCGACAACTGGGATCTCGCCGTCCTCGCGGATCAGTTGAAGCTGCCCGACATCAAACTGGGCGGAGTTGTGGCGGGCGAGTTCCCCATTGTGTTCAGGACCGGTTCAGCCGCGATCGACAAGGCTGTGCTCAAGTCAACGCGGCCCGGCGTTATCCAGTATACGGGCGATGCCGGCGATGCGGCCGGTCAGGCCAACGAGTATTCGAAAATGGCGTTCGATGCGCTGAAGGATTTCCGGTACGAGGTGCTCCAGCTTGGTCTGGATGGCGATCTTGCGGGCCAGATGATGCTCACACTGGGCGTCCGCGGCAGCAACCCCGATGTCCTCGACGGCGCGCCGTTCCAGCTGAACATAGGCATCGACAGCGCGTTGGTTCCCTTGCTGACGTCGACGTTCCAGCGGCCGGATATCCGCACGGCGATCGAACAGGCAGGGCCCGGAGAAGGAGCGCAACAGTGATGTCCGGATTGACGCAGCGCGGGGATGGGGCAAGGTTTGATCCAGCGGCCGCCAGCATGATTGCGGCGGCCAGGCGCGAGGAGCAGGCGATGCCTGAAAGCAATATGCCACGGTCTGCCGCAGGCCCGCTCGTCGCGGCTGGCCTCGTGCTGGCGACGGCGCTCGGCGCCGCCGGCTGCGCCACGGTTCAGCTGCAGGCCCCGAAAGACCCCATCACGATCAATCTCAACGTGAAGATCGATCAGGAAGTTCGCTATCGCCTCGACAAGGATCTCGAGGAAGCGATCGCCGCCAACCCAGATCTGTTCTGAGGCAGGGAAGAGGAGCCTGTCATGAGCATGTTCAAGAAGATCGCCGTGTGGTTCGCCGCCATGTTCGCGGCTGCCTCGCTGATGGTCGCCCACGCCGCCGACCCCGTGATCGAGCAGGCGAAGGCCCAGGGAATCGTCGGCGAGCAGTACGACGGCTATCTCGGCATCGTCGATCCGGGCCGGGCTTCGGCCGAGCTTCGCCGCAAGGTCGATGCGATCAATGCCGGCCGCCTGGCGGAGTACACGAAGATCTCGCAGCGGACGGGGGACTCGGTGCAGGTCGTTGCCGGCGCCATGGCGCTGAAACTGATCGAGGGCGCCTCCACGGGCGAGATGGTCAAGGCCGGCGCGGCCGACGCCTGGCGCAAGAAGCAGTAACCTTCGTTAACGGCTGCGCGCCCGGCGGCTCTGGCGTCCGCCGGGCGTTTGCGTTCCTCTTCCGTCATGTCGCGCAAGACGCTCCTTGTCCTCGCCCTGGCGCTGGCTCCTGTCGCTGCGATGATCATCATGATCGCGCTCGAGACGGGCGGCGGAGCATTCGACAATGTCCATCTCGTCATCGCCTTCGGCCTGGGCGCAACAGCCACGGTGCTGCTTGCGGTCGGGCTCTTCGCCCTCTCGTTCCACAGTTCGCGCAGCGGGCACGACGAACAGATCAGGAATGAACAGGACTCGGATGAGTCCTAATTCTCGCGTGGGCGGCGGAGTCCAAATCGGTTAGCTTCCGATTCGATAACCGGGTCGGCCCGAACGGGCGGGAGAGCTGTTGCCATGATGGAGTCCACGAAGCTGGCGTCCTATGTCGCCTCGCGTATCTGCCATGATGTGTCGTCTCCGCTGACGACGATGCTGCAGAGCCTCGAGCTGATGTCCGACGACAGCCTTGGCCCGGCCATGAAGGCTGAAGGCGAGAAGCAGCTGCGCGCCGGGCTCGCCACGCTGGAGGCGAAACTTCGCTTCACGCGCTTTGCCCATGGCAGCCAGATCATCGCGATAAACGACAATCTCTGCTCGATCGGCGAGGTCAGGGATCTGTTCGTGAAGCTCTTCGCGACCAACTCCCGGACCGAACTGGTCTGGCAGGTCGAAACCCAGCGCATCACCAACCGCCAGATGCGCCTCCTGATGAACATGACGCTCATCATGATAGAACCCGCCGCGCGCGGGAAATGCCAGGTCTCCGCCAGGGAGCAGGGCGACAGGCTGGTGCTCGACGTGCAGGCCGACGGCCAGTTCTCCAAGCTCAAGGCCGAGGTGCTCGACGCGCTGGCTGGCCGGGAGCCGGGCGGCGGCTGGGGCGGCGGCGCGATCCAGCCCTACTTTACGCGCTGCCTGGCGGAGGAGGCCGGCTTCAGCCTCGAGCCGCGCTCCCTGCCGCAACAGGCCGGGCTCTCCGCCATCGGCAAGCTGCCGCCGGTCTAGACGGTCCGCGGGGCCAGAAGGATCACCGCCGCGCCGGCCAGGCAGAGCGCTGCGCCCGCCCAGTCCCACGCGTCCGGCGTCGTCTTCTCGACAATCCACAGCCACATGAGCGAGGCGGCGATGTAGACCCCGCCATAGGCCGCATAGGCGCGCCCGGCCGCATCCGTCGGCACGAGCGTCAGCAGCCAAGCAAAGGCGATCAGCGCAGCGACGCCCGGAGCGAGCCACCACCACGCATGTCCGTTGCGCAGCCAGGCCCAGAAGGCAAAGCAGCCCGCAATTTCGGCCAAGGCCGCTCCGGCATAGATCGGGATCAGGCTCGCGGTCATGTTGGCTCCACACGCAGGCTCCAGGGTCTGATCGAAGATCAATCCGGCTGCGGCCGCAACGGAAGTGATGCTGCGGGATGAACCCCGCCCCCGATACGGGCTTGGCAGCCCGTTTCAGGCCGCGAACCTCAATGCGCCGAAGCGAAATCTTAACTCCGCCCGGCTTTTAGTTGCCCAAAGCACGAAAAATTTCATGTGCGCGGGAAACCAGCGATGGACGATCTCCTCAGTGAATTCCTCACCGAGACGGCGGAAGCCCTCGACGTGATCGACGCGGAGTTGGTGCGCTTCGAAAGCAGCCCCAACGACAAGGCGACGCTGAACAACATTTTCCGGCTGGTTCACACCATCAAGGGCACGTGCGGCTTCATCGGCCTGCCGCGTCTTGAATCCATCGCCCATGCCGGCGAGACCCTTCTGGGCAAGTTCCGCGACGGCGCGCTGCCGGTCACGCCCGGCGCGGTCACGCTGGTGCTTGCATCCATCGACCGCATCAAGTCGCTGCTCGCGCATCTGGCCGCCGAGCAGGTCGAACCTGCAGGCGATGACCGCGACCTGATCTCGCAGCTCGAACGGGCCGCCGAGGGCGATCTTGGCGCCGCGGCGCCCGCGGCCCCGCCGAAACCCGCCCCGGCCCC
>CAZTMG010000150.1:4330-7503 GCA_964614815.1 uncultured Rhizobium sp. | reverse complement strand
TAGGTGACGCCGTCCGCGAGCGGATACTTGAAGTGCCAGAAATGGCCCTTCACTTCCCGGCTCTCGACCTCAAGGTCGGAGATCGCCGTCTGGAAGTGCGGGTCCCAGTTCACCAGGCGCTTGTCGCGATAGATCAGCCCCTCATTGTAGAGCTGCACGAACACCTTGGTAACGGCCTCGCTGAGGCCCGCATCCATCGTGAAACGGTCGCGGCTCCAGTCGCAGCTGGCGCCCAGGCGCTTCAGCTGGTTGGTGATCGTGCCGCCGGATTGCTCCTTCCACTGCCAGACGCGTTCGAGGAACTTTTCCCGACCGAGATCACGGCGACCGACATTGCCCTCCTGCGCCAGCTGTCGCTCGACCACCATCTGGGTTGCAATGCCGGCATGATCCGTTCCCGGCTGCCACAGCGTGCGGAAGCCCTTCATCCGGTGATAGCGGATCAGGATGTCCTGTAGCGTGTTGTTGAGGGCATGGCCCATGTGCAGCACGCCGGTGACGTTCGGCGGCGGGATGACGATCGCATAGGGTTTTCCGTCGCCTGACGGCTTGAACGCGCCGGACTTTTCCCAGCGGTTATAGATGCGCGGCTCGGCCGCCTTGTGGTCGAAACGGTCGTCAATCATGGGGGTCCGGATAACGCGGGGCGGACGGATTGTCATCTGCCCCGCCCAAAACACGAAAGGCGCGCCTTGCGGCGCGCCCACTGTGTAAATCGTTCCGTCAGTCCGGTGTCGTGCGGTGTTTCGCCCCTGATGGCGATCGGTCCCGGCGAGGCCCTAGCGGGCCATGCGGCGGATGCGGTCGATCTCCTTCGCGACTTCGGCTTCGACAATCTGCGACAGGTTGGCGTCGAGCCATTCCTTCAGCATCGGCTTCAGGAGCTCGCGCACCACATCGTCCAGCGTCGCGCCGGAAGAGACAAGCATAGAGCCCATGAGTTTCGAGAGCGCGCCGGCAGCCTGGGCGGCGACCGGCTCGCTCGTCAGCGTGTCCTGTTCGATCGGACGCCATTCCGTCCGTATCGCAGCAGCCTTCGGCGCGGATGGCGGCGTGACGGCCGGCGCCGGCTCCGGTTCGGCCTCGCCTGCAGCCTCGTGCTCGACGATCATCAGGTCGTCATCAATGGAGCGCGACGGCAGGGATTCCTCCGGCTCGTCGAACGAGGCGAAGGCAGGCTCGGGTTCGGGGGCTGGACGGGCGGCGGGAGCAACAGTCCGCGCCTCCGAGACCGGCGGAGGCGGAGGCGGAGGCGGCTTGAGATCAAGAACATCGCCGCCGGCTTCAACCGGGCGGTCTTCCTCCGAAATGATTCGGCGGATGGAGGCGAGGATCTCCTCCATGGTGGGCTCGCGTTGAGCGTGTTCCGCAGACATCGCCGTCCTCATCAATCCGAAGGGCGCGGCGAGTCGCGATTCACCCGCCCCAGAGGATCAAGGAATAGACCGCCCTATGGTGTCGAATTGGTTAACGGAGGTTACCGGGCGGTCTTATTGGCGCGCGATCCGCCCCGCGTGCAGCTCTCCCATCGCCGCCAGCAATTCGTGCGCAGCAATGTAGGCGGCGCTTTCGGCCTCCACCTGTCCCAGCTGCGCATCCAGAAGTTCCCGTTCCTGGTCCAGCACGTCCAGGGTGATGCGTTCGCCAACAGCCAGCTCCTGCTGGGCGCCTTCCAGCGCGACTTCGGCGGCGGCGACGCGACTGGCGGAGGCGGCGATTTCCTCTCGCGCGGCGATCAGCTGGTTCCACGCCGTGGTGACCTGCGCAGCGACTGTGCGCTCGACCGCCATGCGCTCGTAGCGGGCGCGGTCGGCCTCCAGCTGCGCCCCGCGCGACCGGGATTGCAGCAGACCGCTGTCGAACAGGGGGAAACGCAGCTCGGCGGAAAGGCCAAGATTGGAATCGCGGAACGTGCTGTCCTGGCGCGACTCCACAAGGCCGGCGCTGGCCGTCACATCAAGCTGTGGACCGAGACGGCCGCGGGCGATGTCCACGCCGCGCTCGCTGGCGGTCTCGCGGGCGCGGGCGGCAAGAATCGCCGGATTGTTGGCCCGGGCGACGGCGATAGCTTCCTCCAGCGTGGCGGGCAGCGCCGGCGGCGCCGGCGGATCCGCCAGCTGCACGGGCGGACGCCCGACAATACGCTCGTAGTCGGCCCGCGCCTTGGCGCGACGCGACGTGGCGGATGCGAGTTCGGCTTTGGACGCGCCCTCGCGCGCCTCGGCCTGCGCCACGTCGGTGCGGGTGACTTCCCCGACATCGAAGCGATCACGCGCGGCCTTCACCTGCTGACCCAGCGCCATCACGTTGCGCTCCCGGATTTCGACTTCGCGCTCTGAACGACGCACGTCCATGAAGACGGTGACAACATTGAACACGAGATTCTGCTCTGCGCCGATCAGGTCCGCCTGCGCCGCATCGACGCCCGAGCGGGCCTGGTCGCGCTGCGCGCTCAGCGCGCCGCCGGACCAGATCGACTGGCGCGCCTCTATGCCAAGAGTGGAGCGCTGCTGTTCGCCATCATAGGGGAACGAGCCGGTTCCGGTGTTCACCTGCCGGCCGACAACCGTATATTCGGCCCCGACCGTGGCGCTGAGATTAACCTGCGGCCCCATCTGGGACTGGGCCTGGCTCAGCGTCTCGTCGGCGAAGGCGCGCGACTTGCGCTGCGCCATCAGTTCCGGATTGTTGGACAGGGCGGAGTCGATGGCCTCGCCAAGCGTGTCGCGGCTCGCCTGGGCGAGCGCAGGCATGGAGACTGAGCTCATCAGGAGGATGGCGGCCAGAATTCTCATGGCGGATTCCCTATAGTCCGGGCCCCGGAAACGCGGCCGCGCGACAGCTTCATAGTCACCCCTAGCATGGCCCCGCGCCAGCACAGGCTTCAAGCCTGACAGCCAAAAGGTTGATTTCGCTCTAAAGGCGAAACTCGCGGGCCTTTTCAAAGCCTGGCAGCAGCGGGATCGCCGTATCGAACGGGGTCCGCCAGGCGGTCTTGCCGCCCGACGCTGTATACAGGCGGGCGCGACGCACCGCCCCTTCCGACACGGCAACGGCCAGCCGCCCTCCCTCGGCGAGTTGCGCCAGCCAGGCGGCCGGCACGTCCTCGACCGCACCGTTCACAAGGATGACGTCAAAGGGAGCCTTGCCGGGAACGCCGGCCTTGAGGTCGC
>CAZTMG010000150.1:0-4320 GCA_964614815.1 uncultured Rhizobium sp. | reverse complement strand
AGCCACGACGTCGACACCCGTCACCCCGGCGGCGGCGAGACTGTCCCTGAGGATTTTCGCAGCGGCTTCGTCCTCTTCCAGCGCCACGACTTCAGCCGCCAGCCGGGACAGCACGGCACAGGAATAGCCCGTGCCGGGGGCAATATCGAGCACGCGATCCTCCGGTCGAATCCGGGCGATGTTGACCAGCTTGGAAAAATCACGCGCAGCCGCCAGCCAGCGACCCGGACCAGTTTCCACGGCCAGATCGGCATAGGCGGCGGCGCGGCGGGCGGGCGGAACGAACAGCTCGCGGCGGATGACAGACATCGCCCCGATGAGACGGCGGTCGGTGACGTCGTTGACGCGGACCTGGCTGTCGATCATCGCGGCGCGGGCGGCTTCAAGGTCCACGAACAGGTCCCTATCTCTCATCCAGAATCGCCGGGCAGCCCCGGGGTCTTGTGCGTGCGGGGCTCTTAGCATACGCACCACACGGCGCAACGCGCCCAGACTGACCAAGACGATCGGCCGCCGCCCCGCCAGCGACGGACCCGCAGAGGCCTCGTGGCGGAGTGGTTACGCAGAGGACTGCAAATCCTTGCACCCCGGTTCGATTCCGGGCGAGGCCTCCAATATCTTTCAAACACTTGGCCCATCCCGAAACAGGGCAAAACAGGAACGGTTTGCAGGCAGTTTGCAAAACGGTTCACGTTTTCGGCTCCCGCATCCGTTTCGCCAGACGCTTCGCCGTGGCGTCGGCAATGAGTTCGCGGTCGGCATAGGTGTCCAGCGACGCAAGGTCGCGAAGCGAGTGGCCGGTACACATGGCGACGTCCTGCGTCGTCCATCCTTCGGCCAGCCGCCGGGTCACAAACGTCCCCCGCAGGTCGTGGAACGTCACCCCTTCCACCTTCGCCAGCACGCAGGCGTCCCGCCAAGCCGACCGGAACCCATTGCCCTTCCCCTCCCATGAATGCCCGTCGACTTTGGTCAGGATGGTGACCGCTGTCCGCTTCCACGTTTCCATGGCGGCTTCCAGCGCAGGCGAAATCGGGACCGTGACCGCCACTCCCGTCTTGGACTGCTTCAGGCGGATGGTCCCCTCTTTCACGGCGGTCCATGGCAGGGCCAAAAGGTCGGACTGACGCTGGCCCGTCTCAAGGGCGAGGATCATCGCACGCTGAAGCGGCTCGGAAGCCGCGCCCATGAAGGCGTCAATCTGCGCCTGCGTCCACGTGATGCCGCTGCGATGCGACCGGTAGATGCGTTCGACGCCAGCGGCCCGGTTATGCTCCAAATGGCCCCGTTTCACGCCCCACGAAAGCAGCGCCTTCAATACCTGGATGGAATAGTCGGCTCGGCGGGGCGAGCCAGCCCGTTCGTCGCGAAAGGCGTAGATGTGAGCCGCTATCTCGCGCGCGGCCATCGCCCGCAGGCTTAGACTGCCGAAGCGGTCGCTGATCCGGTCGAGTTCGCGAAGATAATCCCGGCGCGTCAGCGGGCGCAGGTCCTGAAACTCCGGGCTTTGCCGATAGCGCCAGATGAGATTTTCGACGTCCTTCCCCGGCGGTTCCTTCCGCATGGCTTCGGCCAGCCGTTCGAAAAATTCCGGCGAGTCAAATCTTCCCAGCGCGACCGTGCCCGGCCCGCGTCCCCAGTACCCATACCGGATGACTTCACCTGTCCGCAGCCGCTTCGGCTGAAACCAGACGCCCCGTGGCAATGTGATCCTATGGCCGCGCGCCATGCTTCTTAGCCCATCCTGCGATTTCGTCCCGCACGGATGCGTCGGCGTCAGCCGGGAGGTCGGCGAGGATGACCCTGATTTCGCCATCAGACCCGACCCGCAATTCTTTCGGATCGAAGCCCGCAGCACGCGCGCCGCGAAGCGCCCGTTGAATGTCCGCCTGCTTCACTTTCTGGCGCATGACAGCGCCCCCTTCTCATGGCGTCTAGACGCAGGCTGACCGGGGGCCTGCCATGCGGGCGTCGCAAGGACCGGTCCATTCATGCGCGTCCGGCGGATCATCGCTCACGCCCCTCCGTTCGCGTTGGACCCCAGCGGGGCCAGGTTGAGCGGTTGAAGGTACGTGTCGCCGTTCTCGATGGGCGGCTCATTCTCCCGACGACGGATATCGTTGGCGCTGAGGACACCAATTTCGCGAGCGATGCGATACGCTTGGAAGCGTGCTTGCACGTCGCCGCGCAACAGCCCCGATAGGTCGTGTTCAATAAACAGGTTGCGCCGACCGTCTTCGGTCAACAGGCAACGCATCATGGCCTGTTCGATCCGTGCGGCCAGCGGCCCAAGCGAGTTCTGAACCAGCGCTCGAGCCTCTGCCTCGGCGCTGGCGTAAGTCGCCTTGTCACCGACGCCTAGCACGCCTTGCGGGACGCCGAAGATACGCGCGATGTCTTCATTCGCGAGTCGCCGCTGCGCCAGGAATTCCTGATCCTCAAGGCTGAAGCCCAGCGGCTTCACTTCCATCCCAGCGTCGAGGATCATGATACGCCCGGCCTTGCCGGACCCAATCATCTCGCTCTGGATTTCCCTTTTCAGTTCATCGCGCGCCGCAATCGACAGCGTCTTCGTCATGCTGAGCACGCCAGACGGACGAAGCCCGTTGCGCGCGTATGCCTGCGCCGCCTGCGCCTGCGTCAGAGCGAGGTCGAGAGAACCGCGCGCGACCGCGATGGGCGAGCGACCCAGCGAACAGTCTTCGGTCGACGCGCGAATGTGCAGGACTTCATCTTGAAGCATGATGCGCGTCCCGCCGCCGGGTTCGCCGATGCGGTAGCGCAGTCGCCCGTTGGCCAGCCGTTCGACGGACACGCGCGTTGGCGACAATGGCCATAGCGCCGTGACGCGACCCGCGCTGTCCGCCTCGATTGAGGCGTAGGCATTCCCATAGAGATCAAGCGAGCGCGCCATGAGTTCGCGGGCCTCGAACGCCGTCGTATTTGGGTTCGACAGGTCGTTCAGAACGGCCGCAAGAGGAAGGTCGTCGGCACGCTTGCGTCCCCCATCTGCCGTCCGACGCAAGAGACGCAGCGGGACGCTGGCGAGCAATTCCGAACGAATAGAAACGGCGCGCGCGGCGACCGACAGGTTCGACAGGATGGTCGACGGCGACCCGATGCCCCAGCCTGCGTCGAAGGCTGGCCAGGTCGAACCTGCTGCGCGCGTCTCGCCCCGAATAGCGCGCCACGCCCGGGCAATTGCTTCGATCATTGGCCGCGCTCCATCAGGTCGAGAAGGCGGCGACGGCGTTCAGCGGTGCCCAGCTTCATCACTGGATCTTGGCGACGACGCGCCGCGACTGTCGTTGTCGGATAGGCGGGCCATGCGTGAACGACGCTGATCTCGTGCAATTGCACCTGTTCAAGCGTGCGCCTGTCGCCGTCCCATTTCTCGCGCTGCACGCTGAACGCGAAGGATGCGCCGCCCAGGTCGCCGCGTTCGGCCAGCGCCAGCACATCGCGGCCCAACGTCGTGTCGGGAACGTCGATTTCGAAGGTCAGCCCCTTGCCATCTTCCGACAAGCGAAGGGTGCGCGTGCGCGTCCGCCCCAGCAGCCGACCGCTGTCGTGATCGACAAGTCCTAGAACGTCGTGACCATCCGCCAGCGAGGCGGCGAAGGCGCGCGGTGCGATGGTTTCGACAAAGTCGGCGATGTTGGTCGGCGTGTTGAAGACAGCCGCATAACCAACCAGACGACGTCCGTTGGTGCGGACGTCGCCAACCAGCGCGCGGCGTTCGTGTTGTTCTGTCATCGGGATCTCCACCGGGAAGGCGGGACCGCGCGCGCGATGCGACAACACGCGCGCGGCCCCTACGGTTCCAGCCTGAAAGCAAGGGGACAACTGGAACCGATTACGACGCGGGCGGAACGTCGTTCGCCGCTGCGAATGCCTCCTCGTGGCGAAGCGCGACGTCGCAGGTCAGCAGCGCGCGAATGGAGATGTTGCCCTTGGAGTAGGCGGTCGACTCATACGGGTTCACCAGCAGGTCGATGCCGGACCAGTATCCGATGACGAGACTGGACCAGTCGCCAAAGATGAGGCTGTTCGCCTCGGGCGAGCCACCGCCTGGAACGCTGGTCGACACCGCCGCTGGGAAGTCGGCGATGCGGTCCGCGCTGTCGGCGAGGAAGCCAGCGCCGGCATCGCCGCTGACCTTCGTCGTCGCGCGCAGCGTCCGCATCGCATAGGGGTGTGCTGCCCATCCGAGTGCGCCTTCGGCTGCGTTGGCGACTTCGATGGACGGATGCGTGGTCGCGCATGCGGTGGCGCTGGCGATGGCGATGGCGCAAGACAAGACGGCATTGCGGGTCATGA
>CAZTMG010000149.1:5054-7525 GCA_964614815.1 uncultured Rhizobium sp. | reverse complement strand
GCCCCGTCCGGCCGTCAGCGCTTCCGCGATCTCCGGCTCGCGCGCCCAGACATGCACCTCCCGTCCGGCGGCCAGCGCGCAGGTGGCCAGCGCCGTGCCCCATGCGCCGGCGCCTGCGACGCCAATTCGCTGGAAAACCCTGTCGGTCTGCGCTATCCCGGCTGAAGATTTCATTGAACGTTCAGTGTTCCCAGCCTATCCTTGCGTGATGATGGCCACCCCGACGACTGACAAGGCCGCCGAGAAGGCCGATCCCCGCCTGACCATCCTCAAGGCGGCGGCCGACCGTATCCTTCACTACGGATACAACAAGACCACCATGTCCGAGATCGCCGCCGACTGCGGCATGTCGGCTGGAAACATCTACCGTTTCTATCCGTCGAAGATCGACATCGCCGAGGCGATGACGCGGGAGTTCGCCGCCGAGTCCAACCGGGTCTACGCCGACATCATCCGGGACGCCGGGCGTTCGGCCTCGCGCAAGCTGCGGGATTTCTTCGCCTGCCGGCTGGAGCGCACGTTTCGCACCTTCGAACGGCATCCGAAACTGATGGAGCTGGCCGAGATCATGGCCCGCGAGCGGCCGGACTATCTCGCCGAGGAACGCGCGCAGGAGCGCATCCTGATCGAAAGGATTCTCGACGAAGGCCATCGCGCCGGGGACTTCGCCCTGCCTGCCGATCTGACCATCACGGCCGATCTGGTGCAGTGCGCCATGCTGAAATTCCGCATCCCCCAGCTGTGGACGACAGAACAGCTCGACGCCCTGATTCCTGAGATGGAAGGCGTCCTCGGCCTGCTCTTCACCGGCCTTTCGGCGCGGCGCTAGCCCTCGGACCGCCGGGCCCCTCGGGGGACGCCGCACCCGCCGCCGCTAGCCTCCCTTGCTTGCGAAGCAAGCGGGGAAAAGCGTGTCGCTGGCGACGCCAGCGAGACGGGGAGGGTCCTCCACAACCCCGGATTGCGGGTTTGGGGGAAGGCGAGTGTCCAGATCCGGCGGAAACAGAAAAATCTTCAGCAACGACTTCAAGGTCCGCGCCCGGAAAAAGCGGGGGAAACGCGCAACCGGAACCGGCCGGGCCCCGGACGGGGTTATAATGACCGCGTCCATCCCCGCCGGAGGGCCAGTTGCGCACTGTCCAGCAATGCGGGGCCGGATGCAGATGCGCGTGAAGAGCCCGGTTGAATGCTTGACCTTCGCCAATGCCGGGAGTGCGAGGAGGTGTCCCCTGCTCGGATGATCCAGACGATCGGACCGTCCGGGCTTTGAGGGTCACAGAGACGTCTCGGGGTGATGGGCCGGACAGGCCATGACCCGCACGCCTGCGGCGCCAACGTCAGATGGCTGAAAGACGCCATTGCTCGAGGCCGTCGACAATCGTCTGCCGGGGACGCGGGAGCCGCGACCTCTTTTTCTGCCGGCAGCGTCCTTCGGGACGAGGCCAACATCACGCGGGGCCTCCCGCGTCCCCGGGCCCTCCATGCCTTCAGTGGCGGAAGGGCGCTGCATCCCAGGCGGTTGTCGCCGGCCTGAATGAACGCCCGTGTCCGATTCCATCCCAACACAGGCCGCACGGTCGCGGCCGCAGACCCAGAGAGCCGCCATGTCGATGAAATCCAGAAACCGCGCCCACACCCTCAAGCCGCGCCCGCCCACCCGGCGCATCGACAGCATGGTGGTGGAGGCGCACGAGGACTACCTCCGCTTCTGCCGCAAGGCGCAAGCCGCCGAGCGGCGGAACGACCCCGACCTCGCCCTCAAATGGCGCCGCGCCGCCATTGAATGTGTCAAGGCCGCCGCGCTGGTCCACAGGAACGGCGCCGATATTGGCCGGAGCACGACCCTTCGCGCCCTCAGGGCCGACCTGCGGACGCTTTTTGGCGCGCTTCCAACCCGTCGTGAGCGTCTGCAACATAAAATCTCGCGTTCGTGATCGCACATGCAGCAGAAACATTGAACATTTTCGATCTTGTTCATTGCAATCCGATCAGAGGTGGGCTAGATACTGTCACATGGACGGGACACAGAGCCCGCCAGCCAACCTCCCCAGGGGCCGCAAGAGACCCCGACAATAAGAAGGACCTGCACATGACCTTCCTCCCCAAATCCCTCCGGGCTCCGGAACTTTTCGGCCTGCTCGCGGCCATTCCCGCCGCCTTCGCCGGTTCCGTGCTTTTCGCCTACATGCTGGATGTCGCCAGCCGCCTGACCCTCTGATCCTGCGTCCGGCCGGGCTATCCCCCGGCCGGGCCCGGATATCCGCGCGGAACGATCTCTCTTCTCTCTCCTCCCCAATCGTTCTTGGCGCCGCCTGACGCCGGCCTCTCCCGGGGCCGGCGTCCTCTTTTGGGCCCGGCTCCCCCAGCGCCCCTACGTCAGAATGCCGCGGAAATGCACTTGCAAGGCACTTGCAAACCAGCGGGCTGGCGGATAAAGCCCCTGCAACTGCGAAGCGTTCGCAACTTTGCTC
>CAZTMG010000149.1:0-5032 GCA_964614815.1 uncultured Rhizobium sp. | reverse complement strand
GGATTTCCATGAAGCGGAACAGCACGGCAAGCGGCATCGCCAGCACATGCGGGGGCGCCTTGCCCACGGCCGGCAGCATGCTGGTGCTGGCGCTCGCTGCAACCGCCCTGCAGGCGCATGCGCAGGCGGCGGACGCCGCCGGCCCCGCGGTCGACGAGCCGGAACAGGCCGCCCAGCGCCCGCCCGAGGACGAGCGCGACCGCGTCTACGTGCTCGGCCGCCGCGTGATCTCCTCCGTGGCCGCCGTGAATGTCGAGGATGCGCCGCAGGTCGTGAACATCATTTCCGGCGAGACGCTGCAGGAGCAGGGCGTCAACTCCCTCGAAATGGCGCTCCGCAACGTGCCCGGCATCACCACGCAGATCGGCGAGGGCGGCGTCATGAGCGGCGACCAGTTCTTCATCCGCGGGCTCAGCGCCAAGAACGACATCTTCACCGACGGCCTGCGCGATTTCGGCGTCTACACGCGCGACTCGTTCAACTATGGCCAGGTCGAAGTCTTCAAGGGGCCGTCGGCCTCCGCCTTCGGCCGCGGCGCGGCTGGCGGCGGCATCAACACCACGTCCAAGACGCCGACCGCGGACACGTTCGGCGCGCTCAACGTGTCCGGCGGCGGGGCTGACTATGCCCGCGTCACCGGCGACTGGAACCAGAACCTCGGCGGCGGCATCGCTGCGCGAATCGCGGTGATGGCGCACGAAAGCGGCGTTGAAGGCCGCGACCGCATCCGGTCCGAACGCTGGGGGGTCGCCCCGTCGATCGGCTTCGGCCTCGATGGCGGCACGACCGTCACGCTCGCCTATCTCCACCAGGACGAGCAGAAGGTTCCGGATTACGGCGTGCCGACCATCCAGCCGACGATCAACGACTTCATCCGTCCCGCGCCGACCTTCGGAGTCGATCCGAGCAATTTCTACGGCTTTGCGGCCGATCGCGATGAGGCGGTGGTGGACACGTTCACGGTTCGGCTGCGCCATGAGGTGAACGACTGGCTCACCCTCACCAGCGACCTGCGCTATGGCGTCTACCAGCGCTACTGGCAGGCGACGCCGACGACCTGCGCCAATCCGACGACGACGAACACGGCCGTATGCTCGGTGTTCGCGACCGACAACAATCCGGCCACCATCCCCCTCGCCGGCGTCGGCGGCCCCGGCCCCTATGACCAGGACACGCAGGGGGTCCAGTCGATCTCGACCGCGCAGATCAACGCGCCGCTCGGCGGCCTTCGCAACGAACTGGTTGTCGGGCTCGACGCCTCCTGGCAGCAGAACGACCGCAACGGCTATGGTTACGTCACGCGCGATGCAACCAAGAGCCTGCTGGATCCGCAGCTGGGCAACACGCCGGTGGTCACGCCCCGGCCGACGAACATCCGCGACACCGTCGCCAAGGACGTGTCCGTCTTCTTCAGCGACCGCCTGTGGCTCTCCGACCAGTTGTCGTTCACCTTCGGCCTGCGCGCGGCGACGTATGAGGTCGACCAGGAAACCACGGCCTTCAACCAGACCGCCTCCTGCAATGGCGGGCCGGTCGTGCCGGCGCCCGGC
Source organism: uncultured Rhizobium sp. (assembly GCA_964614815.1). Lineage (GTDB taxonomy): Bacteria > Pseudomonadota > Alphaproteobacteria > Caulobacterales > Hyphomonadaceae > UBA7672. The sequence continues at coordinate 3,482 of CAZTMG010000149.1, read as the reverse complement.
ATCACCTGCTATACGGCTTTCTCCTCGAATACCGACTTCCTGACCCCGCAGGTCGGCGTGATCTACGAGCCGTATCCCGAGATGCAGCTCTACCTTTCCTATTCCTCTGCGGCCAGGCCGAGCGGCGTCTCCGTCGGCAATGGCGACACGCTCACGGCGACCAATGACTCGCTCGATCCGGAAGAAAGCACCAACATCGAGGCCGGCCTCCGCTGGGGCCTGTTCGAGGACCGCGTGCAGCTGCAGGGCGCGGTGTTCCAGACCAAAAAGGAAAACGCCAAGGAGTTCGACGCCACCGGCACGGAGATCGCCCGTTCCGGCGACGGACAGGAAATCTCCGGCTTCGAGGTCGGGCTTGCCGGCAGGATCACCGACGAATGGTCAATCAATGCGGGCTACACCTGGCTTGACCCGACCATCACCGACTCGACGACGACCTACACCTTCCGGGGCGTGACGCGTTCGGTCGTGGGCAACACGATCAACTTCACGCCAAGGAACGCCGCCAGCCTGTGGACGACCTACAACTTCACGGGGCCGCTGGCCGGCCTCGAGATCGGCGCCGGCGCCACCTATCAGGACGACGTGTATCTCAACGTCCAGAACACGGCGATCGCCCCGTCCTACACCTCGCTGGACGGCTATGTCTCCTATGGCTGGGACCGGTTCCGCATCTCGCTCAACGGCTACAACCTGTCGGACGAGCTCTACTATTCGCAGGTGCACGGCAACCGGGTCACTCCCGCGCAGGGGCGCACCTTCATCGCAACCCTCGGCGTGGTCTACTGATCCTCCCCAGACCGCGTCTGATCGCCTGTGGGCCGGACAGCCATAGGGCGTCCGGCCCGCTTTTTTGATAGGATGGGAGGAAGCGTCCGAGGTCGCGCATGCTTGTCAAGGTGGAAGCCGTTCTGAGCAAGGAGGAAGTCGCGCATTGCCGCGCCGTCCTCGAAGGCACGCAGTGGGTCGATGGAAGGATCACCGCGGGCGCGCAGTCCGCCATCGCGAAACACAACCTGCAGGTTCCCGAGGATGCGCCCCAGGCGCGGGCGCTGGGCGAGATCAGCCTGCGGGCGCTCGCCCGCTCGAACGGGTTCAACTCGGCGGCCGTGCCCTTTCGCGTCTTCCCGCCGCTGTTCAACCGCTACGATGTCGGCATGAAGTTCGGCGCGCATGTCGACAACGCCATCCGGTTCATCGCGGGTCCCAACATCCGCGTGCGGACCGATCTTTCCGCCACGCTCTTCCTGACGGAGCCCTCGGACTATGACGGCGGCGAGCTTGTCATCGAGGACACCTACGGCGAACAGAGCGTGAAGTTCGCGGCGGGCGACATGGTGCTCTATCCCGCCTCCAGCCTGCACCGCGTGGAGGAGATCACGCGCGGATCCCGCTGGGCGTCGTTCTTCTGGATCCAGTCCATGGTGAAGGACGACGGCGCGCGCACATTGCTGTACCAGCTCGACCAGTCGATCATCAGGACCCGCGCCGAACTCGGCGACCGGCACGAGGCCGTGCTGGGCCTTACGGCGGTCTACCACAACCTCCTGAGGAAATGGGCGGAGCTGTAAGGCCGGCGGCCTCGGCCTACTGCACCCGCTCCGCCTTGAGGCCCTTCGCGGCCAGCATGGCGATCACGCTGTCGGGGCCGATCAGGTGGCCGGCGCCGACCGCCATGAAGCTCACGCCCTTGCCGGCGAGGATCTGCTCGATCCGCGTCACCCAGTTGGCGTTGCGGCTGGTCAGCAGGGCGGCGTAGAGGTCCGGGTCCTCGGACTTCAACTCGGTGACGAACATCTGTTCCAGTCCTGCAAGGTCTGCGCTCGCCCATTGCGACACCATCCTGTCCAGCTCGGTCGCAGCGTTCTGGTAGTCCTTCAGCGTTTCGCGCAGGTAGCGCAGCTCCTGCGCCGGCGTCATGCCGGCGAACACCTGGATCTGCGCCTCGGCCGTCTCCAGCCCCTTCGGCCTTATGCCGCGCGCCCGGAACGCCGCCTCGATCTTGCTGTCGACGCCCGACGAGGGGTCGTAGCCGGCGCGGGCGACGGCGGCGTTGGATATCGTGAGCGCGGCAAACCACGGCCGGAACGCATTGAGCTGGGCGCCGCTCGCCCCGGCCAGGCGCGCAGCCTCGTCCAGGGTCTTCATCTCCTCCGGCGTCAGCTGTTTCGACAGCGGATTGTCCGGCGCCAGGCCGTAGCGCGCCACAAGCGGAATCATGTCCGCCGTCATGGCTTCGGTGTTGGTCGTGGGCAGCTCCAGCCACAGTTCGGACGACGCGGCGATGGCGGCGTCGAGCTTGTCGGTCCGCCAGGCCGTCTCGGGGCGGAGCAGGTGGATTGTCCCGAGGATGTAGAGCGTCGAATCCGCATCCCTCACGGTCCATAAGGCAGGTTGGGCCAGCGCGGGCGCGCCCCAGCTCGCGATTGCGGCCAGGGCCGCCGCCACGATCGACCGCACGCAGCGTCCAAGGTCCCAGGGAAACGTCATTCGCAAATGTCCTGGCAGGCCGGGGAAAAGCCGGCGCATCGCGGGGACAGTAGCACGTGATTTCCCCCCGGCCAGAAGCGGGCCCAGCTGAGGCGATGACATGCTTGCGGGGGCCGCAGCGAGGGCTATAAGCGCGCATCCAACTGGCCTGCTTGCCATGGCCTGCTGCCCGGGAGGCGACCATGTCCGCATCCAGATCCGCCCCGAAGAAGGTGGTGCTTGCCTATTCCGGCGGCCTCGACACCTCGATCATCCTGAAATGGCTGCAGACCGAGTATGGCTGCGAGGTTGTCACATTCACCGCCGACCTGGGGCAGGGCGAGGAGCTGGAGCCCGCGCGCAGGAAGGCCCAGCTCATGGGCATCAAGGCGGAGAACATCTTCATCGAGGATTTGCGGGAGGAATTCGTCCGCGATTTCGTCTTCCCCATGTTCCGCGCCAACGCCCAGTATGAAGGTCTCTACCTGCTCGGGACGTCGATCGCGCGCCCGCTGATCGCCAAGCGCCTCGTCGAGATCGCCAGGGAAACCGGCGCCGACGCCATCGCCCACGGCGCCACGGGCAAGGGGAACGATCAGGTCCGCTTCGAGCTGTCCGCCTATGCGCTGAACCCGGCGATCAAGGTGATCGCGCCGTGGCGCACCTGGGCCTTCAGGTCGCGCACGGAGCTGATCGAGTTTGCCGAGAAACACCAGATTCCGGTCGCCAAGGACAAGCGCGGCGAAGCCCCGTTCTCGGTCGACGCCAACCTGTTGCACTCCTCATCCGAGGGCAAGGTGCTGGAAGATCCCGCGGTCGAGCCGCCGGCCTATGTCTACCAGCGCACGCTCTCGCCGATGGAAGCGCCTGACCAGGTAACGGAGATCGAGATCGGCTTCGAACGCGGCGATGCTGTGTCGCTCAACGGCAGGAAGCTCTCGCCAGCGACGCTGCTTGCGGCGCTCAACGATCTGGGCCGCGACAACGGCGTCGGCCGCCTTGACCTCGTGGAG
>CAZTMG010000148.1:7305-7580 GCA_964614815.1 uncultured Rhizobium sp. | reverse complement strand
ACCAGTCGGTCGAAGGCGAGAAGCTCGTGGGCGGCGGAGCCGGCGCGCGTGGCGGGGGCCTCGGCGGCCATCGCATAGCCGGCGGCGGCGACGGCGCGGGCGCGCGACAGTTCCGACTCCGTGGGACCATTGGCGGCGAGGTCCGACCAGATTGCGCGCGTGATGGCGACGACCTCGACGGCGTCCCTAGGCGCGCAACCGGCATAGACGGAGATACGGCCAGCGTCGGAGTACTGGTCGGCCGAGGCGTCGATCGTGTAGGCGAGCCCACGGCT
>CAZTMG010000148.1:4142-7273 GCA_964614815.1 uncultured Rhizobium sp. | reverse complement strand
CCGCCAAAAATCTCGGCGAAGATACGAGCGGCGAAACGGTCGTCCGCCAGCGCATGCGGACCGGGACAGGCAAGAACCAGATGCGTCTGCTCCAGCGTGCGAGCAGCGGCGACGGCGCTGGCCTTCGGGAGCCCGGGCGCGGACGAAACCGGAGCAGGCAAGGCAGGACGCGGCGCCAGCCAGCGGCGGGCGACCGCCTCGACAGCGTCCCTGTCGAACGCCCCGGCGATGGAGACAACCGTGCGGCTGGGAACGTAGGCGGCGGCGGCGAAGATCATCAGATCCTCACGCGTGACCGGCTTCAGCGTCGCTTCGACGCCGAGAATAGGGCGGCCAAGCGGATGATCGGGGAAACTCGCCGCCTGCGCCAGCTCCATCACCAGATCGTCGGGCTGGTCGGCGGCTTCACCGATCTCCTGCAGGACGACGAATTTCTCACGCTCGATTTCCTCGGGCGGGAGATCGGGAGCGAAGATCATGGACAGCGCGATATCGAGCATGTGCGGCGCGTCCGCGGAGAGGCAGCGGACGAAATAGCTGGTGCGCTCATAGTCCGTGGCGGCGTTTATGGAAGCGCCGCGCGCCTCCACGGCTTCGGCGATTCCGCGGGCGCTGAGGCCGTTGGCGCCCTTGAAGGCCAGGTGCTCGAGGAAATGTGCAAGGCCATTGCGGGCAGCGGGCTCGTGACGCGCGCCGACGCCAAGATAGACGCCCACCGAGGCCGTGCGCAGGCCAGGCATCGCATCGAAGACGATGCGAGCGCCATTCGGCAGGGTGATGACCTCGCGCGTGTCCATGTCAGCCCTTCGCGGCGGCTTCGATACGCCGTCGGACATAATCGACGTCCATCGGCCCGATATCGAATCTTTCGGAACGCGTGGCGAAAGCACTGGCGCGCAGCGGCAGCGGCGCATCGAGGCCGAGGACGTTCTTCACAGTCTCGGGAAACTTGGCGGCGTGGGCCGTGGCCAGCGTGACGATGGGGCCCTCATGGCGTACGTCGCGGGCGGCGACAAGGCCGACGGCGGTGTGCGGACAAACAACCCAGCCCGTTTCGGCGAGCGTGCGTTTCATCTCGTCGCGAGTTTCCATGTCCGACACGCGCCGGGCGTCAAGTCCCAGTCGTGCGAGTCGCTTCGCGACATCCGCCGGGATACCGCCCTGCCCTGTCGCAGCGAGTTCGGCATACGCCTTCGCCACGGTTGCGCCCTTCCTGTCGCCAGAATCGCCGCTGACGCTGGTGGCTTCGAAAAAGAGGCGCTCGAAGTTGGACGGCAGCTGGATGTCCATAGCCGGGCTGAGCGTGGGCGCCGTTTCCCCCTTTGTCAGCGGATGGCCGGAAAGCAGGCGCGCCATCGCATCATTGGCGTTGACGGCGGCCGTGGCCCGGAAGCTGGCGAGCAGACCGCAACGCGCCGCGACATAGGCGGCGAGCGCATCCCCGAAATTGCCCGTAGGCACGACGAAATGGATGGGCGTATCGGCACCAAGCTGCGCCTGCGCCTGCGCGAAGTAGACCGACTGGGCGGCAACCCGAGTCCAGTTGATCGAATTAACGGCGGCGAGACCCGTGCGACGCCTGAACTGTTCATCGCCGATCAGTTGCTTCAGGATGGCCTGCGCGCCATCGAAATCGCCTTCAAGGGCGAGGTTGTGGACATTGTCGGCGCCGGTCGCCGTCATGAAGAGGCGCTGCGTCGGCGAGATACGATCAAGCGGATGTAGGATCACGATGCTGACGCGCTTCGAACCGGCAAAGGCGGATGCGGCGGCCCCACCCGTGTCGCCAGAGGTCGCACAGAGGATCGTCATGCGTTCGCCGCGCTGTTCGAGGATGTGGTCGTACAGCTGCGCGATCAGGCGCATCGCCACGTCCTTGAAGGCGAGCGTGGGGCCGTGATGCAGCTCAAGCAGCCAACGGCCGGGACCGACTTCCGTGAGAGGGGCGACCGACTGGTGCGCAAACGGCGCATAGGCGCGCATGGCCAGATCGCGGATCACAGCGTCGCTGAGCGTTCCCCCCGCGAACGCAGACAATATGCGCGTGGCGGTTTCGACATAGCTGTCGCCCGTCTTCGGGCGGGCAATCACGGGCCAGGCGGCGGGCGTGTAGAGGCCGCCATCAGGCGCAAGGCCGGCGAGGCTGGCGGCGAGGAAATCCACCGGCTCGGACGCGCCACGGGTGGAGACGTATTTCATGCCTTTTTCCTGCCGAACCGCAGGCGCCCAGCCCGCATATGGAAAAGCCCGTATATCACCGCGAAGGCAACCGCCATCCCGAACCAGGTGACAGCGTAGCCAACATGCGTTTCAGGCGGCGTACGGATCAGGAAATCCGGTTTCCCGTCGAGCGGAACGATAATGGCCCGGGCATCGAGCTGCGGCTGGCCGAGCGCCGCAGCCATGGCGGGCGCATCGAACCAGTACCATTCGTTTTTTGCCGGATTGTTCGCGCCCGGCATGAAAGGCTTTCCGGGCCATGGCTGGATGATGAAGCGATCTGGCGGAGAGGGTTGAGGCCTGGGGATCCGGCCGCCGGGTCCCCCGATGTCGAGGGCGTCGAATCCGGTCTGGACAAGCAGCAGCCGACCACACAGGGCGGCGGCCTGGAAACGTTTCCAGCCGGTTTCCCCCGAATTGTTATGGCCGAACAGCCGGATTTCGGGTCCCTCGCCTGCGGGCGGAGTGATGGTCCGGCCGTCCGGAAGCCCGGCGGCGCAGGCCTCGTCCACGCGGAGCGGCGGGGCGGCCAGTTGCTGCTCCAGCGCGGCGATCCGTTCCGCCTTCCAGCCGGCGCGCTGGGCCTGCCAGACGCCGAGGGCGACCAGCGCGATCAGCGCAGGAACGGCAAAGAGGGTGAGCACCGGATAGGGGCGGAAGTACATGGGATCTGATGTAGCCCTTGCAGGGCGACGGGCGCTACTCCCGTGGCGCGCCGTCCAGGCGGGCCTCGCCCGCCTTGTGCTTCCATTGAATAGCGAACAGGAGGGCCTTCACCGGACGCAGCAGCGACAGGCAGAAGGCAAAGGTGAGCGGCGGCCAGATGAGGACATGAACCCAGCTGGGCGGCTTCAGGGCGAATTCGAAAAACATGGCGGAGGGCACGACGACGATCAGCGCCGCAAACATCA
>CAZTMG010000148.1:1727-4132 GCA_964614815.1 uncultured Rhizobium sp. | reverse complement strand
GAAGAAGGCGGGACCGTCACCGGCGTCGGCGATGGTCAGGTCCGCGTCACAGGCCTCGCAGCGGTCCTTGAACCGCAGGAAGCCGCGAAACACCTGACCTTCCCCGCAATTGGGGCAGCGGCAGCGAAGACCGGCGGAAAGGGCGGAGACAGCCATCGGATCACCTATCCCTGACCGGGATATGGCATCACGAACAGCACAAGGAAGAGGACGAGCCAGATTGCCGCAAGCATGGCCCAGTTGATCGCGGCCAGCTGGAAGCCCAGCGGCCTTTCACGCGTGGCGACGCCCGCTATGACCAGGACGGCTGCAATCGCGAATACGGCAAAGCCGATGTAGAACAGCGTGTTGAAGGTCTTGGACAACGCATACAGCAGGTCCGCGTTGAGATAGCCGGGCTGGAAGGACGTGTCGCCCTGCCATTGCGTTGCGATGAACCAGTTGCCGGCTGCGCCGAGGAACAGGGCGGCGACGGCAAGTCCGACAGCGAACCAGACCCTGGCCTTGCGCCACAGGACGACGGCGGCTACCGCCGCCAAACCGGCCGCGATCATCAGGCACGTGCCGTTCAGCAGGACGCCATAGGGATTGAACTGCGGGGCGAGAACCACGTCACGTCCCGAACGGAAGGAGGAGTCCAGCGTGGAAAAGCCTCCGCCGCTCCATATCTGCTGGGCCGTCTCAACCAGCGGTCGTCCGCTGGCGATGAACGGCGCCAGGGCGGACACCCACAGCGCGACCGAAATCGCCTGAAGAGCCAGGAAGCCGAGGATCGCAGCTTTCCTGCCCATGCCGCGCGATGGCCCCTAGTGGCCGGCGCCCGGCGGGCCGGAGCCCCAGACCAGATGCGGCGTGACATAGACGAAGGCGAAGAGGAAGAGCCACACCACGTCGACGAAGTGCCAGTACCAGGCGGCGAACTCGAAACCGAGATGCTTCTCCGGCTTCATGCCGCCCGCCAGCAGGCGACCGAGGCAGACCATCAGGAACAGCGTGCCGATGATGACATGGGCGCCGTGGAATCCAGTGGCCATGAAGAAGGCCGAGCCGTAGAGCGAGCCGCCATAAGAGAAGCCGGCCTGCGTGTATTCGACGACCTGAAACGCGGTGAAGGCTATGCCCAGGATGATCGTGAGCGCGAGACCGGAGATGGCGCTCTTGCGATCCCCGACCTGCAGCGCATGGTGGGCCCAGGTGACGGTCGTGCCCGAGAGCAGCAGGATCAGCGTGTTGATCAGCGGCAGGTGGAACGGGTCGAACGGGATCACCTGGTGATTGTCGGTCTGCATGACCGGCCACTGCGACCATTTGAGAAGCGGCTCCAGCGCCGGGTTGGCGAGATCCGAATGCAGCGGGTTGGCGCGCAGCGTGTGGAAGATGGCCATCTCGAAGAACGACCAGAACCAGGCGACGAAGAACATCACCTCCGACGCAATGAAGAGCACCATGCCATAGCGCAGGGAGATCTGGACGACCTCCTTGTGATCGCCTGCGCGGCTTTCCTTGAGAACGTCGCCCCACCAGCCGATGAGGACGAAGACCAGCGCGATGAACCCCGGCGCAAGCGCCCACAGCGCGCCCTTCTCGATGAACCACAGGCCCTTCATGTAGCCTGCGGCGCCGAGCGCCAGCGCCAGCATGGCGATCGAGCCAAGCAGCGGCCACGGGCTCGGCTTCACAAGGTGATAGTCGTGCTTGACGTCGCCCGCCATGGCTTCAGTCCCTAAGTTGTGCGGAGCCGGCAAAGCGCCCTGCCCCGCTGACCCTGATCTCCTACCGCCGGTCTAGTTGACCGCGGATGCGTCCTCAAGCCGCGCGGCGGCCTGGGGGCCGGCCGCACGGTAGTACGTATACGAAAGCGTGATTCCGTTCACGTCGTCCGCCTGCCAGTCCTTCGCCATTTCCGGGGCGACGAAGAAGACCACGGGCAGCTTGACCGTCTTCCCAGGCTCGTACGTCTGCTCCTGGAAGCAGAAGCATTCCAGCTTCTCGAAATAGCGGCCCGCCTTGTGGGGGATGACATTGAAAGCGGCCATGGCGCGGATAGGCCGGTCGGAGGTGTTGGTCACCTCGTAGAAGGCCATCATCGTCTCGCCAAGCTTCACGTCGACATGCGGCTGCAGGGCGCGGAACCTGATCGGCGCGCCCTGCTCGACATTGGCGTCGAACGCGACACGGACGACGCGGTCCAGGACCTCCTTCGCGCCGGAATCGGCGACCTGGGTCGTGCCGCCGAAACCGGTGACGCGGCAGAAGGCGGAATAGAGGGGCTCGGCCGCGAAGCTCAGGCCCAGCATGCCGACGGCGACGCCGGAGAGGATAAAGGTTGTCAGGCGGGCCCGCTTGTTCATCACGACCCCTGCATGTTGTAGACTTGGGGGACGCCTGCGCCGCCGCCGACCTTG
>CAZTMG010000148.1:0-1680 GCA_964614815.1 uncultured Rhizobium sp. | reverse complement strand
AAGGCGAACAGGGCAAGCGCCAGCCACTGGCCGCGACGCTTGCGGGCCCGCTTCTCGTCCGGGGTCAGCGTGACGAATTCACCCGTCGGGATCGCTTCGCGCGGGGCGAGAATGGCTTCGGCCATTGTGGACCTTGCCGGCTGTGCGACAGGCGCGGCCGGCCCGGGTGCTTCGGGCTCGCCATCCCAGTCCTTGATCTGGCCCTTGTCCAGCATCAGGCCGCACCTCCGTGAAGCAGGGGCAGCGAGAACGTGCGCTCGGCCAGAAGGGCGGCGAACAGGGCGAAGAGATAGAGGATCGAGACGCCGAACATCACCTTGGCGCGCCGGATGTCCGCCGGGGCGTCCGCATCGCCCGCGCGACTGCGGAACACCCTCACGGCGCACCACAGGAAGGCAAGACCGCCGATAACGGCCACGACGAGATAGCCGACGCCGCCAAGACCGGTAAACGCCGGCAGCACGCCAAAGGGCGCGACCGCGAGCGTGTAGAGCAGGATCTGCAGGCGCGTGTTCTTCGGCCCGCGGGCGACGGGCAGCATGGGCACGCCGGCGCGGGCGTATTCCTTCGACGTCCACAGCGAGAGCGCCCAGAAGTGCGGCGGCGTCCACAGGAAGATCAGGCCGAACAAAAGCCAGGCATCCAGCGGCGCATCGCCTGTCACGGCCGCCCAGCCGATCACCGGCGGGAAAGCCCCGGCCGCGCCGCCGATGACAATGTTCTGCGCGGTCGAACGCTTGAGCCACATCGTGTAGACGACGGCATAGAAGAAGATCGAGAACGCCAGCAGCGCAGCGGCGAGCGGCGTGGCCGCCAGCGCCATAAGCGTGACCGACAGCACCGACATGATCATGCCGAAGGCGAATGCGTCCTCCCGGCGGACGAGTCCGGCCGGGACGGGGCGCGAGACGGTGCGCGCCATCAGCGCATCGATATCGGCGTCGTACCACATGTTGAGCGCGCCGGCGGCGCCGGAGCCGAGGGCGACCGCCAGCACGACGCAGGCGGCGACGACGGGATTCACATCGCCCGGCGCGGCGACCAGGCCGACAAAGGCCGTGAACACCACGAGCGACATGACGCGCGGTTTCATCAGCCGCACATAATCCATTGCCGTCGCCGATGCGGCGGCAGGAGATGTGCTGACAAGGCTCGCGTCTGACATCGTGTCTTGCGCCGCCGCCCGGCCGGCAAGTAAGGCCGGGCGGCGCTGCGCCCTGTTATCTGACCCGCGGAAGGTCGTTGTACTGGTGGAAGGGCGGCGGAGAGGACAGCGTCCACTCCAACGTGGTCGCGCCTTCGCCCCACGGGTTTGCTTCGGCCTTCCGGCGGCGGATCATCGCCTCGACCAGTCCGATGAAGAACACAACCGTCGCTATGGCCGTGATCCAATAGCCGTTGGTCGACCAGTGGTGCCACTCGCGGAAGGCGTCGGCGTAGTCAACATAGCGGCGCGGCATGCCTTGCAGGCCCAGGAAGTGCTGCGGGAAGAAGATCAGGTTCGAGCCGATGAACATCAGCCAGAAGTGCAGGCCGGCGATGAAGCCGTTGTACTTGATGCCCCACATCTTCTCGAACCAGTAATACCAGCCGCAGAAGAGCGTGAACACCGCGCCGAGCGACAGCACGTAGTGGAAGTGCGCAACCACGTAATAGGTGTCGTGCAGATAGTGGTCCACG
>CAZTMG010000147.1:6729-7600 GCA_964614815.1 uncultured Rhizobium sp. | reverse complement strand
TGATGGCCTCGACCTTGCGGATCACCTCGTCCTTGACGCTCGGGTCCTCGAACACCGCCTCGACGACAAGGTCTGCCGCGGCCAGCGCGCCATAGTCGGCCGTTGCGGTGATGCGATCCAGCAGCGCCTCGCGGTCTGCGGTCCTGGCGCGACCCTTGGCGATCTGGTCGGACATCAGCTTGTGGGAGTGGGCCTTGCCCTTGTCCGCCGATTCCTGGTCGCGGTCGACAAGGATGACGTTCATCCCCGCATGGGCGGTGACATAGGCGATGCCCGCACCCATGAAGCCCGCGCCGACCACCCCGACCGTCCGGATCGTGGTCGGACCGACGCTCTTGGGCCTGCGGGCGCCCTTGTTCAGCTCCTGCATCGACATGAACAGCGTGCGGATCATCATCGCCGCTTCGGTCGAGCGCAGGATCTTCGCGAAGTAGCGGCTTTCGACCCTCAGAGCGAGGTCCATCGGCAGCTGCAGGCCCTCATAGACCGCCGACAGGATGGCGCGCGCGGCCGGATAGTTGCCCTGCGTCTCGCGGCGCAGGATGGCGTTCGCCGGGGGCCAGATCTGCATGCCGGCCGGCGAATGCACCTTGTTGGAGGGCAGCCGGAACTCCTTCTGGTCCCACGGCGCGACGCCTGAACCGCCGCCCCTGATCCAGTCCTTGGCCGCGGACACGATCTGCTCCCTGGGCAGGACCTGATGGACGAGCCCCATGTTGCGGGCCGGCAGCGGCTTGATCTGCTCGCCCTTGAACAGCATCTGCAGCGCATCCCCGGTCTGCATCAGCCGCGCCACGCGCTGCGTGCCGCCGGCTCCGGGGAACAGGCCGACCTTGATCTCGGGCAGGCCGACGCGGGTCTTGGGGTCGTC